>JBBRBK010000001.1:0-102594 GCA_038205935.1 Campylobacterales bacterium
CATTTTACTGTAGCTATCAAGATTAATTTCACCATCATCTTTGATATAATCAACGCCATTTACTTTTAGAGTTACTTTTGGCAACTCTTTTTGTGCAGATAATGTATTTGAGATGGCACCCATGACATTTGATATGATCTCTTTTATGGCATCAATATCATCATCATTCATGTCTTCTTTACTCTCGCCCTCACCGCCAAGCATCATATCGCCAAGCGCGGTAGCCAATACTGGAGAAACAGCAACCATTATTTTAGCTTCTATGTCGCCAGTAACACTAATTTTCACCAAAGCTATCGGAGGAATAATATTAGAGATAATAGAAATATTTTCTTCTTCTTTTTTTATTAATGATGGAGCCTGACCGATTAAACTCTCAATAGTTGCTACAGTTTCACGCTCAAATAGTTTAATAAACTCTTCCATCTAATCAATCCTCATATTCATTATCATCATCTTCATGTATGATATCTTTTGCACCGCTTATTTTAGCTTTGCGTTGTCTTTCCAGATTTTCCAAAGTACGTTTGACTGAATCTTTTTCAGTATGAACTATTTCAGTAACTTGAATAGATTTTCTGAATCTTCTCAAACCTATTTCACCCTTAAATCTGACTTTTCCATCAACTGACAGTGAGACTATATCGTTTGCATCCGTATTTAAACGTATGATATCTCCGATTTTCAGATCAAGCACTTCTCTCATATCTAGCTCAGCAGAGCCCAAATTTGCTTCTACATTCACTTGAGCACCACCAAGCAAAACTTGAAGTTCTTGGTTTCTACTCTTTTTAGAACTCGTTTCATTAAGCATCAAATCTCGACTAGCAAGTTTTGGTAACACTGGTTCAAGCGATATTACCGGATAACAAATATTCATCATTCCCGAACTATGTCCGATAATAATCTCCATAACGACCATTACAACGATCTCATTTTGTGCAACGATCTGAACGACATTAGGACTGGATTCTTTTGATTCTATATTTGGATACAGATCTGTTACAGGGCCCCAAGCTTCTTTGAGCGTTGACATCATAACTCTCAAAATAGTTTCAAAAAGGCTAAGTTCTATGTCTGAAAATTCTCTTGTTGTTTCAAAAGGTTCCCCTTTTCCGCCAAGAAGTCTATCAAGCATCGGAAAAGCGATAGAAGGATTGATCTCTAAAATACCGTTTCCTTCAAGAGGTTTCATTGAAAAAACATTGAAACTTGTCGGATTTGGCAAAGACATCAAAAACTCACCATAGGTCATTTGATCGACTGAATGAAGCTGAATTTCTACTATCGAGCGCATAATTGAAGAGATTTGTGAAGAGAGTGAACGCGCCATTTTGTCATGAATACCACGAAATGCACGTAGTTGTTCTTTTGAAACACGGTTTGGACGTTTGAAATCATAGAGTGTTATTTGACGCTGTGAATATCCGTCCTCACTTCCACTCTCTTCTAAAGACTCTTCACCCTCATCTACGACGTCGAGGAGAGCGTCTATCTCTTCTTGTGAAAGTATATCTGCCATATTATGCTCCTACACTCTCTTTTATTTTTAAAATAACTGACTTATGAATTTGTGAAATCCTTGATTCGGTAATATCTAAAATCGCACTGATCTCTTTGAGTGTCAACTCTTCAAAGTAATACAACTGAATCACCATCTGTTCGCGTTCACTATAAGTTGATAAAATCTCTTCTATAAGCTCAACAAGCTGCTCTTTTTCGATTTTATCCAAGGTCTCAGTCGCATCGTTATCATTAAAATGATCATCAAGCGGCATAACTGTATAAATAGCCGATGCAATCCGTGCTTCATGGATTTTTTCTTCGCTCTCGCCTTCGATCATCTGTGCGAGCTCTGTATCTGTAGGCTCTGCGGCATGTGTTAAAAGATACTCTTCAACCAAATAATCTATTCGCTTTACAAGTTTTCTACTTGCACGGCTTAAAACGTCCAAAGATCTGAGATAATCCAGCATTGCACCGTAAACTCTCGTTTTGGCGTATCCCCAAAAAGAATCATTTTGAGCCTCATCATATCTACGCGCTAATTTTACCAACTCTTCTGTTCCTATGGCATTAAGATCCATATAATCTACAGAACTAGGTAATCTTTCTTTGAGTCTAAAAGCCATAGCCTTCACTGCTGGAAGGTATTGGATGGCTAATTCATCCTCTTTATGTTTGAGTTCATTTGCATAAGCAGTTATCATGCAGCAGCCTTCACGTTATCCTGAGTGTTCATCTTAATAGCGGCATCTGTGATCTTATGTGCCGAATCGATTACTTTTTCTCTTTTATTTATCTCTTTTACAATGCGGTCAAGGTCAGATTCATGTCTATTTTTTGCAAAATTATAAGTTTTAATACTGAGCGTTCTGAAATAAAATCCTACCACAAGATGTGAGAATAGATAAAAGAAGATTGTAATTAAAAAGGTATATGAAAGCAAACCATCTGCACTATTTGACTTTAACAATCCAAAAATAACTCCGACAAAGAATCCCTGAACTGTAAAAAAAGAGACAAAATTTGGTGCTAACATAAATAAGTACCCCTTTTTAAAAATTAAAAATGTTGCATTAAACGTCTTAAAAGTCCCGTTAATCCACTCTCTGTGGAAGAAACTAGCACATTTCGTTCCAGATTCTTCGCAATTTCCTGAGCTATGAGTTCAAGATCTATCACGGGTTGAGAACCTTGTGAAACAACACTCACAAGCTCTCTTTGCTTCACTGACATCGAAACTCTGCTATCTGAGTTTACTTTGCCAAGAAGTGTTAAGTTTAAATCATCTCTAATATTTGAATGAGCGACTTTTTTTATCTTGTTAAAGACTGCCAGAGCTTCTGATTCTCCACGCACTTGATTCATAATCATCGAGATATCATTACGCATCGTCGCTATTGTTTTTATAGTCGCATAAGCGTCCGTAATCGCCGCTGGATCAGGAACAGTTACAACAATCACATCATCAGCAGCTTTTAAAAACATCTGAATATGCTCGCCAATTCCAGCACCTGTATCTATGATCATAACATCAAGTTTATCTAAAATCTCAGCTTCTTGCATAAATCTCGCAAAAAGTGCTTCATCCGCGTACTTTAAAATTTCGTCTCCGCTATCTCCGGGAATCAAAATAAGATTTCTAGTAATTGGGATAAGAATATCTGATACTTTTGCTTCACCTTTGAGTACATGTAAGATATTTTTCTTGATCTTAACATTAAACATGACATCGAGATTTGCAAGACCAATATCTGCATCAAAAATTCCAACATTAATACCGTTTTGAGACAAAATATAAGCAAGGTTAGAACTGATTGTGCTTTTCCCAACTCCACCTTTACCACTTGTAATAGCAACAAATCTTGTCTTTTTAGATTTTTTTGCAGACGATGTTGCTATGAGCTGTTCTAATTTTTCAGCCTGATGCCCGATCATAGCTTGCTCCTGTTAAAACCATGGAGTAAACATTCCACTAAGAAATCGCTATTTGCGACGATCAAATCCTCTGGAACTTCTTGCCCAACAGAAAAATAACTGATAGGTTTTTTCGTTTCATAAACAAGAGAAAAAATATTTCCAAATCCTCTCGTTTCATCGAGCTTAGTAAACATCATCGTATCGACATCAAGAGGTTCAAAATTATCATAGGTAGCTTTTAAATCCTCATATTTTATAGAACTTGGCATCACCAGAACTACATCAATACTAAACTCTGTCGTATTAGAATTAAGACATTCATATATTTTCTCTATTTTATTCTTATCATAAGGACTTGAGCCCATCGTATCGATTAAAATATAATCACAATAGCGAAGAGAGTTCAGCGCACTAGAAAATTCTGGAGGGTCCACGACAGTTTCGATGCCCAGTTTCATCATCCTTGCATACTGCATTAGCTGCTCGACTGCTCCAATTCTGTAAGTATCCAAAACAACAAGACCAACTTTGTATCTTTTTTCCATTAAGTACGAATAACGAGCCGCAAGTTTTGCAATGGAAGTAGTTTTTCCAACACCAGTGGGACCTACAAGCATAATCACCTTTTTTGTCTCAGATGTTGGCAATGTTTCCATTCTAACAGGAACCATTTTTCGTAAAATAGATTTAAAATAACGTTTTACAGTTTCAGAATTTTCTCTCATTTTCAGTGGCATGTGTTCTAAACTTAGATGCATCATCTCATCAAGATGCTCTTTATTCATACCGCTCTCAAATGCCATCTTATAAATCTCTGCAAACTCTGGTGGAATAGCACGGTCAAGATTTGGTGAGCGTTCTTGCCAAAACATATTTTGGATAAGTTTGACTCTGTCTCCAAGTTTTGAAAGTTCTGTTTTTATATCATTTAACTCTTTTGGTTGTGCTACTTCAGTTACTACAGCTTTATTTTTTTCATACGTTTCGCTATTGCTGACTTTTGCAATTTCTGAGATCTGTCTTGCGGCTTTTGAGATATTATAAAACACATCTTCACTCTCTTGCTTTACAGGTTTTTGCATCTCAAGCGGTCTCTGCTTTGGCCTTGGTGGAGTTTTCATCTCTTTTTCATCGACAGCAACAACTATCTCATAGAGAGGTTCTTTTCCTAAAGCTTTTTTTTGGATCTCTCTTGTTTCAATAAGCATCGCATCTTCGCCAACTGCGGCTTGTGCTTTTTTGAGTGCTTCTGTGGGTGTTTTTCCACTAAATGTTAAAATCTTCATCTTTTTATACTTGATAATGGAATAAGCACGCTCTCTCTTTTCATCCACTGCGGATGTGGAACTTTTAGGGATGAAGTATCGATAACACGGTTGTCAAAAAATAAAATATCCAAATCTAAAGTCCTTGGCGCATTTGCGAAACTGCGCTTTCTTGAAAATCTTTTCTCCAAACGCATCAAAAAGTCAAGAAAAACTTTCGGTTGCATTGAAGTTGCCAAAACTATCACAGAGTTTAAAAAATCATCCTGAGCAGCGTATCCAAAAGGAGGATTTTTTAAAATCGGCGCAGTTCGTAAAATCTCTACTCGTTTATCTGCTTGAAGTTTAAAAAAAAGATGATGAAATCTTCTTAAGACATCACCAACATTGCCACCGATCCCTATCGTTACTTGATAACGATGAGTCGATGACTGCACTTTTTTATAAGCAAAACATGTTGTAGTGATTAACATTAAGCTTTCACTTAAAACACGTTTTTTGATCATTTTATGCCTGTGTATTTTCTTGATGCGTTCTTTGCGCTTCTTGCATCGCTCTTAGTTCATTGAAAAGTTGTAGCATTCCGACCATTGCAAGGTGATAACCAAAAGGTCCAAAACCAATGAGTGAAGAAGTACATACTGGAGCTATTAAGTTCTTTTGACGGAAATCTTCACGACGGTAAGTGTTAGAGATATGCACTTCAATAGTTGGGATAGAAACCGCGCTGATCGCATCACGAATAGCAATAGAAGTGTGAGTATAAGCTGCAGGATTGATGATAATACCATCCGCGTCGCCATAACACTCTTGGATTCTGTCTACAAGTTCACCCTCTAAGTTACTTTGAAAAAATTCAATTTCAATACCGTTTTGTTCTGCAACATCTTTCATTTGAGCGTGGATATGTTCAAGTTTCATTGGTCCGTAAAACTGTTGTTCACGTACGCCTAACATGTTGAGATTTGGACCTTGGATCACTACAACTTTCATTTTCGACCTTTTTTAATGTAAATAGTTTAATTAAGCGCCAATTTTATCAAAATTATGCATAATCTATTTTAAAATGTACTATAAAAGAGTAAATGTGAAAATTATAAATCCAAATTATATCTATCAAGATGGTTTCATCTTAGAAAATCAAGCAATTGCCTTTGAAAAAAGCATCATTAAAATTGCTTCTCTAGCGGAGTTGACAAAGCTTTTTCCAGCTGCAGAGCTTATAACACTGCCAACAAACTCTCTCATTATGCCCGGGCTTATCAACGCGCATGTGCATCTTGAATTTAGTGCCAACAAAGAAACCTTAGAATATGGAGATTTCTTGCAATGGCTCTACAGTGTCATAGGAAACCGTGATGAACTTATAAGTTCTTGTGACACTACATGTATGAAAAAAGCGGCGCAGATGATGCTCGAATCTGGTATTACCACTTATGGAGCGGTGAGTTCTTATGGGATGGATCTTGATGCGGCTGCTTCTTCGGCTCAAAATGTCGTCTTTTTCAATGAACTCATAGGTTCTCAAGCGACAATGGCTGATCCATTATTTAATGATTTTACAGCCCGTCTTGATGCGTCCAAATCCATAAAACGTGAAGGATTTTACCCAGCAGTCGCCATTCACTCACCCTACTCTGTGCATCCAATTTTAATAAAACAAGCTCTAGAGATAGTAAAAAATGAAAAGTTACCTCTTTCTGCTCATTTCTTGGAAAGTCCAGCTGAAAAAGAGTGGCTCGAACAAAGCGAGGGAGATTTCAAAAAGTTTTTTGTTGATTTTTTAAAACAAGAAAAAGCCGTTTCAGATACTAAAGAGTTTCTAAGTAATTTTACAGATGTTCCAACACTTATGACTCACGTCGTTCAAGCTGGCAAGGAGGAACTCGAGATTCTTTCTAAGTCAAAGCACACAGTTATCCATTGTCCTATTTCAAACCGTCTTCTAGGAAATGGAGCCATCGATCTTGCAGAGCTTGATAAACACAATATCCGTTGGATTTGTGCAACTGATGGTCTGAGTTCAAACTACACACTCAATCTTTTTGAAGAGATGAAAATCGCTCTTTTTATGCACCACGGAGCCGATCTTTTAACCCTTGCTAAAAGACTTTTACAAAGTGTGACTAAAGATGCCGCTGAGGCGCTCGGACTGAGTACGGGCGAAATTAAAGAGGGGAAAAATAGTGATATGCTAGTTTTAGAGCTTACATCTAAGCCAAATGAACAACTTCCGTTGCATTTACTCTTGCATGGATATAATATCTCCAAAATATACATTAACGGAAAACAGGTCCAAGGAGAGTAGATGGAAAGATTGAAAAAACTATTATACCCCATAACAGCGCCCATAGAGTTTATTCAAAATCATTTTAAAGCGATGGTTTTTTTGCTTATCGTGGTTTTGATCTTTATGCCAAGCGATGATGCATCTTTGATGCCGCACAACTTAGAGAAAATCTCATTGGCTGGACCAATTATGGATGTCACTGAAGTGGTTAAAAAGCTTGATGATGCGCGTTTAAATGATAAAGTAAAAGGAGTTTTACTTGTTGTTGATTCTCCAGGTGGAGCGGTTGCGCCTTCTATCGAAGTCTCCTACGCAGTTAAACGCCTCAAAGCAGTAAAACCCGTCGTTGCTTACGCAAGCGGAACGATCGCAAGCGGAAGCTATTACTCTTCTATTTGGGCGACTGAAATCGTTGCAAATCCTGGAAGCATGGTTGGAAGTATCGGTGTGATTATGGAAGGAGCAGATTTGAGTGGGATTATGCAAAAGATTGGTATAAAAACACAAGTGGTCTCCGCTGGTAAATATAAACAACTTGGTACATCTGATCGTGAATGGCTTCCATATGAGAAAGAGGAGCTTAACAAAGTAATTAAAGGCACCTACAATATGTTTGTTGCAGATGTCGCTAGTGCAAGAAAACTCAAAATCGAAGATGCGCCAAACTTTGCAAATGCACATATTTTTACTGCTTCTCAAGCCAAAGCTGTCGGCCTTGTTGATAAGCTCGGGGTGAGTTATGACGCAGAAAATGATCTTATAAAGCTTTCTGGTGTTAAAGAAGCTGTTTGGAACAAAGAAGATCCAATGGATAAGTTTATAAAAAAGCTCACAGCACAAACGGCGGTGACTTTAAATACCTACTTTCCAGCACTTTCTTTAAGATAAATAACTCTTACATGTAAGGCTTTTTTCCTTACATGTACGCATTAAAACTCTTTTATTTTTATAACTCTATCAATAAACTTGGATACTTAGCACTTTTGAAGTGACTTTCATCTTTTCGTTCATCAGCTCAAAACTTTCCTCTACATGTAAAGCCTCAAGAGATATGACTTTACCATCTTTGCTAATCTGTGCAAAACCAGAAACCACTCTATTTTTTGGATTGTTCGCGATAAGATTTTCTCTGATTGTATTCATTCTGTTTTGTTTTTGAGAAAAAATTGTTTGTATTTGATGAGAAAGCCTACCATGCAAGGGTTCTATTCTCTCAAAAAAGTTTCTCATTTTGAATTCTATACTTTGTGAAAAACGCTCTTTTAACTGAGAGATCTCAGCTTTTTTTTGTTTTATCTGTTGCTCGATAGAATTTTGTTCATACAGCTTTTTGATATGCAGAAGCGCTTGAGAAGCGTTAAATATTTTTGAATTCATAGCATTATGATAGTTTTGAGAAAGTGAATCCAAAGTTTGATACAGCTCATTTGTATCGGGTAAGATCATCTCCATTGCGGCACTTGGCGTTGGCGCTCGAAGGTCTGCCACAAAATCGGAGATAAGATAATCTATCTCATGACCAACCGCTGAAACAATCGGCGTACATGCAGCAAATATAGCATCCGCAACGATCTCTTCATTAAATGACCAAAGATCTTCTATACTTCCGCCACCACGACTGAGTACAATGATATCATAGCCTTTTGTATCGCTACCATGTAAGGCATCGACGATATTTTGTGCACTGTTATTGCCTTGCACCAAAACATCATAGATATCGATCTCTAAAGCTTTATATCTATTATTTGCGACTCGAAGCATATCTTGAAGTGCCGCACCTGTTGCTGAAGTGATAAGTGCAATTTTTTTAGGAAATTTTGGAAGAGGCTTTTTTCGTGTCGGATCAAAATAACCCTTAGTTAAAAGTTTTTGTTTGAGCTGTTCATACGCAAGGGCGAGCGCGCCTTGACCTGAGGGTTCTATCATAAAGCAGTTTATCTGGTACTCGCCTCTTGGCGTATACACGCTCACAGCGCCATCTACGAGCACTTTGAGTCCCTCTTCAAGTCGAAATTTGAGCTTACTCGCGTTGCCTTTAAACATTACGCCTTTAATCGAAGAGTCTTTGTCTTTGAGCGTAAAATAGACATGTCCGCTGTTATGATGTGTGATGCGAGAGAGTTCACCCTCAACAAAAACACGTACAAAACTGCTTTCTATAAGCGTTTTGATCTGCTCGTTGAGTGAAGAAACGCTAAGCGTGTGCATCTATTTTTTTCGCGCGATAATGAGTGTGGAGATATCCATAGAGAAGCTTTTTGTATAAAGGATCTCAAAACCTGCATCTATAAGTTCATTTTGCATATTTTCTACCGTGGAAAATGTCTCAATGGAGTTTGGAAGATACTCATACGCTTCAAGATTTTTGGAGATAAAACCGCCTACTTTTGGCAAAATTTTATTCATATAATAATCTCTGACTTTGCCTAAAGCGGAAGGATTTTCATTTTTCATAAATTCTAGTATTACAACAAGACCGCTTGGTTTTAATACACGATTAAACTCTTCTAAGGCTTCCACTCTTTGCACCACATTGCGAATTCCGTAAGTGATGCTGATGATATCTGCGCTCTCATCAGCTAAGGGAATTTCTGTTGCTTTTGCCGTGTGATATTCATAATCTGGAAATTTTACTTTTGCAACATCGAGCATCCCGTTTGATGGATCAACGCCAACGATTTTACCAATCGCAACACCGCAAACAAGGGCTTGTTTGCGCCAGTAATCCATCATATCCCCAGTTCCACATGCAACATCGACGATCACATCAACATTGTTGCCACGGTTATAATCATATGCCAAGTTACAAGCTTTTTTTCTCCAGCTGCGATCCACGCCCATACTCATAACACGATTTGCCGTGTCATATGTCGGTGCGATATCATCAAACATCGATACGATTTTTTCCTGTTTTTCCATACTCAAAACCTTATTTATATTAATTTCATCCAGATTAAAAGATCATCTGCTTCTTTGCTTACATGTAAGAGTTCAAACTGAGATTTTTCATGATTCATACATATTTTGCCACCCGTTTTAGGTGCAATAAAACTCAAATAGTAATCTACAGAATTTTTGCTTAACTCAAACATATTTGAGCCGCCTTCAATCATAATGCACTTATAATCTTTCAATTTCTCAAAATCACTCTCAATATGTACTTTTCTTTTTGGTACGTTAAAGAGCGGAATAGTTCTATCAAATTCTTTTCTGCGAGATACTATCAAAACATCGGGAGCTTTTCCATCACAGAGTCTTGCATCAAGCGTCGGTCTATCGACTCGTACCGTTTCTCCACCAATGACAAGAAGATCACAAACAGAACGCATCTTGTGAACAAGTGTTCTCGAGTCTAAAGAACTGATAGCTCCACCCTCTACACTTCCATCAAGTCTTTGAGCCCATTTAAAAAATACAAATCTTTCTTTGGTCCATTTTGTAAAAGGTACTAAAAGTGCATCGCTTCTTACATGTAAAGCTGAATGTTCAACTGAGATATCTGAATTTACTAAAATTTCTTCTCCGCCATCAGCTTTATCGGTTTTATCTGCTGATGCAATCACTACTCTTTTCACACCTAGCGTTGCAATAAGATTCGCACAAGATGGAGTTTTTCCTTCGTGAGAACAAGGTTCAAGCGTTACATGTAAGGTTACATTTTTAAAACAGCCGTTATGATTATTTAAAAGATAGTTATGGATTTCTCGTGAAGAAGTAAGTGAGAGAATTGTTTCATCATTTGTGAGTTTATAGTATGCCATTTGAAGTGCTAAAACCTCGGCATGAGGCCCACCAGCTTTTTGATGAGCTTCAACAGCTAAGAGTTCATATTTATGATTTACGACTGTGCATCCGACAGCCGGATTTGGATAGGTAAGAACTTGGAATTTCCACGCTTCACGAAGCGCCAATTCCATAAAGAAATTATCGTTGATTACCATTCAAAGTAAGTACTAGCTTTAACGACATTGTTTAAAGGTACGATAACTTCTTCACCATCAGTTTGAAGATAAAGATCTTCACCCTTGACAGCCACTAAGACACCTTTGAACTTCTCTTTACCTTGCGCAAGAATACTGACTTTCTCACCTATAGAATTGATAAAATTATCAAGTTTTGTAAGTTTTCTCTCTATTCCAGGACTTCCTACTTCAAGTCTGTAATCACCTGAAACTGGAGGTGTAACATCAAGTAAAGGAGAGATAAGATGTGTGATATTCACACATTTATCCATGCTTACACCCTTGTTTTCTTTGTCTTTTACACTAACTCTGTAGATAGTCTCGCCATGCTCACTTGTTATGATTGCATCATATAAGCTTAGACCGACTGACTCTACAACTGATTTAATATCACTTTCAAGACTCATGTTTTCTCTCTTTTTCTATGCGTTTAAAAAGATCTTCTAAGCCTTGACTTTTTTTGAGTTGATCATCAAACTCAAATGTTAGTTTTGGGGCTTTAAACCATCCTTGATCTTTTAAACAATAATCTTCTACGATTGGAGCCACTTTTTTCAGTTGTCTCATATAAAATGTACGTTCTTCTGGTGTATAAAAGTGAGGATCGATATAGACCTTCGCATCACTTCTTCCATGAGAACATTTTACTTCGACAACATCAAGCTCATGCATTCTTGCATCGTTGAGTGAACTAAAGGCTTCAGGAATTAACTCCTGAAGGATTGATTCAGTACGTTTTACTTTAATTTGAGCCGGAGTCACAGAGTAACCTTCGCCTCAGCTTTTGTAAATGTTTCGATGACATCGCCAACGACAACATCATTATAACCTTTAATAGCAACACCACACTCATAGCCGTTTGTAACTTCAGCAGCATCATCTTTAAAGCGTTTAAGTGATGTAAGTTCACCCTCAAACACAACGACACCATCACGAATAACACGGACTAAGCCACCGCGGACAAGTTTACCATCAACAACAACACATCCAGCAACAGCTGCACCTTTTGGTGTTTTAAATACATTACGAACTTCTGCTTGACCTGTATTTGTTTCAGTAAATACTGGAGACATCATTCCCGTAAGCATTCCCGTAATATCATCGATAAGTTGATATATAACAGAGTATGTTCTGATATCGACACTTTTTTGTTTTGCAGCAGCTTTTACGATACCTGTTGGACGAACGTTAAATCCGATAAGCGCTGTATTTTGACTATTTGCAACAAGTTCGACATCATTTTCAGTGATTCCACCGACACCGCTTGAAATCACTTCAACTTTCACTTCATCATTACGAAGTTCTGAAAGTGCTCCACGAATCGCTTCGAGTGAACCGTGAACATCTGTTTTAAGAACGATTTTAAGTGTTTTAAGTCTTCCCTCTGCAATTAATGAAGTAAGTTCATCAAGAGTAGTTTTTGTACTGTGTGAAAGGTCTTTACGTCTCTCATACTCATAACGTTTTTGAGCGTATTCACGAGCATCTTTATCAGAGTTCATAGCAATCATTGTTTCACCAGCTGATGGAACTTCATTCAAACCTACAACAACAGCTGTATGACTTGGTTTGAGTTCTTTGATCTGTGCTTTTTGATCATCTATCATTGCTTTGACACGGCCATAAGACTGTCCACAAACAACATAATCACCCACTTTTAAAGTACCATTTTGAACGATAACCGTAGCAACCGGACCACGTCCTTTTTCAAGTGAACTCTCAACAACAACTGCTTTTGCATTGGTTGTTTCATTTGCTTTAAGATCTAAAACTTCAGCAGTTAAAAGAATATTTTCAAGTAACTCATCGATCCCATCACCTTTTTTTGCTGAAACTGGGATAAACTCAATATCTCCACCCCACTCTGTTGGGTTAAGACCACGTTCTGCCATTTGACCTTTAACCATATCCGGATTCGCATTTTCTTTATCCATCTTGTTTAGGGCAACGATGATTGGCACACCTGCTTCTTTTGCTATGTTAATAGCTTCAATAGTCTGAGGTTTAACACCATCATCTGCGGCGACCACGATAATAATAATATCTGTCGCATTTGCACCACGTTGACGCATCGCACTAAAGGCCGCGTGACCTGGAGTATCTAAGAATGTAATCCATTTTCCATTTTGCTTGATTGTATATGCACCGATATGCTGAGTGATTCCACCCGCTTCGCCAGCTGCAACTTTTGCACTTCTGATTGCATCAAGAAGTGAAGTTTTACCATGATCAACGTGACCCATGATTGTAATCACTGGAGGACGTTCAACAAGATCTTCATCACTCTCAGTTACTTCTTCTTCATAAGAATCTTCATAGTTAAATGCATCTTTTGGATCGATAGTTGTCACTTCAACATCAAACTCTTCAGCTAAGATTTCTATCTCATCTTTTCCAAGAAAGTCATTTTTTGTCATCATTAGACCAAGATCAAAAAGAACTTTGATCACTTCGATCATTGGACGATTGATTTTCTCTGCAAATTCATAAACACGGATATCTTCAGGAATTTCAACATGTGTTACGATCTCATCTGAAACTTTATCTTTAATATATTTTTTACGTTTGTCACGAGAAACTTTACGTGGTTGTTTATTTGCGCCTTGTTTTTTACCAGAATTTCTTCCTAAAGGTTTAGGTTCTCTTGGTTTTCTTGGCTCTTCTGGTTTAATCTCTGGTCGATGACTTGCATTTAAATCAACAAGTTCTACCTGATTATCTTCATAATCCATAGAAAGTTCACTTAAAGATTCACCAAAGATATCAAGCTTCATTCCGCCTGTTTGTTTCTTTGTACTAGATGATGATACTGCAGCTGCTCTATTTTTCTTTTTACGAGCATTGAGTTCAGCTAAAGCTTCGGCACTCATTTTTCCATAACTAGAAACTGATTTAAAAGCATTATCGTCATGAGAATCACTAAAAATCTCTTCTTCGACTTTTGGCTTTTTCTTTTTAACAATTTTTAGTCCAGAAGTTTTCACAGGAGCAACCATAGTGATTGGCCCTTTTCTCTCCTCTTTTTCTACAATAGCAGAACTAATAGTAGGCACTATAACTTCTGATTTTTCTATGACAGATTCTTCTTTGATTTCTTGAATCTTTACAACACTAACAGATTCTTTCATTGGTTCAACTGCTTCTTCTTTTTTAGGAGTTGTTTCTTTAGGTGCTTCATGAGTTACTTCATTTTCAGCACCATTCATAATATAATTTACTATCTTCTCAGCCTCTTCCATCGATACAGTGCTTGACGCTGTTTTTAGTTCCAAGCCCATATCTGTAGCTTTTTTAACTACTTCTTTTGATGTAATACCAAGCTCTTTTGCTATTTCGTGTACTCTAACTTTTTCCATTCTGAGTTATAATCTCCTTTAACTGGTTAGACAAACTTGCCATATCACTCATTTTACATTGTCGCATTAACGATTTTACGACTTTATTTTCATTTTTTAAACACTCTTGACAAAGATAAAAGCTTCGTCCACTATTTGTAAAATGCTGTAGTGACTTATCCAAGCATCTCAAACGTAATAAAACATATTGCGGAAATCTATTTCTGCAGGTTATACACATTCGAGTAGGATTGCTGGAAATTTTCGGCATTGTATCTAAATATTGCTTCAATTTTCTATAAACTAGCGCTCAACAACGAGACCGTTATTGTCAAAATCCAAAGTCTTCACTTCATAATCCGGAAACTTTTGCTTAAATCTATTATTTAATGCGGCAGCATCTTGATCATAGACCATTGAGAAAAACGTTGAACCACTCCCAGAGAGCGTACTCATCAAAGCGCCGCTGTCATATGCCATCTTTTGTATTGTAAAAAGCTCTGGCATCATCTTCATACGAATTTTTTGGTGAAATCTGTCTTGAGTCGCAAGGCGTAGCATTTCCCAGTCTTCATTAAAGAATGCAGCCGTAGTCACTGCTGTATGAGAAAGATTATAAACTGCATTCTCTTTAGAGTAAGACTTTGGTAGTAGCGTCCTTGATTTGGAAGTGTTAATCGGTTTATTTGGTATTACAACTACAGCTTTAAGATAATCCGGCATATGTTTTTTTTGTGAAAAAACTTTATTTTTCTCAATAGTAGCCGCATTAAAACCACCCATCACAGCCGGTGTAATATTGTCCGGATGAGATTCATATGCAAGTGCATGATTGAGTATTCTTCTATTTGAGACTTTTACTCCCGCTGCTTCATGTGCTGTGGAGATTGCACTGACTATGACAGCTGAAGAACTCCCAAGTCCTCTTGACATAGGAATTTGGTTGAAAAATGTAAATTTAAAAGTCTGTTTCGTCTGAGTTAAACGCTCATAATGCTCATTAAAAATACTGATAAAAAGATTATTACCTTTGAGTCTTGGATTGTTTGCTCCCTCACCTTTAATAGCAATGCTAAAAAACTTTGAAGGATGAAACTCAACAATATTTCTAAGATCAACGGCAAGACCGAGTGAATCAAATCCGGGCCCTAAATTTGCGCTTGTTGCTGGTACACTTATAGTCACTTTTTTCCTTATCCAACAGCACCGATTCCATATTTTGGAACGGTATCTGTATCAAAATCATCATAATTTAAAAATTCTGGTAACACAAATTCTGAAGAAACGGGCTCATCAAACTTTTTTGTTTCAATTGCTTCTGTAGTTTTAACAAAATAGAGCTTTCCAACTGCTTTTATTGGACTATTTTGATTAAAATAAAATGCATCTGTTGCAAATAGTGGTATATTTTTCAAAACAGAAATCGATTTTAGAAAAATATACGTAACTTTAATAGCCATAAAGCTTCCCGGGCCATTTGCATAAAAAAGATTGTTTATTTTATATCTCTTTTGCAAATCCTCATATATCACCGGAAGTATTTCAGAGCTTTTTTCCTCCGTGATAACAGAGTCAATGAGTCTGTTATTTTCATAAACACCAAACATAATCGGAGAACTGAGTGCTAAAACTACTAGATCAATATCTTTCTTATGCATATGCTTTTGCGTATTCTTTCTCTTTTGCTCCGACGATATCAACTATCTCGTAGTTTGCAGGGTCTTTTAAAAGCTCTAAAGTCAGCATATGATTTAAATGGTGACTCCCAGCAAGTGCTTCATAATTACCTATAAAGTTCATTCCTATAAGGCTCATATCACCAATGGCATCAAGAATTTTATGTCTTACAAACTCATCAGTAAAACGAAGTCCTTCAGGATTTAAAACTTTTTTCTCATCCAAAACGATCGCATTTTCCAAAGAACCTCCAAGTGCTAGGCCTTTTGATCTGAGATACTGAACTTCATGTAAAAATCCAAAAGTTCGAGCACGAGCAACTTCTTTTTTATAGTTTTCTTTTGTAAATTCTAAGACATAAGCTTGATGATCTATCACCGGATGAGCGAATTTAATAGTAAAGTCATAACGAAGATCTTTTGATGGAGAAAGCTTCACGTATTTGTCACCATCACGAATCTCGATATCTTTTTTAATGATCATAATACGCTTTGGGACATCTTGTTCAAGGATACCTGCTTCATCTAAAAGCATACAAAAACTCGCACTGCTTCCATCCATAACAGGAACCTCATCTGAATCAACAAGGATTCTTAAATTATCAATTCCGTAGGCATATACAGCAGATAAAAGATGCTCGATTGTAGAAATGGAGTAGCCGTCTTTGCCAATAACTGTCGCCATTTTTGTATCAACAACATTCTCAGGGATCAGAGGAATAGAGACGCCGGCGTCTCTTCGTACAAAGACGATGCCGCTGTTTGCCTCGAGCGGTTCTAGTGTCAAATTGACAGGATTTCCGCGATGAAGGCCTATTCCAACAAGTGAAACGGGCTTTTTAATAGTTGTTTGGTACATAACTCAAGTTCCTATTCGCAATATATATTTTAAAATTATAACCCAATTATAGGACTATTGTTTCTCGATAATACTTTTTCCGTCCTTAATGACATCTTCAATATTTAATTTCATCCAATGAGTATCCATCCACTCTTCAGGACGAACCTCAATACCTTGAACCAAAACTCCAAAGTGTAGGTGATCTCCCATAGCATATCCGGTCATACCAGTTTTTCCTAACACTTCTCCTTGTTTCACTTCATCACCAACGGCTATATTTAAACTTGAGCAGTGTCCATAGAGTGTATAAAGCCCAAGACCGTGATCGATAATCGGATCATTTCCATAAAGTCCATTATAACTTGCAAATACAACATGTCCAGAATTTTGAGTTAAAATATCTGCCTGATGGACACTTGCAAGGTCAAGTCCCATATGGTATGCTTCGCTGACTACTTTTCCGTTATATGAGTAGATTCTATGATCTGCATAACTTGCAACTGGCGCACCATTTTCAAGAGGATGCATAGGGTTGATCCTAAAATCAGTTATCATTTTCTTTTGATCTACTTTTGAAGTTATCTTATGGATAAGATCCTCATTTTTCGTACGTACAGTTTCATTGATAAGTTTAAACTTCTCTAATTTATCCGTAACACCGGCAGTCTCTTGAAACTCATCTCCAAGTTGGGCAATTTTTCCATCAAGAAAGGCATCTTTGACTTCCATATTTGATACTTTGTACTGTCTATCTACAAGATAAAGTCTGACATAATCCTCTGCTTTATTGCCTGCCATATCCTCAGCTACAATAGTCGCTCTAAAATTAGGTTGAGAAATCGGCCATGCGATAAGAGCGATATAATATCCCGGTTTCACAAACGGCTGCGCATAAAAATCTTTTCCAAAATTTGTAGTAATTTTTACACTTTTCAGATGCTCATCGCTTGCCTTAAAGATAATAAGTGCGCTTCCACCCTTTTCGATCGCATAAGAGTTGGTCAAATCCGTTACAACAGGTCTTTTTGAATCAATAACTAAATTAACCTCTTGCTTAGTCACATTGCCACGAAAAAAGTTCCATTTGCTCGCATCTCTCGCTGTGATCGTAATCTTTGCTTTATCGCTTCTAAGTCTAAAAAGCTGTTTTGGAGGGGTAACATCCATAGAAACATTGTTCTCTTTTTTCATCAATTTTTCATTCGCTATCACATAATCCTGATTATCCACATTGAGCGTCACTGAATATTCAACTATTCCACTTTGATCTTTTATGTTTACATGTAAAGGATCTTTGAGGTTCCAATACCCATCTTTGTCAACCTTTACTTCCGGCGCATTACGATTAAACATGGAAGATGTGTAAATAAATATAGCTCCCCCTATCAGTGATAGAAAAAATATCCAAGTTATAAGCGATGAAGAGTCTCTTCTTTGTTTCATTGTTTGTGTTCCTTTATGAGTTGTATTAGTTTTTTTGTTGCATCTAGCATATCATTTGTTGTGAGGGTGAATCCTGATGAATGCGGATGTCCTCCGCCTCCATAAAGGTTTGCAACACTGTTCACATTGACACTGCCATCACTTCTGAGCGATCCCTTGAGTGTCCTATCTTTGTTCTCTCGAAGCAGTAAAGCCACTTTAACACTCGGCAGATGTAAAGCCTCATCGAGCGCTGCTTCACAATCACTCGCCCTTGCGCCATATCTTTGCATCATCTCCTGGTCTACATGTAAGAGGGCAATTTCTCCATCTTGATGGAGCGTCATCGAAAGCATCATGGCACCTTTAAGACGATACGCTGCAAGTGACATATATTTTGAGATATACTCACTGCATGTTTTGACATCGGCTCCAAGTTCACATAGTTCTTTTGCCATAGTAAAAACTTTTTCATCAGTTTTTACACTTAAAAAGTTAGATGAATCATCTAGCAAACCTGCATAAAGAGCTGTTGCCATTTTAGGATTGATCGATATCTCATTCGCTTTAAAAAAATCAAACAAAACCTGAGTTGTACTTATCGCATTCGGATCTACTATATTAAATCTCGCGTATGCATCATTACTCTGATGATGATCAATATTGATAAGATCAATAGCAATATCTGTGCCGATTCTCGCATGTGTTCCGCAATCTAAACTGATCGCTAGATCCGCATCTGTAGGAAAAACATCCCGCAGTTTTTCTACCCATGGCAAAAATTTCAATTTTTCATCTATATGTTTCGATGCACAAAAAAATGAAACCTTCTTGTGTAATTTTAACATATAAGTATAAACAGCAGACGCGCTACTGAGAGAATCAGCATCAGGATTCACATGAGAAATCACGACAACATGTTTTGCATTTTCAATAGTTTCAATGATTTTTGGATTTTTCATGGTGCAATTATAGGCTAATTTTTATTCATTTTGTAGACATATGCCAGTACTTCGGCAACTGCAGCAAAGAGTTCTTCTGGAATCTCACGCTCCACTTCCACTTGAGCATATAATGCGCGGGCTAAAGGAGGATCTTGAACAATATGTACACCATTTTCACGGGCAATCTCTTTAATCTTGAGCGCCATATGATTCATCCCTTTTGCCAAGACAACCGGTGCGTGACCTTTTTTCTCATCATATTTGATTGCAACAGCATAGTGCGTTGGATTGGTGATAACTACATCTGCTTGAGGAACTGAAGCCATCATTCGCTTTCTCGCTGATTGCATCTGCATTTGGCGAATTTTCCCTTTGATGAGTGGATCTCCTTCCATGTTTTTCATCTCATCTTTGATCTCTTGTTTACTCATTTTTAACTCATCAAAATAGCGTTTTCGCACAAGGACAATATCAATAGCCGCATAGATTCCAATTATAAATAGCATGATAGCCGCTAAAATGATCGCCTTATGCACCATCCATGAAAGTTGATCATGTAAACTAAAAAGTACAACGGTAGGAAGCTCTTTTGTGTAAAGAAAGAAAAAATAAAATCCAATACCGAGTGTAGTCAAAGCTTTCATTGTAATCTTAAAGCCATCAACAAGCTTTTTAAGAGAAAAAAGATTTTTCATCCCACTAATCATATTAATTTTAGAAAAATTTGGTGCGATTGCATCTGCATTAAACAAAAAGCCAAATTGTGCAAGTGCTGCCAAGATACCGGAAATTGCAACGATGAGTGACAAGGGAAGGAAAATAATGAAAAATTCTTTAGCAGTTACGATTGCTATATTCATAAGCGTATCACGAGTGAGTTCCGTATTCCCAAGTAGTGAAAAATAATATTTTGCTAAAAATACTACATGCTCTGACATGAAATTAAAAAGCATCAAAACGCCTAAAATAGCGGCAAAAAGAGTTAGGACGCCGGAAGCATCCTGACTCTTTGGAACATTTCCCTTTGCCCTGGCATCTTCTATCTTTTTGGAGGTGGGTTCTTCGGTCTTTTCGCCTTCGTCTTCAGCCATTTAGTTAAAAACCTACTCAACTTTCATTGAAAGATCTATCCAGTTTGCCTGATGTATCAGTGAACCGCTACTGATGGCATCGATGCCTGTTGCGGCAAAACTTTCTATTGTTTCTTGTGAGATATTTCCACTTGCTTCTAAAAGAATATGTGGATAATGTGCCTTTTTATACTCGACTATTTTCCTCATTTGCTCAGGAGTCATATTGTCACACATCACAATATCTGCGCCCGCACTCATTGCTAATACTGCCATATCAAAGCTTTCAGCTTCAACTTCTATCTTACATGTAAAGGGTATTTTTGTTCGTGCCGTTTTGATGTATTCATCGAGATTCTCAATTGTTTTTAGGTGCGTATCTTTAAGCATCAAACAATCATCAAGACCCATTCTGTGGTTTGTCGCTCCGCCTGTTCTTGTTGCATATTTTTCAAAATTTCGAAGAAGCGGACGTGTTTTTCTCGTATCAAGAAGTTTAGTTCCATAAGGTTGAATGAGTTTGACATATTTTCTTGTGAGCGTAGCGATGGAGCTTGCATGTAAGAGCATATTGAGCATACTTCGTTCACAGCGCAAGAGTGCATGTGAAGAACCGCTGATCTTTGCAATGGTCTCGCCTCTTACAAACTCCTGCGAATCCTCTTTAAACCACTCTACATGTAAGCCTTCTAGCAAAGCCAAAGCATTCACATATTTTACGCCCGCAATAACGCCATCGCTCTTTGCTACGATATTTGCAGTTGCATCGCGCGCAGGTTCTACAAGTGCATACAGATCGCCGCGTCCAACATCTTCAGCTAAAACAGCTTTTACAAACTCTTCTATCATAACGCCATCATTCTTTCTAGTGCGATTTTTGCCCAATATTGCGTTTTTTCATCTATAAATATCTCATTGATGGGCGCACCATCATCTATGGCTTTAAGCGTCAGATATACATCTTCGAGTGTCGTTTCATTCATCGTCGGACATTCAGGTTTTGTTGATGAAAGGATATAAGTGTTTTTTGAACGTAAACGATTAACCATATTGAACTCTGTTCCAACAGCTACTTTCTGATCTTCTGGCAACTCTGTAATATACTTGATAAGCTGAGAAGTTGAACCAACGAAGTCCGCTTTATCGCAGATTGTTGGATCACATTCAGGATGCACAGCGATGAGTATTCCTGGATATTTTTTACGATAAAACGCGATATCATCCACAGAGAAAAGCTGATGCACTGAACAAAAACCATCAAAACAGATAATGTCACACTCTTTTGGATCGCCACCAAGCCCGATAACCATTGATTTTAAACCCATCTGATTTGCGATGTTTTGTCCAAGACATCTGTCAGGCACGAAAAGGATTTTTTTGCCCTCTTGCAATGCTTTTGTAATAATGATTTTTGCGTTGGCACTTGTACAGACCATTCCACCCATTTCGCCCACTTTTGCTTTAACCTCAGCGTTAGAATTGATGTAAGTGATGGGTAGAACATCCTCTTTTTTGATTCCGTTTTTTTCTAAAAAGGCAACAGATTCATCAAAGTAAATTGTGTCTATCATCCTTGCCATCGCACAGCACGCTACTTTTGGCATAACAACACGCTTTTCTGGGCTCAATACTTTAACACTTTGCCCCATAAAACCAACACCACAAAAAAGTACAAACTCCGCGTCATCATCTTGTGTTTTACGTGCTAGTTCCAAAGAGTCGCCAACAATGTCAGCCATCTCAAAAACTTCGTCTCTTTGGTAAAAATGCGCAACCACTGTTACACTCAGTTTTGCTTTTAATTCTTGTATTTTTTCTTTTAATTCTTCAGTTGAATAGTTCACTTTTGTAGTCCTAAAAATCAATAATTTTGAAATTATATCAGATTCTAATAATAATTCTTGTAGAATTCCCGCATCAAAAATAGAAGGATTTTTAATAATGATGGATTTTTTATTTAGTTTAAATGGTCAGCTTTTTATAGCGGCATATCTCGTTGGTGGCATTCCGTTTGGACTTCTTTTGGCAAAGTTTTTTGCAGGTGTTGATGTTAAAGCGGCTGGAAGTGGAAGCATAGGTGCGACAAACGTCCTTCGTGTTGTTAAAGAAAAAGATCCAAAACTCGCAAAAAAACTTGGTGCTGCAACACTTGTACTTGACGCGCTTAAAGGTATTGCAGTTTTAGCAGTTGCCTATCTCTTACATGTAAGCGACGCAACTATGTGGGGCATCGCTGTTTTAGCGGTTATTGGTCACTGTTTTAGTCCTTACCTCAACTTCGAGGGTGGAAAAGGGGTTGCAACGGGGATGGGTGTAATGCTTTTTTTACTTCCACTTGAAACACTCATCGCTTTAGTGACTTGGTTTGTTTTTGCAAAAACATTGAAGATCTCTTCACTCTCTTCACTTTTAGGTCTTTTAGCACTTATAATTTCTAGTTTTTATATCCACCCAGAGATGCCTCATTCTCCTGTGCTTTTGATAGGATTTATTTTGTTTTATAAACATATTCCAAATATTATCAGAGTATTTCAAGGCAAAGAGAAACGCGTTATTTGAAAGTCTATATTGAAGATTTACGCTTTACATGTATAGTCGGGATTCTTGATTTTGAAAGAGTCACACCTCAAGATGTGCTTATCAATCTCGAACTTGAATACACTTATAAAACAAAATTCATAAACTATGCAGAGGTGGCAGAACTTATAAAATTCACGATGCAAGAGCAAAAGTTTGAGCTTCTCGAAGAGGCTTTACTTTATCTTTTTGCTCTTTTGAAAGAACATTATAAAAATATTGCCACTCTTTTTATCAAGATCACAAAACCCTCAATACTGGCTGATTGTCTTGTAAGTGTAAGTGATTTTCACGACTACTCTTTCAAGGCGTGATTTACAAGAAGCTTTGATATCTCATAGCTCGCATCTACAAGCTCCACTTCAGGCAGATCTTTCATACTTTTTTTCTCTTCACTACTATCGATTTTAAGGATGATATCAGCGTGTTTAGAAAAATCAAGTACAGCTTGGCTGATTAGACGTTTATTTTCTTCACTGCTCACTGTTATGATAATCGCTTTTGCTTCATCAACTGCCAAAGATTCCAAAACGGGCAACTTATTTAAGTGACCAAAATATGCCATATAACCTGATTTCCTAGCTACAAGTACATGTTTTAGGTTATCAGAAATGATGATAAAATTTGCCCCTCTTTTTTGTAACTCTGAGGCTACTCTTCTCCCCAAAGCCCCAAATCCAGCAATAATGATGTGATCTTTTTGCTCAATAGGTGTAATGACGTCTGATTCATAAAACTCTTTTTCAAAATAGGAAGAGAGTTTGTAGATATGACTTAGCACCATAGGAGTGAGTATCATCGAGATCACACTCACAAGGATTAAAAAACTTGCCATCTCTTGACTTATCAATTTATCAGTTGCCGCCAGAGCAAAGATCGCAAACGAAAACTCGCCGATCTGAGCCAAAGCCAACGCAGTTTTTGCCGCAGTATTTTTATCTGCCTTACGGCGAATGATGGTATAAATAACAACAGCTTTAAAAAGCATTGCCAAAACAAAAATAAAAATGACAATATGAAGATTTTGCAAAAAATAGATCAGATCTATCTTTGTTCCTACTCCAAAGAAAAATACACCAAGTAAAAGATCTTTATAACTTGCAATATCTGACTCTACTTTTACATTGTAGCTGGTATCTGCGATAATCATCCCCGCGATAAATGCACCAAGTGAATAGGTAAATCCCATGCTGTGTGCCAAAAGCGAAGCTCCAAGTACAATAGAAAAAACTGATCCTAAAAAGAGCTCTTCAATCTGAGTCTTTGCTGAAAATCCAAGTAGCGCGTCAACTATCTTTTCTCCGATGGTAAACATA
Organism: Campylobacterales bacterium; assembly: GCA_038205935.1. Classification (GTDB taxonomy): domain Bacteria; phylum Campylobacterota; class Campylobacteria; order Campylobacterales; family Sulfurimonadaceae; genus Hydrocurvibacter. The sequence continues at coordinate 24,122 of JBBRBK010000001.1, forward strand.
AATACAAGAACGATCACTGCTGAAAAAAATGTTTGTACAAGTACTGTGCCGAGTGAAAGATTATCATGAGAGAGAAATGTCATTAAAAGTAAAATAGGGATCACTGCTAAATCTTGAAAAATAAGGATGCCCATAGACTTCTGTCCATAAGGAGTGAGAATATCTTTTGATTTTTTCAAATATGTAAGAACTATTGCTGTAGATGAAAGAGAAAATGCCAAAGAGATGATGAGCGAGGTATTGAAATCTAGTTTAAAAAGATAGTATGAAAGTAAAAATATTACAATAACGCTAAAGACCACCTGCATCAAACCATTTGCAAGTAAGATCTCTTTCATCTTTTTTATTTTCGTAAAACTAAGTTCAAGTCCGATGGTAAACATTAAAAAAACTATGCCAAACTCTCCAACCATGTCAAGAGAATTGATATAAAGCCCGTTAAATCCAAAGATATAACTGATGGCAGTTCCTGTGAGAATATAACCTATAATATGTGAGATTCCATATCTTTTAAGAATAATGTTGAGGACCGTTGCTATGGCAAGGGTTAAAAAGATTGCTAATAATAAATTTTCCATAAAGCAATTATAGAAGATTTTTTTGCCCTTTTTTGAGAGCTGTTGTATAAAATATCTACAACCTTTACAGATCCATTTCTTAATCTAAGTTTAGAGAATATTTAAAGAAAATTGAAAAAAACTTTAAATATTTCTAAAACTATGATATCATTTCGCAAATTTTTCGCTTATAGGAACTTAAAAATATGCGCATTCTCATTATAGAAGATGAAGTTACTTTAAACAAAATGCTTGCAGAGGGGCTCAAAGAATTTGGCTACCAAAGTGACGTTGTAGAAACTCTTAAAGATGGCGAGTACTATCTTGATATCCGTAACTACGATTTAGTATTGATGGATTGGATGTTACCAGATGGTAACAGTGTTGATATCATATCAAGCATCAAAACAAATACTCCAAAAACTGTTGTAGTTGTTCTTTCAGCTCGTGATGATGATGAGAGCGAAATTGAAGCACTTCGTTCGGGTGCTGATGATTATATCCGTAAACCGTTTAACTTTGACGTTTTAATCGCTCGTTTAGAAGCTAGATTACGTTTTGGTGGAAGCACAATTATCGAAATCGATGATTTGATTATCAATCCTGAAGAGGAAAAAATCATCTATAAAGAGCAAGAAATAGAACTTAAAGGGAAACCTTTTGAAGTACTAACTCACCTTGCTCGTCACCGTGATCAAATCGTGTCAAAAGAGCAATTACTTGATGCTATTTGGGAAGAACCAGAACTTGTAACTCCAAACGTTATTGAAGTTGCAATTAACCAAATTCGTCAGAAAATGGACAAACCTCTTGGAATCACAACTATTGAAACTGTTCGTCGTCGTGGCTACAGATTTTGTTTTCCAAAAGAAATCAACTAATACTACAAGCTTAGAGAGCAAAAAGCTCTCTAAGCTCTATTATAACTTCTCAAAATCAAACTCCTTACATGCAAAGTGCCCTGCGGGTGTAAGACTCTTTCACTATAATTTTGATACAATTTAGCACCTTTTAAATATGACAGGATTTTATTATGCTCCTCGGAAGAAGTATCAGAAAACAGTTTTTTATACAGCTTATCGTCGCGTCTGCGTCCTTAATTTTTATCTTTACATCCTTTGCTTATCTTTATATAGAAAGATCAATCTATAATGAAAAAAAAGATGAACTCATAAAATTTGCACAAAATATTGCATCTTTTAAATCTATCTCCGATGCGACAATGTTAAATCCTGAAACATTTATGGGACTCTCAGTCGAACTTGTACATCTCAATGCTCAACTTGAATATGTTGACATGTATGAAAGAACTCAAAAAGAAAGAACTTATTTAACGCTTATCTATCCTCTGAGACTTCAGGATTTGAGTTATTTAAAAATTACAAGAGATATAACTCCAACAAAAAAACTTTTAAATAATATTTTAAACTCCATATTTATTATCAATTCTGTAGGTTTTATTCTTATTATTCTCTATGCTATCGGGCTTTCTAAAATGCTGATAGCGCCTGTGAATACACTCTCAAGAAGACTTTCAAATATGAATGAGCATCTTATGCAAAATATAAAAATCGAAGAACTTCCAAAAGAGTTTGAGCCGCTTGGTTTGACCATCAATCATCTTATAAACAGAGTACAAAACTTTGTAAAATACCAAAAAGAACTCTTTATCGGAACTGCGCATGAGCTCAAAACTCCCCTTGCAGTCATCAAACTCAAAAATCAAGTAACACTTATCAAAATACGCACACCAGAAGAGTATATAGAAGCCTTGAAGACAACAAACAAAGCTGTTGATGATATGAATCATATCGTTTCAAATATCCTCAATATCGGTCGCCAAGAAGGCGCACAGTTAGAAAAACCAGTGGAGGTTGATATCATTTCTGTACTACGCGAAAAAGCAAGAGATTTTACGCTTCTAGCAAACAATGAAAACAAAGAACTTATCATGCATTTTGAGCCTGATCTCTTTATGGCCACGCTTCAAGTAAGCCTTTTAAATCAGATTGTTCAAAACTTTCTACAAAATGCTCTTAAATTTACTCCAAAAGAGAAAAAGGTATATATCAATAGTTTTCAAAACGATGTAGGGCTTGTTATTGAGGTTCTTGATGAGGGTTGTGGGATTGATGAAAGTGTCGATCTCTTCGCTCCTTTTAAGCGTCAAGGCAACAAAAGCGGCGTTGGGCTGGGTCTTTTCTTAGCAAAAAGTGCTGCTGATGCCATCGGTGCAACTATCGAACTTAAAAATAGAACAGACGCCAACAGTGGAACAAGTGCGAGCTTGACTATCATCTCCAAACTCTGCTGTCCACTACACTTCAAATAAACTAAAGGTATATTTCGATATAAATCGAACTTATAAAATAATCACAAGGTTTTTGAATGGCTTTACTAATAAATGACGAGTGTATCGCATGTGATGCATGTCGCGAAGAATGTCCAACTGTTGCTATTGAAGAGGGCGACCCACTTTACTACATTGATCCAGACAGATGTACTGAGTGCGTGGGAGTTTATGATGAGCCAGCTTGTATCGCGGTGTGTCCAGTTGAATGTATTGTTCTTGATAAAGATAACGTTGAGACTATTGCAGAACTTCAATATAAATATAAAGCAATCCTAGCAGAAGAGGAATAGTTTGGCAAAAATAACGGCTGTCATAGACATAGGGTCTAATTCGGCCCGAATGGTGATCTATGAAAAGACGAGCCGTTTTGCTTTTCATCTGATCCACGAAGTAAAAAGTCGAGTTCGGCTTCCTGAAAATGCCTACCAAAACGGTGGTAATCTTCAAAACCAAGCGATGCAAAGAACTTATGATGCGCTTGAGAACTTCTTAAATATAGCCGCTTCTTATAAGGCTAGAAAAATTCTTTGTGTTGCCACTTCTGCTCTTCGTGATGCTCCAAATAAAAATGAATTTCTCTCACAAGTAAAAAACGGTCTTGGTCTGAATATCAAAGTGATCGACGGTCAAAAAGAAGCATCTTATGGCGCTATTGCTTGCTGTAATCTTCTACCAAAATCTGATGCACTGACTATCGATATTGGTGGAGGTTCTACTGAGTTTTCATATATCATCGATGGAAAAGTCACAAATACTCTTTCGCTTGAACTTGGTACAGTAAGACTAAAAGAACTTTATTTTGACAAAGATGATATCGAAGGTGCAAGGGTATATATCAATAAAGAACTTGATAAGTTAAGTAATATACCAACATCCAACCTTATGGGAATTGGTGGAACTTTTCGAGCCCTCTCCAACGCTATTATGAAAGATATCAAGTATCCTCTCAACAAACTCCATGCCTTTGAATTTTCATCAAAAATGATGTCTACTTTTATAGACAAAGTGATGAACGCAAATGAAAAAGGCTTAAGACGCTTAGATATCAAACCAGATCGTTATGATGTTATTAAACCGGGAAGTCTTATCATTGCAGAACTTTTAAAAAGAAAAACTGATATTTCAAAGCTTATCACAAGTGGTGTAGGCGTGCGAGAAGGAGTTTATCTCAGCGACCTTTTAAGGCATCAAAAAGAGCTTTTTCCTGTAAACTTCAATCCATCTGTTAGATATCTTTTAGACTCTTATATCACTGATGCAAACCATTCAAATCAGCTTGCAAAAGTTGCAAGACAAATCTTTGAGCTCACAGCATCAACGTATAATATCGATGAAAAATACAAAAGAGAACTTGTCATCGCAGCGAAACTCTCTCCGATTGGCTCAATGCTTCACAACTATTCAAGCAACCAGCACAGTTATTATCTTATCCAAACGGCTCTAGAGTATGGATTTACGCATAAAGAGATTATGCTCATAGCGACATTGACAAAATATGCAAAAAGAAGAGCACCTTCCTCTGCACATATTGATGAGTACAAAAATATTTTACCTGATGAAGAGATAGCTGAGTTTTTAAGCTTTATTATTTCCCTCTCAAGCGCGCTACTGACGCATAGACCAAGAAACCTAAACTATGAATTCTCATTTGAGAAAAATTGTTTACATGTAAGCACAAAAGAAAATATATATCTTGTAAAAGAGAGTGTTAAAAATCTGCAGTTTCCAAAGGGGATCAAAGTAGAGTTTATCTAAACTCTACTCTTTTTAGCTTTTAAAATCGTTGTCCCATCGTAAATTCGAAGTGTGATACTTTATCACCCGGCTTTTCACCAAGTGGATTTGCGAACATCAACTGAATCGGTCCAACTGGAGAGAACCATTCAAGCCCAAGTCCATAGCCCCCGCGAGAAATCTCACTTAATGACTTATCACCGATAAATCCCCAGTCCAAATATGTTACAAGACGCATCTTCGCTTTTGGAACCAAAGGAAAACTCACCTCAACACTGTTTGAAAATGTCTCGTTTGCACCTACAGTTACGTTATTATCTTTTGGAGCAAGAGAGTAGGATTGATATCCTCTAACACTTCCTATACCACCCATATAGAATTTCTCAGCAATCGGCAGCTTTCCTGTGTCCATGGCATAGTTAAATCTTGCTTTGTATCTAAGAATTGCATCAAAACCAACTAAATCTTTAAGCCCGTAATACTTACCATAGGTAGTAGCAAATTTTACAAAGTCAGCATCTCCGCCAATTCCAGCTTTTTCGACACTTTGACTAGCTGTAAAGCCTTCACGTGGAAGATAGTAGTCATCAGTAGAGTCATAGCTTACACTTGTGACAACAGAACTTTTTGAATAACTTTCGAATGAGTATGCGTTATATCCTAAAGCCTGCAAACCTGCTTGATCTAGATTAAGATTACTGTAAACATTTTGAGAGTAGTTATATCCAAGATAGCCGCTTATATTTCTTGTAAATTTATGCCCCACCCCTAGACTGATCCCATTACTTACTACGGTATAAGAAGGATTAGAGTTCGTATAGTCAGTTCCTGATTGATAAACTGAAAAGTTTCCACTAAAATCGCTGTCGTTAAGCTTTGGATTTGAGATTGAGAACGAATAATTATGTGTAAGCTGAGATTTTTCAAGCTTCACACCTACATTGAGTCCTGATCCGAAGATATTTCTATCACTAACAGAGACGCTTAGTAAGATACCGCCATAGCTGCCATATCCACCACCGAGCTGAATATTTCCAGTTGGAGTTTCTTTAACTTTAACGATAAGATCCATCGTATGGTCATCTATACGCTTTTCTTCGATAGTGTTGCTTTCAAAATATCCAAGACGCCCAAGAGCGTTTCTTGAATCTTTTAAGTCGCTCAAAGAATACATATCACCCGGTCCAAGATAAAGTTCACGTCTGATAACGCGGTCAAGCGTACGAGTATTACCAGAGATGACAACATTGCGAATATGTACTTTTTCGCCAGGAACGACTTTAAAGATAACATCAACAGTATGCTTATCTTTATCTTTTTTGAGATCTGGCATAACATTTACAAAAGCATATCCGAGATCGGCGATAGCTGTTTTTATTCTTTCAGAGTCTTCACGAAAAGTTTTGATATTAAAGGCTTCATTTTTCACAAGCTTCAAAAGTTCAACAAGTTTAGCATTGTCAATGACATCTTTTGTCTGCTCAATGTTGATTGAACTGATACGATATACATCGCCCTCTGTCACTTGATAACTCATCTCACCAGTATAATGATCGAAATTTACTCTCACAAATGGAGAGTCCACTTTTGCATCTAAGTATCCAAACTGCATATAGTAGTCACGCATACGAAGTGGGTCATATTCGAGATCTTCGATCTTTAAATCTCCACTATTTCTGCCCCATAACCATCCTATAAACTGGTGTTGTTTATTTGCGACTACATCATCAAAATCAGTGCCTTCAAATCTATTCATACCGCTGTATTTGATCTTTTCAACAATAATCTTTTCACCCTCGTTTGTCACAAACTTGATGTGAATACTGCCGTTTTCCTGAACCTCTTTTTCCACTTCGACAACAGAGTCTATTTTGCCTTCATGGTTGAGTGAATCGATGATTCTTTTTTTAGCCGCTTCGATCTTTTGCTCATCATAAAGTGTTCCGCGCTTAATCATAACAACATCGTTTAGAAAATCTTTGTCATCATCTTTATAGCCTTTAATCTCTATTTTTGAGATAATCGGTTTTTCTTTAAAGTGAAAAGTAACGTTGCCATCTTCATTTGTGACATAGATATCTTCAAAATATCCCTGATCAAAATATTTTTTTATAGCGTCATCTACTTTTTTATCATCGAGATCTTCACCGACTTCCAAATCAACCATACGCATCGCTACATCTTTAGATATATGAAACAAATTGTCATAATTTATCTCTTTTATTTTATCTGCGTAGAGCGTGACTCCCTCTAACATGGCAAGCGCCAAAAAGACTATTTTCATATATTTCCTAAATTTGCATAATTTGAATAATGATTTTACCTTGAATGTGATTAATATTACGTTAGTTAAAAGCATTTTCAGTGTATCATTGAAATAAAAAAAGAGAAATTATGAGAGTTGGAATAATCGGGCTTGGTTTAATGGGTGGTTCATTGGCGCTGAGTTTAAAAAATATGCCATTTATAAGAGAGGTCGTCGGTAGTGATCACAATCTAGAACACCAAAAACAAGCTCTTGATCTCTGTCTTGTAAAGCAAATTGTAGAATTTGAAGAGATAAAAAAATGTGACCTTATTATCCTTAGCGTTCCCGTGGATGGCATTATCTCTATCATCCAACAGTTAAAAGATATCCCTAAAAATACGACTGTTATCGACTTTGGAGGAACAAAAGAAAAGATTGTAAATTCCATTCCTAAGTTGATCCGCCAAAATATCGTAGCCGCACACCCAATGACAGGAACTGAATTTTTTGGTCCATATGCGGCCATAGAAGAGCTTTACACTGATAAAGTGGTAGTTCTTTGTGATCTTGAAGAGAGTGGAAAACATCAAAAAGAAGTAGCTATACAGCTCTTCGAAGCACTTTCTATGAAAATAAGCTACATGCACGCGCATGAGCATGATCGTCACGCCGCATTTATCAGTCATATGCCTCACGTTATCTCTTACTCTCTTGCAAATACCGTGATAAGACAGGAAAACAGAAATGATATCTTAACTCTAGCGGCCGGCGGATTTCGCTCTATGAGCCGTCTTGCGAAAAGCTCGCCTGCGATGTGGGAGGATGTATTTAAACAAAATAAAGGAAATGTTCTTGAAGCGATAGAGCTTTTCGAAAAAGAACTGAAAAACTTCAAGCAACATATCCAAGATGAAGAGTGGATGGAACTTCATAAAGAGATGCAAGACGCAAATACTCTTTATAATATTTTTTCTTAGAACTTATACTTTTTTCTTAGCTCTTGGAGCTTTTTCTTGTCTATGTTCACATTCTGTCCAAGATAAGCTTTTTTCTCTAAAATCTCTATCATTTCCCGCACTTCATCATCTTCTTTGAACTCTATAAGTTTAGCAAGAAGTGCTTTTGTATCTTTGTGTGAGACAGGCCCCTCACTTTTCTCTCGACGTAAGTAGGGTTTAACGATCATAAATCCCACACCAAGTAAAAATCCGATAAAAGCTGAAACTCCCATAGCAATATAAGTAAACTCAGAAAAATCTTCTAAAAAACCTTTTGGATTATCGAGAACACCTTTTTGAATCTTGAGGGCTTCACCTTTTGCGCTTGCACCGCTATTTCCAACAACATCTACATGTAAGGATTCACTGCGAAGCGTTTTTATTTCATGTGTTGAAGTATCAAAATATTTGATTTCTATTGGTGGAATCGTAAAACTTTTCTCGCTTACAAATGCTATTTTTTTCGTGTACTGACTATGATAGATCCCACTTTTTATAAAGTGTTCAACTTTGGCGTCATCTTCAAATACTGAAACATTTGCCACAAAAGGTTTAAGTGCTCCAACATCCTCAAAATTTGCAACTCCACTTAAAGTAAGAGTCGCATTTGCAGCTTCGTTTTGGTTGACTTTTGTTTTATCTATGCTCATATTGAGTTTAATATCACTTCCGACAAGATCCACGCCGCTAGGCAGTGCTTTGACGTTTACATGTAAGCTGTTTGAGATATATCTATTCCATTTTACATCATTTGCCGCGCCGCCAAAAAAATCATTTTTAACTGTCTGTTGTGCTAGGCTCATAGTTGCGGGTTTAAGTATTAATTCACCTGCTTTTTGTGCCCCAAGAACATAAGTAATCTTTGTCACAACATAGTCACCATCGACAGTGTCAGGTTCTTGTTGCTGTTTTTTGATCCAAAACCCGTTCATATCTGATGCCTCAAATTTAGAATCAAGCACTTTCATATCACGGCGGATTTTTGAAGTAAGCGTTACGCTAAAAGGCTCACCCACGTAAACATCTTTTTTATCACTCGAATATTCCAGAGAAAATTTCTCTTTCGCATCTTTTGAAAGTGGATGAACATCAATCTTTATAGGTGCAGTTTTGAGAATTCCGTTATCTGTTTTAATCAAAATAGGATTGATAACACAAGAGTGTTCAGGAGCAAAACTGTATGTAAGTGTGAGTGTTTTGGTGAATTTGCCATTTACTCCATTGATGCTTGTTTGAGAAGAAGTCCCCAAAACACTCACACCACAAAGCGTAGTAATGGATGGTTTTTGAAATCTGATATCGCTTACATGTAAGCTAAAATTGACAATATTCCCTGGAGTTATAGCGCTTTGATCGACATCAGCACTTACACCTGCAAAAAGATTTGTACTTAAAAATAAAGCTGTTATTATCTTACCAAGGTTTTTCATTTGGACTATCCTTTTGTGTTTTCATAGAACCTAGTTTATACATATGCGTTGGAGTTCCAGAGTTAAGCCTTTGAAGCCATTTTTGCTCCTCTTTATTACTCATACCATTTTGTGCTGGCTTATTCGCACTATTCTCTTGATTTTGCTGGTCTTGATTATTTTGCTTCTCTTTGTCTTGCTTGTTTTGATCTTGATTCTCTTTGCTTTGGTCTTTTTGATCTTTGTTTTGCTGGTTTTTGTCTTGATTATTTTTCTCTTTATTTGACTGATCTTGCTCTGTTTTATTTTGATCTTTATTCTGCTTATTTTTCTCTTGCTGCTCTTTTAAAAGTTTTTCAACGATCTCTTTATTTATTTTTGCATCTGCGTCACTTTTGAGTGCGAGTGATTGCTTGTAGGTGTCCACAGCTTGTTGTAATTCGCCTGATTTTGCATAGCTGTTTGCAAGGTTATATAAAACTCCCGCCTGCTTCTCTTTGTCCGTAAAATTCACTTTTTTATAAAAATTCGCAGCCTCAGAATATTTTTTATTTTTATAAAGGGAGGAAGCCACGTTATAGTTTATCTCGTTTCCATCATGATCTTTGAGATATTTTTTATACAAAGAAGTGCTTTCTTGAAAATCAGAATTTTCATACGCTTTTTTTGCATCACCTAGAAGTTTGAAGTCTAAAAGTCCTGCATGTGATGGTGTGCTAGCCACTAAAACAAGGCCAATAATAAAAGCACTCGGTACATGCACGACTTCACGTTTACTCATAGAGCTGATCGCTAAAAGTAAAAGGAACAAAGCAAATCCAATAGGAATAGAAAAAAGCGGTATAAATTTTGTAATCTCTTGAGATTTAAGCGTTTTTTGCTGTACTTTTGTTTCTATTTCGCTAAGCATCTTTTCGATATCTCGGTCAGAATTCACACCCTCGATGTAAACGCCGCCCGTTTGTGTAGCCAGCGATGAGATAGAAGAATTAAGCTTGGAGATGATGATCTTTCCCTTTTGCATCACAAAGCCATTATCAGCTTTTATAGGCGCACCTGAAGAGGTTCCCATGCCAAGTATAAACACTGTAATATGGTGCTCTTTGGCATAAGCAATCTCTTCACTAAAATCTTTCTCATCTCCGCCATCACTAAGCACCAACAAATAGCGTTTTTTCTGCTCTTTCATACTCTCTTCAACGCCAAAGAGAAGCTGCATAAAATCCGTCCCTTTTTCTGTAATAGAACTTGGTTCAAGCTGTTTGACAAGAAAAGAAACCGCGTCATGATCAAAACTCAAAGGAGATACAAGATAACCTGCCTTTGCAAACGCCACAACGCCAATGCGTTCTGTTGGAGCAAGTGCTAAAAGAGAAAGTATCTTATGTTTTGCAAGCTCAAGGCGTGATGGATAAACGTCGGTGGCAAGCATAGAATCAGAGATATCAAGTCCTATCATGATATCCGCACTCTTTGCCTGCACTTGTACTTTTCCATCAGGAATAACAGGCTCGGCAAGAGAAATTATAAGTAAAATACCGACGACAAAAAAAAGAGCATTTCTCGCGCGAAGACTCATTCTCTTAGAGTTTACACGCAGTTTTTCCATTACTTCCTCTGAGAAAAAAACTGTCTGTTTCTCCTTTTGTGTCAAAAAAAGTGCAAACAATATAATGAGTGGAGGCAACATATAATAGATAAATTCAGGATGCAAAAAGGTCATTCGTGTCCCCTTTTATTTATCAGATATATATAAAACATCAAACTGAGTAACCCAAAAAAAAGTGGATAAAAATAAAAATACTGCACATCAGAAAAATTTTGAGATTTGATCTTTGATTTTTCAAGTTTGTCTATATCGTTATAGATAGACTTTAATTCTGATGCATCCGCTGCCGCGTAAGTTTTGCCTCCAGTTGAACTTGCAATCTGCGTTAAAAGAGCTTTATCAAACTCTCCATCATCTCCTATTCCTATAGTATAGACTTTGACTTTTTCTTTTTGAGCCAGTTCAAGCGCTACATGTAAGGGTATTTTTGTAGCTTCAGCAGAGTTGTATCCATCCGTTAAAAGAATGGCTATCTTCGTCTTTGCTTTAGAGTTTTTCAGCAAATCCACACCTTGAGCCAAAGAGTCATACAGCGCTGTGGATTGCCCTGCGATGGAGATGTAAAGCTGATCAACTACTTTTTGAACGATATTTTTATCATAGGTCAAAGGGGACGCTATAAAAGAGTAAGCGCCAAAAACGACAACTCCGATGTTATCATCAAACCGTTTTGCGATAAAATCTTTGACAATACTTTTAACAGCGTCAAATTTTGTCGCGTCCACATTTCCTCTGTCAAACCCATGCATACTCATAGAATCAGAAGTATCCAAGACAAGGGCTATCGCATAACCCTCCTTTGGCGCCATCTTATAAGGCTGATCTTTCACAGGAGACATAAATGCGAAGATGAGCATAACGATAGAGATCCATTTGAGCATAAAAAGTAGATTTGAGCGACTCACCGTATCTTTTGCAAAACTTTGAGAATGGGGAAAGTAAAAAGAGGGAAGTTTCATTCGACATAACGAGGAGCAGGCTATAAAGAAAAATATGACAAAGAAAAACTTCGGATGTTCGAAATAAAAGCCATCAAACATCAATCATGCCCTTATAAAGTTCAAGATAACTTCTTTCTTCATACTCAAGAGGTCCAACATCTTTTTTGTATTTATATCTTTCTAGTCGGGCGATAAGGTTAAAGTACATCTCTTCATTTCTAGGCGAATCATCTTTAAAAACAAGTCCATATCTCGTGATCTCGTAAGCTGCTTTTTTTGAGTCACTTAAGTCTACATGTAAGAGTTTTTTATAAGTATTTCTTCGAAGATTGAGACGATTTTTTGTCTTAACCCACTTGAGTATTAAGTAAATTACACCTGCGAGTACCAATAAAGAAACAATTATCACACCAATGAAAAAATACAAACTATGGTCCGGTACTTCTAAAAGTGGTTTTATATCTCTTATTTTTATATCATCTGGATTCATTATCTTCTCTCAAATACTCTTTTTAAACTCACACTCGCCACATCATCGGTATAAACTTTCGTAAACCTTATCCCTGAGTTTCTCAAACTTTCATATAAAGCTTTGTCATGCGCATGCACTTTGGCCGCATAAAGTTTGACGCTTTTTTCATTGAAATCACCTTCCAATGTTGACCCGCTCTCAGGATCCATCAAAGAAGAAAATCCCATAACAGGCGGATGTTCTTCGAGTTTATCTCGCACAATTATGGCAATGACTTCATGTTTTTTTGCCAAAACTCTTAAATCTGGTACCTGAAAAAAATCTGCGATCAAAATAATAAGCGACTTTCTTTTCAACCTTTTATACAGAGTGTCTGCCATCAAAGCATAATCCGCTTTTTGATGTAGCGGATCAAACTCCAAAACTTGAGCAACATTTTTTGTGACAAAACTCATCTTCTTCGTCGGCTTAGAATTGCTAATCATCCTATCCGTAAAAATGTAAGAACTCAGCAGATCTCCATTTTTCAGAGTAGAGAAACTCAGCAGTGCTACGAGCTCGGCGATCACATCTTGTTTAAATTTTTTACTTCCAAAATAGACACTTCCATTGAGCATCGTTGCGACTACAACGTTAAGTTCTCGTTCTTCTTTAAAGATTTTGATGTATGGAGCCTGCATCTTTGCCGTGATATTCCAGTCGATATGGCGGATATCATCTCCGGGCATGTACTCACGAAGCTCTACGAAGTCATATCCCTCGCCCTTAAAAATGGAAGGATTGTTCCCGCTCATCTCACTAAAGACTTGGCGACGAGCACGAACGAGTATCTTTTTTAATTTACTCATGATGCTCTCTACGGAATCGGAACTGTTTTGACAATTTTATCGATTAAAGAATCTGTAGTTATTCCCTCGGCTTCAGCTTCATAAGTCAGAACTAGACGATGATGCATAATCTCTTTGACTATATAAGCCACATCAACAGGAGTTACAAAATCTTTTCCTCTTAAAAATGCCATCGCTTTTACTGCTTTAAACATATCGATGCTCACACGAGGACTTGCACCAAACTGAATATACTCTGCAATATCTTCAAGTCCATACGCACTAGGATTGCGAGATGCTTCTACGAGTTCGATCATATACTCTTCAACCTCGGCATCTATATGGATAGCTTTTACTGCTTCTTTGAGTTGTATCAGATCTTCATGACTGATCACTGTGTTTATCTGCTCATTTAAACCACTTGAAATACGTCTTGCTATCTCTAACTCTTCTTCTTTCGTATTGTAACCGACATCAAGCTTGAGCATAAAACGGTCAAGTTGCGCTTCAGGAAGTTGATATACGCCCTCTTGTTCAACAGGGTTTTGCGTAGCCATAACAAAGAATGGAGGAGAGAGCTTAAAACTCTCCTCGCCAATGGTCACTTGACGTTCCTGCATCACTTCAAGCAGTGCTGACTGCACTTTTGCAGGAGCACGGTTGATCTCATCTGCTAAAAGTAAGTTTGTAAACACTGGGCCGTGCTTGATTTTAAACTCATTTGTTTTTGGATCATAGATCTGAGCACCTAAAATATCTGAAGGAAGTAAGTCTGGTGTAAATTGAACACGTTTAAAATCTAAGCCCAAACTTTGAGAGAGCGCTTTAACGGTGGTTGTCTTTGCAAGTCCTGGAACACCTTCGATTAAAACATGCCCTTCACAAAGCAGTCCAATAAGGAGTCCGTCTATCATTTTCTCTTGACCTATGACGACTTTTGCGACCTCTTTTTTTATCTCGTTTATTTTAGAAATCATATATTTTTCCTATTACGGGTATCTATTGTAAGGTGTAGTATAACTTAGTCGAAGTAAATAAATACCAAATAACATATAAATCACAAATCTTTTTAAAAAACTCTTGACTTTAAAAAAAAGTTTTACTATAATTCCCATCCACAAACATCCGTGTTTGTTTCTGTCTCGTTAGCTCAGCTGGTAGAGCACGTCACTTTTAATGATGTGGCCGATGGTTCGAATCCATCACGGGACACCATCGCAAACTTGTTTGCAAAACTTATCAACCACAATTGTGGCTCCATCATCTAATGGTTAGGATTCAAGGTTTTCATCCTTGCCATAGGGGTTCAAATCCCCTTGGAGTCACCACTTTTTCTTTAAACTTCCCTATTTTAAACATTTTTATAAAATTTTACATTTTTACTCTTCATCATATCTTTTATGCAGCTCTTTAGCTTGTGTGACTGCTCTTGCAAATGTTCTATGCATGTACACTTCTCCTATTAATGAGACAATATTATATTTTTGTAAATCTTTAAAAACATTGTCATTTGTACCCGAAGTCAATACCACCGTACCATTATCTTTGAGTAGTTTGATAGTTTGTTGAAAATTATGAAGTGCTGTCGAATCGATAAAGCTTACATGTCTCATTCTGATAATTAATATTTTAGATGAGATACCTCTTTCTTTTATCAACTCTGCATATTGTTTTGCTGAGGCAAAAAATAAAGGACCTCCAATCTCATAAACAGATATCCCTTGTGGAAGATTTTCATAGTTTTCTATATCATCTACGTCATCACTTACGATCAGTTCGTGACCATCAACGTCCGCCATTCTTTTCATAAACAAAAGTGCTGATAATACAATCCCAACTTGAATAGCAACTGTTAAGTCTACTAGTACAGTCAGTATGAAAGTAGAAAGTAAGACGATGTAATCAAAGGGTGAACCTTTTAAAATAGATATAAAAGATTTCCACTCACTCATTTTATAAGCTACGACTATCAAAATTCCTGCAAGACAAGACATTGGTATAAGTTTTGCAAAATCTATAAAAACAAGCATAATCAAAAGTAAAACTAAAGAATGTGTTATACCTGCGATTGGTGTTCTTCCTCCATTTTCTACATTTGTCGCTGTTCTTGCGATTGCTCCTGTCGCAGGTATTCCGCCAAAAAATGGTGTCACAATATTTGCTATACCCTGAGCAATCAATTCTGTATTGGAGCGATGATTTCCACCAATCATTCCATCTGCCACAACTGCCGATAAAAGAGATTCGACACCACCGAGTAAAGCAATAATAAAGGCAGGAACCAAGTATGTAGACAAATTTGCTAATTCAAAATTTGGAAGAGAAAAAGTTATATCATTAGGTATCGTGCCAAAAAATGTTTCTATCGTTGTAACGGGAAGATGAAGAAAGTGAACTAAAAGGGTGATTGAAACGATGGCAATAAAGGACCCAGGTATCTTCGTCGTAATATATTTAAAATTCATAGTTATTAAAATTGTACTAACAGTAATGGCTAAAGCATAAAGGTTTGTATCATTGATGTGCTCAATATAAATAACCCATTTTTCGAAAAATGCTGATGGAAGCTTTGCTATATCTAATCCCAATGCATCTTTAATCTGTGTGGTAAAAATAACCAAAGCGATTCCACTTGTAAAGCCAACAACCAAGGGATGGGGAAAATATCTTAATAAATTACCTAATTTAAATAATCCAAAGAGAATTAAAATCACTCCCGCCATTATGGTCGATATCAAAAGTCCATTTATACCGTATTGCTCAATTATCCCGTATAAAATAATAATAAAAGCACCCGTTGGACCACCGATTTGTACTTTGCTCCCGCCTAAGAATGAGATGATAAAACCTGCAACGATGGCAGTAATAATCCCTTTTTCCGGTGAAACGCCTGAAGCAACAGCAAAAGCAATGGCAAGTGGTAATGCCACAATACCAACAATTGTACCGGCAATAACATCCGCAAAAATTTGTTCTCTTGAAATACCATTTTTAATTAATGTGAAAAATTTTGGCTCAAACATTCTATTTATAATCTTCCTTATGAGTTTTACTATAAGATTTGATATCGAAATTTTACAGCACTTTTACTCTATTTGTCATATGAAACAATAGACAAAAAAAATGGATGGCACAAAGTAAGATCTTGTGACATTTACTTGACTAGAGAGTCTAAATATAGTAGAATCCATACATTACAACACTCAATTAAAGGCCCTTAGTTAGGGATGAAAACACTAGGGTAACTCTTCCTTTGGAGGCACCACTTTACTCACAAAGAAACATTCTTATGAAAACATACTCTATAAATCCACAGACTAAAATGATTACCACAAATGATGATTTTGACGGACAAGTCAACAGTATCTACACTTTTTTCAACTCTATTCTTGTAGATAACTCTCAAGCTTTAAATGAACATATTATCTATACAGATGCCAATGCTCTTATCTCTACTCAGATTCCCTACTTTATCGGCGAACAGCTTTTTTTAGGAACATCACTCATTATTGGACAAAATGGTTTTGAAGAGACAGATGTCAAGATAGATGTTGAACAATTAGAAGCGCTCATAAATTATGATGTAAATATGTTTTACAAAAAATCTCTTAACGCCCTTGCTACTGAAGAGTTAAATCTCTATAAGGTATTTGAAGTCACTGACAATGGAAAGCCCTTACATGTAAGCTACGAATGGGTTATTTATACTTTTAATATGGCAGATGAGAAAACACAAGATTACTTTTTAAATACACTCGATGTCACTATCATGGAAGAAAAAAGCGTGCAAGAACACTTTGTAAAAATGGCACAACTTGCAGTAAACGCAGGAAACAGATAGAGAAAAAACTCTCTAACTGTTTATTCTTGCACTCTCTCGAAGCATATTATCCATCAAAGTAAATAGCTCTTTACTCGCGTGCTCCATCTCTTCAAAATTATTAAATATCTCTGTTCTATTGAGTAAGATATTTGCCGTAGGGTCCGTTGCATCTAAAAACTTCATATTTGTATTGGCATTTTTATGGACAGTTGCATGAGGTGATGTGAACTGTGCATATGTTGAAGTAGTTCCAAATCTATCTTTCCCCTCACCATCATACCATTTCCCTAAGCGACATCCATGATGATCGACCACTGAAAGTACCTGTTTTGCTGTGACAATACTGTTATATGCTCTTGCTTTGTATAAAATGTGATCCATCTTAGCAAGTACGACAAAGATACTATTTTCCATTCCGTAAGAAGATTTCACAATTCCAGAAGAATTCTTACTAAGCTGTGTCAATATCTCTTCGAACTTATAAATTCTCTCTGTTGACTCTTCAACGACGCTGTTCATAGCTTCGCTACTCATCTGAATATCACTCATTCCCTGTTGCAGAGTTTTTATGGAAACAGATATCTCACCAGTCGCTTTATGTGTACGTTCTGCCAGTTTTCTGACCTCATCAGCAACGACGGCAAAACCTCGGCCATGTTCTCCTGCACGCGCTGCTTCTATGGCTGCATTAAGAGCAAGAAGATTTGTCTGATCTGCAATATCTGTGATGAGCTCTATGACTGATGTGATATTTTCTGCCTGAGTCGCAAGATCATCTATGGCCCCCGTATTCACGCCTACTTGATCTTTGAGTGATTCAAGTTCACCGACAATAATATCAATGCTTTTTTTAGAATCAGTAGCCTGAGACTCAGCAGATCTTGTCGCGTTTGTAACACCTTTTAAAGCTTCTATATTTTTTGCCAGATCTTCTTGAATCAAAGTCATACTTTCAGTGACGCCCATACTAAATTGGCTTATCTCTGCATTGAAACTGTCTTGTTGCTTTTTGCCCTCTTGTGCTTGCATAGAATCTATACTCCCTTTTACAAGAGTGATTGCTGTAACAAATTCACCTTTCATAGCATTAGAATGGATTTCAACGTTAAAATCACCTTTGGATGCTTTTGAAATAGAGTGATTGATTTGATTTACAAAATCTTCAATCTGGTCAAGTAAAGACGATAAAGCAATTCCCATAACACCAAATTCTGTATGCTCGTTTTTTTCAATTCCTTGATGCTGAAGATTACCCTCTGCTGCATGCTTCATCATATCTGTAAAATTTTTGATAACTCTTACTATGGAACGCACAAGTAGTTGAGAAAAGATCAATACCATAAGACCAATAGAAAATCCAAGTATTAGTGCCGCATATTTGTAGATTGAAGTGCGCTCAGACATATCATTGACCGCACTTTCAAGAGCTTTATGCTTCAGCTCGATCACTTTTGCAAACTTTGCTCTTGATGCTTCAGCAGGAGGAGTCAGCGTAGCTTTGTAGTTTTTATACAGTCCATCTTTGTCTTCACTAATCTGTTTTGGTGTTAATGATTTCATAAGGGTGAATGCATTATTTAAAAAGAACATTGCTGAGTTTTGAGAATCTTCTATGAGCTTACGCTCATTGTCATTCACAGCGGTTTCTTTTAACTTTTGAAAACTTTCAGAAACCTTTGCGACTCTTTCAGATATCTTTTCTATATCTTTGTCATAGTCACCACCGAGCATAATATCTCTGTCAAGTCTACTAACATAGTTCATATCTGCTTCAATAGAAAGCGTATACATCTCTCCAGCTACATACTTTGCTTTTAAGTCGCTAAACTGAGAATCTAGTTTACTTAATACTAGATACACAAAAACCGATCCTGTAAATATTGATAGAGTAACAAATATAAGAAGATAATTCATCTTCTTATGGATACTCGTATTTTTCATAAATTCCATAAATTACCTTTTTATCACATTTCTTTATTCGCTAAATTCTATCATAAATTCTTATAAATCTATACTCAAAAGCTACCACTCATTAAACTTTTCTGTTTTATGTTTATCTTTTTTATATTTTCTATTATTTTTAGTTTTCTCAAGTTTATTAGACTTATAAAGAATATCACATTTTATATCTTCGATCAGATTATCACTGTCTGCTTTTGCAATGATCTCTTTGACTAAAGCTTCCAAATCACTAAACTCACCTTTATACAGAGCGACGCTTTGCGTTTTTTGAAAGTATTTGAGATTATTTTCTATCTTTTTGTTATATCCTTCTTTGCTTATCCCCTCAGGAATAGAAAGATAAGAGATAACACTTCTCAAAAATCTCTCAAGAACACGAATATATTTTAACCTTACAGCGGAGTCTATTTTATTTGACATTGTTTACCTGATTGTTAGTTTATGAAAGTATAATTATATACTAATTACCCACAGGACACATTATATGAAAAAACTTCTTCTCTTGCTTGCATTTCTTGTCACTTCATTGTTTGCAGAAGTAACAAACATCTACCCAGATGCTGCCTTTTTAAGCAAAAAAATTCCCGTCGTAGACATTCGTACTGAGCCGGAGTGGAAAGAAACAGGTCTTCTTAAAGGTGCTATTCCTATCACTTTCTTTGATGAAAAAGGGGGCTACAACATCCCACTTTTTCTCAAAACACTCTCAGAGAAAGTCGATGTAAAAAAACCATTCGCTCTTATCTGCCATACTGGAAGTAGAACAAAAATGGTCTCAGCATTTTTATCACAAAAGTTGGGTTACAATGTTTATGACCTTAATGGCGGTATGTTGTACATTATGGGTAAAAAACTCCCGATTATTTCATACAAAAAATAGTTATTACAGCTCTATTGGCATAAAACTTGCTATCTTCTCTCATACTGTAGAAGATAGCGACAAGGGAAATATTTGAAATTTATAGATGCTCTACGCCTTAAAAGTAAGCTCTTTATCCTCTTCATTCTCATCACGCTTGGTCTTTTCATCATAGGCGTGCTTGGAACACTCAATCTTATCTCTATGAAGAAAAAGATCGATGCTCTTTATTTTGGTTCTTTTATCACAGTTGTGACTCTTGATGAGATATTAAATGCATATGATGTAGATATCCAGAGAAATCTTACTCTTGCGAAAGAGAATCTATTAAGCTCACAAGAAGCGATAGACGCCGTCGATAATGCACTTACCAATATTGATAAACATTGGAGTGATTATCATAACCATTACAAAACATCAAAAGAACGCCCATTTGTTACTTACGCGACTAAAGAGATCATAGATACTAAACTCTTTTTAGGCCAGTTTCATCAGGCCTGCCAAAATGGCTGTAATATGAGCAATCTCTCGATAGAGACCTTAAATTCTCACATCGAGCATATCCATACAATAATTGCAGAACTAAGATCATATGAGATCCAACGGGCGCAGTACCAAAGACAAGAGCTCATCGATTCATACCATGAAACTCAGATCAAACTTGGGCTTATCCTCATTTTAGTCAGCGGTGGGGTTCTACTCATTTTATATATTGTTTTTAAGAGTATTCAAAAAGACCAATCAGATCTTGAGAGTGTTTCAAAAAAACTCCAAATAGCAAATAAAAAACTCGAAAATGCTTCCTATACGGATTCTCTCACAAATCTTTACAACAGGCGCTACTTTAACATTGTCCTAGATAGAGAGATAAAACGAGCAAAACGAGCAAAAAGTGAGATAACTTTTATGATGCTCGATGTAGATTTTTTCAAACAATATAATGACACTTACGGGCATATTGAAGGAGACAAAGCACTTATACATGTAGCAAAGAGTTTACGCTCAGTACTCAAGCGTCCAGGTGACTTTGTCTTTAGACTCGGAGGTGAAGAGTTTGGTGTATTTTTGACCGATACTGGTGCGCAAGATGCCCAAGCTCTCGCAGGCAAGATTTGTCATTCTCTTGAAGAGGAAAAGATCCCGCATGCGGGCAACAAAGCAAGCGCATATCTTACAATCTCTATCGGCGCTGTTTCCTGTGTCGCAGATGAAACTTTAGATGAAGAAGAGATCCTAAAACAAGCAGATAAGAAACTCTATGAAGCAAAAGAAAATGGAAGAAATAGAGTTGAGTTTAGTTATGGGGTTTTGGGTTAGTACACATCTTTTCTTTTTCCAATTCGTAATATTAGTAAGATTATTTCTTCATTTTCAATACGAAATATTGCTCTGATCTTTCTTGCAATTACAAACCTGTATTGGCCTTCAAATTTTGTACCTTTGAGTTCTTTGATTTTCTTACTTAATTTTAGGCTTTCAAAATTTTCTGCAAGATATACTATCTTTTTTGCGATAAGTATTTTTTCTGCTTGATTGAATTCTTTGAGATCTTTTACAGACTGCTCCGAATATCTAATATTCATATTTCTATGCCAAGTTCTTTATATACTTCCTCTGCACTATATGTTTTCATCTTAGCACTTTTTATATCTTCGGTTATCTTATCTGCAACAAGACCATCAGTATAATCAAAATAAAAGTCAAGAGCAGACTCAACAATCTCTTTTTGTGTTTTATGCAATGACGAAGCAACTATTTCTAACTCTCTTGCTACTCTTTCATCAAGAGAAAAAAGTTTTTTTACTGTTGACATATCTATTCCTATATCTAATTAGATATATCATTATAGTTATATTTTAAATTTGTGTCAAGTCAGAACGGTTGAAGTGTTTTAAGAGGGATTCGCCCGCGAGGGCGAAAGGAGTTTAACTAAAAGCTTGTATTAGAAGTTTAGAGTTAAGTATGCTTGGATTTCATTTGAATCAAAATTCTTTGTTGTAGCAGTATTATTGTTAAATGATGTACTAATGTATGCTAAAGTAGCATCAAGTGGTCCGAATTTTTTGCCAGCAGTTACCGCAACTTCTGTCATATCTTGACCTTGACGTTTTTGATCTACTGAAGTGATGTAAAGACCAGCGTCAAATAAACCAGCTACTGGAGATGTAACTTCTGCATGCCAAGTTGATGCACCAATAGCAGTTGCTTGACCGTAGTTCCACCATGCTTCAGTATAAAGTTTAGATTGTCCTGAACTTGTTGCAGTGTTTGCAGCACCAACCACACCTTGATCAGCTACAGAAGAGTAAGCAACTTTCGCAGCAAACATATCTTTAACAGCATAACCAAGCTCTACTGCTGTAGTTTTTGATGCAACAGTACCTGGAGCAGCATCAGAAGCATCAAGATTTACATATTGGATACCAGCACTTAGACCAGTAACACCAAGAGTCGTAGTATCTAAATCAGCTTGTAACCAGAAAGCTTGAGCAACTTTAGAAACATCATAGTACCATGCTTGAGCAGTTAATGGTTTCCAAGAGTTGTTGATTATACCATAAGCGTATGCACCATCTTTACCATAAGTTGTAAAGTTACCATTTTGATTAACAACTGCACCAACAGCTAAATTATTAGCTATTACAGTTCCATTTACATCTTGACCGTATTTTTCAGTACCATTACCATTACCAACATAAGCAGCAACGATTGTAGTATCAGGAATATCTTGGTTAAGTAAAACTGCACCTTCAAATGTATTTTTTTCAATTGACCATTTTTCAGTAAATGCAAGTGGAGTATCTAATTCCATACGACCAACTTTAACAGTTGATTTTGTAAGTTGATTTAAAGAAAGAGCAACCCATGCTTCATTCATCCAGCTTGCATTTTCAACTTTAGCACCCTTAAATGGAGATGAAGCATAACTAGCGCCTGTATTTGCAGTAGCACCGTGTGAACTTCCCCATACGTTACTTACTAAGTTATTTTCTAAACCCAAAGTAGAAAGTGCAGTATAACCAGCGCCAGCGCTTACAGTTACTAAACTGTTTTTTGCTAAATCAGCAGAGATGTTAAGGTTTAAACCAGCATCAGCAGCAGAAGAATCTTTACTAAAAAGAGTACCGCTTCCAGTATTGCCTTTGATGACGTTCGTAGTTTGACCTTTTGCATCACTCGTGCTATAGAAAACCTGTGCGTTCCCACTTACTTTAACATTGTCGATTGCGAATGCAGATGCACCTACTAGTACCGCTGCCGCAAGACTCATTTTAACTATTTTCATTCATTCTCCTTAAATAAGCTTTGACTTATTTTAATTTTTGTCGGAGCAATTGTATCACACATTTCTTAAAAATTTCTGTAAATTTATTTGATTATTATTATCAATAAAGCCCCTATTTATAGGCTTGCATCACATATTTATCACATTCTAAAAGTGCTATTATTGCATAACAGTAAAAATTTGTTATACTTGTGAAATGTTTAAAATATATTTAAGTTTATAGGAGCAAAAATGAGATTTTTAGGAACACTCGGGCTGTTTACATATGTAACACTCACAATGAGCGGATGTAGCGGGCACACCATGCAAGACTATGCAGACAAGAAGTTTAACCACAAAGATGAAGGTAAAACCCTCGAGGTCAAAAAAGAGGAGAGAGTGTCTCCGACAAAAAATGAAGCACTGAGTAAAGTTTCTCCATTAAATGATGGAAGAACAGATGGAGCAATGCAAAGTTCTCTCGATAACTGGCTTGGAAGTGTCTGGACACCGACAGTGGATAAAAATGAAACGATCAAAAAAATGGATGAAAATGAGAGCAGAAACTTCACTCTTCAAGAGTATGTAGATAAAGCCGTAGCGTACAGCAAAAACAAGCCAGACTCAAATGAGTCTTCGATGAAAGATAAAATGGACAAGATGCCAGCTATCGGGAAGTAGAGGATTATTTGGCTTTAATCGATAATACTATCGATAATGCCAATAATCTTACCTAATGTTTCTTCATCTGCTTTTTCTATAAATTTGACACTTCGCGCATTATAGTCTATGGATTTCATCTGCTCTACCATTATAAAACCTGTTATATTTTCACTTTTGACTTCTATATGAAAAGGGAAATCTCTTTTTGTGTTTGTAATGGGACAGGCGAAGGCAAGACCTAAATGTTTGTTAAAAACATGATTACTTATGATAATGGCAGGTCTTCTACCTTGAAGTTCATGTCCACTTTGCGGATCAAAGTTTAATGTGACTATATCGCCTTGAGATGGGATATATTTTACCATTCTTCAAGTCCTGCTTTTTCATCAAACTCTTCAAATGCTTTGTAATCACTTGGAATTTGCTTTACTAAATCATTTATATCGTAACTATGTTTTTTTGTTTTGATGGGTTCTAGTATTATTTTTTTATTTTCGATAAAAATATTTACCTTATCCCCGATGGACAGGTGAAGTTCACGCATGATATCTTTAGGAAATCTGAGTCCTTGAGAATTTCCCCAGTTAGAAATAGTAGCCGTCATGATATCTCCTTATAATGTATATCCAGAGTATATCATAATGCTAAATTTGATGTCAATGAGAAATGTTACTCTTTCACATCCCAGCAAAAAACAGATCTGCCGTTCTCATCTTTTTGTGCGGCTGCCATTCCCATGATGTTATAACCACTATCCACATAATGAACTTCACCAGTCACACCGCTTGCCAAATCACTTAGTAAGTACATAGCAGAGTTTCCGACTTGATCCGTTGTCACATTTCTTTTGAGTGGTGCATTTGTTTCATTCCATGTAAGGATCTGTTTAAAGTCGCCGATACCCGCTGCTGCGAGAGTACGAATTGGTCCAGCTGAGATAGCGTTGACTCTTTGACCTTTTACGCCAAGTTCTACTGCCATGTAACGTACACTTGCTTCAAGAGCTGCTTTTGCAACACCCATAACATTGTAGTTTACAACGTATTTTGGTCCACCGAGGTAACTAAGAGTAAGGATAGACGCATCATCAGATAAAACTGACTCTAAACGGTTAGTAAGGTCGATAAGTGAATAAACAGAAACGTTCATCGCGATATCAAAAGCCTCTTTAGTTGTTTTCATAAACGGCTCAGTCAAAGCTTCTTTTGGTGCAAATGCAACAGAGTGAACCAAAAAGTCGATCTTGCCGAAATCTGCTTCTACAAGTGAAGCGATACGAGCCATGTGCTCTTCATTGCCAACATCAAGTTCATACACATAACTACTTCCAAACTCTTCAGCTATGGGTACTACACGTTTTTTTAACGCATCATTCAAGTAAGTAAATGCAAGTTCTGCACCCTGCTCTCTACACGCTTTCGCGATTCCGTATGCTATTGACTTATCATTTGCTAGTCCTACTATAAGACCTCTTTTGCCCTTCATTACCATCTTTTGTTTTTCCTTATTATTTAATTTATTTGTTTAATTGTTGCGCGTCTGAAATCATAGAGCAAAAATCGTTCACTTTTAATGCTCCGCTTCCTACAAGTATACCATCTACGTTGTTTAAAGCGAGTATCTCTTTTGCATTTTCTGCCTTTACACTTCCGCCGTAGAGGATCGGAGTCTTACATGTAAGGCTTAAAATAGTGTGAAGAGTTTCTATCTCAGCTAAGGTCGGAGTAAGTCCCGTGCCTATTGCCCAAACAGGTTCATATGCTATAACAAGATTTGCATATTTTGTATCGATGCCTACAAGTTGAGCATTGAGATAATCCAGCATCTTTACCTCGCCACTTTCTCTTACATGTAAAGGCTCACCGATGCAGTAAACGATCTTATAACCCAAGTTTTTATAAAACTCAAACTTTTGAGCTATCAATTCCTGAGTCTCACCCAAAACATGACGGCGTTCGCTGTGTCCGATGAGAATAGTTTTGATGTTAAACTCATCAAGCTGCTCTGTTCCTATCTCTCCTGTAAACGCTCCATTTACTGCAGGGTAAGCATTTTGCGCACCCATTATCGCTTTTCCATTGTGAAGGTAAAGGGACGTTGCAGATGGGAAAACCAAAACTTCTTGACATATGCCATTATCGTGTATAAAATCTTCCAAAGCGGAAAAATACTCTCTAGTTTGATAACGAGTAAGATTTGTCTTGAAGTTTGCGGCAATAATCATTCTTCTATCACCGGTTTAACCAAAGGCTGAACTCCTGGAAGTATTTTTCCCTCAAGAAGTTCAAGTGATGCACCGCCTCCTGTTGAGATAAAGGTCATCTCTTCATCAAGACCAATGCGTTGTACTAAGTCTGCTGTATCTCCGCCACCAACCACAGTCGTCGCATAACTGTCTGCAACATAATGAGCAAGTTTTGTAGAACCACGTGAAAAACGCTCCATCTCGTACACACCCATCGGACCATTCCAAAGAACAGTTTGAACATTTGTTAGTGCTTCTTGGTAAAGTCGCACTGTTGCGGGTCCGATATCTAAGCCCATCCAACCATCTGGAATCTCTTGCGCTGTAACAGCCTTACTTACCGCCTCAGCATCGAATTTTTCTGCAGCAATAACATCTACTGGAAGATAAAATTTCACTCCAAGTTTTTTCGCTTCATCCATAATCCGTCCAGCTTCATCTAGTAAATCATCTTCAACAAGTGAAGCTCCGATGTTGTAACCTAGTTTTTTTAAGAAAGTAAAAGCCATACCACCGCCGATAATGACTTTATCAACGCGAGGAAGTAAGTTTACAAGCGCTTCGAGTTTTCCTGAAACCTTGCTTCCGCCCACAATCGCCACAAACGGACGAGCAGGTTTTTTCATCAGTGTTGCGAAAAACTGAATCTCTTTCTGGAGTAAAAATCCAGCCGCTTTCGAGTTCTCGTCAAAAAAGTGAGTGATACCTTCAACCGAAGCATGCGCACGATGAGAAACTCCAAAAGCGTCATTAATATAAATATCTGCCATTGATGCTAGTTTCTTTGAAAAATCTTGATCATTTTTTGTCTCACCAGCTTCAAAACGAAGATTTTCAAGAAGTAAAACTTCTCCATTTTTCAGCTCTTTTGCTTTTTGCATCGCGTCTTCGCCAACAACATCTGCGGCTAAAATAATCTCTCTTTTTAAAAGAAGATGTAAACGTCTTTGCACTGGAGCAAGAGAGTACTTTACATCAAATTCTCCTTCCGGTCGACCAAAATGTGACGCCAAAATAACAGAACAATCCTGATCTAGACAGTAGTTGATCGTAGCAATCGCTGAGCGAATACGGCGATCGTCTGTGATGTTGTTGTACTCATCAGTGGGAACATTAAAATCACAACGGATAAACACTTTTTTATCTGCTAAATCTAACTCTTTTATACTATATAACTGCATTAAACCATCCTCTTATTTACTGATGTGAAGTGCCATGTCGATAAGGCGAGAAGAGTATCCCCATTCATTATCGTACCAAGCCATAACTTTTACCATATTACCACCGATCACCTGTGTCAAATCATCCGCAACAATAGCGCTATATGAAGAACCTACAAAGTCCTGAGAAACACGCATCTGTTCATCTACAAGTAAAAGACCTTTAAGATACGATGCCGCTTTCTCTTTGAAAAGTGCGCTGATCTCTTCTTTAGAAGTGTCACGTCCTACGAGAACATTTAAGTCGACCATAGAAACGTCCGGAGTCGGAACACGTACGCTTTGCCCGTGAAGCTTACCGATGAGCTGAGGAAGAACAAGACCGATCGCTTTTGCCGCACCTGTCGTTGTCGGGATCATATTTACAGCACCAGCGCGTGCACGGCGCTTGTCTTTAGAGTGTTTTACGTCTAAAATATTTTGATCATTTGTATAAGAGTGAATAGTCGTCATCAAACCTTTTTCGATCCCAAATGCATCATCCAAAACTTTAGCCACAGGACCGAGGCAGTTTGTCGTACATGAAGCGTTTGAAACGATGCGCTGTCCGTCGTATTGTGTTTCATTGACGCCCATAACAAAAGTAGGTGTATCCTTATCATTTGCCGGAGCTGAAAAAAGTACTTTTTCGATCCCGTTTTTGATATGAATCTGAGCACTTTCCTGAGTTAAAAACATACCCGTACATTCAAAAACGATATCAGCACCACAAGATGCAAAGTCAAGATTTTTCGGATCTCTGTCGCAAAAAATTTTTACTTTATCGTTACCGATTTTAAGATAATTATCTTCTAAAACCTCAACATCTTCTCCAAAATTTCCATGAACTGAGTCATTATTTAAAAGATATACCATCATATCCAGACTTGCCGTATCGTTTATGGCGACGATCTCGACGTCACTACGCCCTGAAGCGATGCGAGTCACACAACGTCCAATACGTCCAAATCCATTAATTGCTATCTTTAGTGACATATTTATTCCTTACTTACTAAGCGTTAAAAATTGGGTTATTTTAGCAAATTTTTGCTATAATTTTATTTAAATGAAAACTATTGCTCTTTTTGGCGGCTCTTTTGATCCGCCTCATCTAGGCCACAAAGCTGTTGTTGATGCCGTTTTATCGACTTTGGATGTTGATAAAGTCATAGTGATGCCCGCGTTTTTGAACCCTTTTAAAAGAGAAGTTTATGCACCGCCTGAGCTTCGTTTGAAATGGCTGAAAAAGATCTTTTCTTCATATAAAAACGTAGAAGTGGATGATTTTGAGCTTACATGTAAGCAAAAAGTACCGAGCTTAACAACGGTGCAACATTTACAAAAAAAGTATGACAAGATCTATCTTGTCATTGGCGCTGATAATCTCAAATCCCTAGACAAATGGTTTGGTTATGACGAGCTCAAAACGCTTGTAACTTTTGTTGTGGCAACGCGGGATAACGAGCAGATACCTCGTGAGTATATCTCCTTACATGTAAGCGAGCCGATAAGCTCTACGGGTTTACGAGAAGATATCAAAAAAGAGTTTTTACCCGCATCTGTTGCAGGTGAAATTGAAAAATTTTATAAGGAAATACATTGGAAAAAAGATTAGAAAGAATATCTAGCGTTCTAGATACACACAAAGCAGAGGCGATAGAAGTTTTCGACCTTAAAGGAAAAGATTATTTTGTAGATTATGTTGTACTTGCATCATCACTTGGACAGCGTCATACAGAAGCATTGTTAGAACACCTTAAAAAAGACCTCAAACGTGAAGAAGACTTCTTGTACATAGATGAAAGTAGTGACTGGATTGTTGCCGATCTTGGCGATATTCTTATCCACATCATGACTCCGGAATTTCGTGTCAAATATGATATGGAAAGCTTCCTAAGCGAACTTAAAAGAGCGTAATCGCTCTTTTACTCTTCCTCTTTCCAACACGAAGTGACTATCTTCGTTCCATTATCAAATATCTTCACTTTAAATGCATCTTTACATTTTCCATCACTAAGCTCATACACAACCATCTGAAGTATCTTTTTACAACTTTTTGGGATGTCGAAGTGCCCTTTTATACCCGTAAAAAAACTCTCTAAGGGTACTTTTTTATCCATACCGATGATATTATCGCGACATCCTGTAAGACCTATATCACTGAGATATCCAGTACCTTTTGAGATTTGAAGATCATCACTACTCACATGTGTATGTGTTCCACAAATCGCGCTCACACGGCCTTCAAGTAACATCATCATTCCACGTTTTTCACTTGATGCTTCAGCATGGATATCTAAAAAGATGTTTTTAATTCCCTCTACATGTAAGGCTTTTACGCTCTCATCCGCACAGCGAAATGCATTCTCCACCAAAGGCATTCCGTAGTGTCCCATGATGTTGAGCACTGCGAGCTTTTCCTCGCCTACTTCATAGACTTTCAAGCCCGTTCCAGCCACACCTTGCGGATAGTTATGCGGGCGCAGTATCTCCATAAAATCAAAAAGTTCCACGATCTCTTTTTTATCAAAAGTATGATTGCCCCCTGTCATAACATCTACACCTGATTTAAAAAGCTCTTCCGCGTTTTTCTTTGTAAGTCCAAACCCGTGTGAAGCGTTTTCATAGTTTGCAATGACAAAGTCAATGCCGTACTCTGCGCGGAGTTTTTTAAGATGATCTGCAATCATCACTCGTCCAGGACGTCCGACGATATCGCCTATAAATGCTATTTTCATTATTTATAAAACCTTTGGTTTTGAATTTCTAAGATAAAAGAGAGTTGCTTTTACGATATCATCATCATCTTTGCTTGAAGCCGTAATGGTCTCTTTTGAATCGTTTTGATAGATAAAAGTAATATTTTGCGCAAAAGAGGTAACTGTCTTTATCTTTTTACCAAGACTGAGAAGTTTAATGACCATCAACTCAAAAAACTGTTTTGTGACTTCATCAAGAGAGCCAAATCTATCAACTGTTTCCTCTTCTATCTCATATACTTCGGTGACATCTTCAGCCTGAGAAAGACGGCGGTACAAGTCAAGACGAAGTCTATCTTCACTCACAACCATATCCGAGATATATGCACTGATAGCGAGTTTAATATCCACTTTTGCTTTTTTCTCTTCGACTTTATTGCTGAGTTCTTTGATGGCATCTTCAAGCATTCGAAGGTAAAGCGAATACCCGATATTTTTGATATGTCCACTTTGTGCATCACCCACAAGATTTCCGCCACCTCGGATTTCAAGATCGTGGTAAGCAAGAACAGAACCGCTTCCTAAAAAGGAGTTTGATTCAAGTGCAATAAGACGTTTTTTCGCTTCCTCGGTGATATTGTCCTTATCTTCAACAATAAAGTAAGCAAAACCTTCCACGTTTGAACGCCCTACTCGCCCGCGAAGCTGATGCAAATCGGCAATCCCAAATCTATCCGCGCCATCGATGATCATCGTATTGACTGATGGCATATGAATACCCGACTCGATGATAGAAGTTGCTATCATCAAATCATATTCACGATTTTCAAACTTTAAAAGCTCTTTTTCTGTATCAGCCGCTGAGATTTTAGAGTGCAACATCACCATTCGAAGTTCTGGCAAGATCGCTTTTAATTCGCCGTATTTTATTGGCATATGGTCGATGGAGTTATGCACATAAAACACTTGTCCACCACGGCGAAGCTCACGAAGAATGACCTCTTTTACAAGTTTTTCATCATAGCTTTTTACAAATGTTCTTACACCTTGACGCTCCATTGGTGGTGTCTGAAGTGTGCTCATCGTTTTGATGGAGCTTAATGCTTGATTGAGTGAGCGCGGAATCGGAGTTGCCGACATCGAAAGCATATGGATGTTATTATAAAGCTCTTTTATTCTTTCTTTTTGCTTCACTCCAAATTTATGCTCTTCGTCTACTATGACAAGTCCGAGTTTGGCAAATGAAACGCTAAAAATCGCATGCGTTCCAACAACGACATCAATAATCCCTTCTTTAAGAGCTATCTCAACATTTTTTCTCTCTTTAGCCGTAATAAAGCGGTCCAGTTTTGCGACACGTAGTCCAAGCGAATCAAATCTTTTTTCTAAAGATTTATAGTGCTGAGAACTAAGAAGTGTCGTCGGAACGATAATCGCACTTTGAAATCCAGACTTACATGTAGCATAAATGGCGTTCATAGCGACTTCAGTCTTTCCAAAACCGACATCACCACTGAGAAGTCTGTCCATAATGTGCCCGCTAGCCATCTCGCCGAGTATCTCATCGATGGACTGTTTTTGATCATCAGTGTACTCAAACCCCGCAGAGCTTTGAAACTCTAGAATGAGCTTTTTGCTCATATCGATTTTTGGTGCTTTAATAAGTGCGCGCGCTGCGGCTGTATTTACGATGGAAGCGGCTATTTCAAAGAGTTTGGTTCTTACACTTTCTTTAAGTTTTGCAAAACTTCCTTTTCCAAGGCGGTCTAAAACAGGAACAGAACCACCCCCTGCAATGTAGCGGTCGATGTAGTCGAGATTTTCAACTGGAAGCAGAACTTTATCATCACCGATGTAGCGGATAACGATGAAATCTTTTACGCCTCCAAGAATCTCCAATTGATCAATTTTTTCAAAGATACCAACGCCGTAATCTTCATGAACAACATAATCACCGGGTTTGAGATCATCAAGAAGGATGGAAGTTCTTCTGCGTCTGCGCTTTTTTTCAGGTTTGTTGAGTGAAATTATCAGTTCATCATCGCCGATAACATTTAAAATAAGCGGACTATAAAGAATCTCCACGCCTTTAAGATCAAAGAGCGCACTCTGTTTTATCTGCGCTTCGTTTGAAGCGATAAGTGTGATCTTTTTTCTTTTATGTACATCTAAAATCGCTTTGGCATCGGTTACAATGAGCGGATGATAATTGTGTTCTTCAGGGATAATCTCAGCGTTGAAAAACTCTCTTGAGATTTGAGGATCGTTTAAACCATACGCTTCATCTAAAGAGTTTTGCATCTTAGAAATTAGCATCATCTTTTTGTTTTCTAAAAAATTCTCGGCCATTTCATCAAGCAACCAAAAACCAAGAGAAGCAAGATCTTTAACAAAACTATCAGAATCACTCTCTTTTATCTTCTCTCCAAGAGCTTCAAACTGTTCTTCATTAAGTGAATAAAAAGCAGCAGTAATCTCAAAACTTTCAAGCTCTTCGCCTAAAGTTCTCTGCGTTTCAAGCTCAAACTCTTTGATCTGCTCGATCTCATTATCAAAAAGTGAAACACGGATTGGATTTTCTGTGGAGGGCACATAGATGTCTATAATATCGCCGCGAAAAGAGATCTCTCCCTCCATCTGAACGATATCTACAAACTCATATCCCCAAAAGAACATCTGTTCTTTAAAGGCTTTTAACTCCAAAGTTCCGCCAAATTCGATGCTTGTTGATTGGAGTGCTTCTGGTTTTGGTAAGGCAAAAAGAAGCGTTTTTAAAGGCGAGATGATAAGAGGTTTTTTCTTCGCTTTATAGTAGATTCGAAGTGCAGAAAAAAGCTCAAAAAGCTCCTCTTTAAAAGGTCTGAGATCATCTTTAAATCTGGCACGAAAGTCTGGAAAAACAATATAGTCAAGTTTAAAAAACTTTGCAACATCAGCGAGTGATGCGGCTTCTTTTGCATCTTGAGCGATAAGCAGGTCTAAAGAGGGTTTTTTAGCGGTTTTGAGGTATTCAAAGAAACGGGTTTGTGACAAAACTGATCCTGTTGGGGACTTTTTCAAGCCCTAAAAATTGGCGTAATTTTAGCATAACTCTTCTGTTTTTAAAGTTTTTGCCACTCTTTCAAAAAGGTTTCAGCAACACTAAAGGAACCGAAAACGAGATAGTTTTTATCCGCTTGAACTCCCTTATACTCTTTACATGTAAGCTTTAATTCTTCTAATGCTTGCACTAAAAGAGATTGCTCAACAATGCGTAAATCGCTTACATGTAAGAGTTCAACATCTTCGATAATAGGCTTTAATAGAGTCAAAATAGTTTTAAAATCTTTATCTTTATAAGTGTTGTAGATGAGTGTAAACTTTTGCCCCTCAAGTGTTTTTGCTATTGCTTGCGCAGCAAGTGCGTTATGTCCTACATCAACCAGAATATTTGGAGCGATTTGAGTCAGTCGTCCAAAGAGTCTGGCATCTTTAAAATCATCTGCGCTAAACTCAAACCCAAGTTTTTCGAGTGCACAAGCCGCTAAAGCGAGATTATCGCTCAAATATTTTGGTAGATACATCGCTTCACTGATGGCAGAAATTTTTATTCCAAAACTCACATCACTCTCTTTTAAAAATGAGAGTTTTGTACCTTTACAAGAGGCTATTTTTTTTGCTATCTCATACACTTCATCATGCTTTTGCAAACCGATGATGGCATTTTTTTGCATAGCATTGAGTTTTGTGGTAGCTATTTTCTCTATACTCTCGCCCAAAAAGGCAGTGTGATCAAAATCGATGGGAGTAAAAAGGGTAAGTTCTTTAGCAAATGCAGCCGTCGCATCATACTCCCCGCCAAGTCCTGCTTCGAGTACAACATACTCACACTCTGCAAATGCTACCATTGCCAAAAGTGTCGTGTACTCAAAATAACTGAGACGCTCGGCATCTGGCTTTTCTAACAAAGCGAAAAGTTTGTGATGTACATCTTCCAAAGCTTCATCTGTAATATCTGCACCATTAAGCCAGATTCGCTCATTAAATTTTAAAATATGTGGCGAAGTATAATGGCCTACTTTTAAACCTTTATTTAAGAGTGCCGAAGCTAAAAAACGCCCCGTCGTTCCTTTACCGTTTGTACCAATAAGATGTATGATTTTAGGAGTTGGCAAAAAGGAGTGA
This sequence comes from Campylobacterales bacterium, assembly GCA_038205935.1. Taxonomy (GTDB): domain Bacteria; phylum Campylobacterota; class Campylobacteria; order Campylobacterales; family Sulfurimonadaceae; genus Hydrocurvibacter. The sequence goes on from JBBRBK010000001.1 coordinate 58,149, forward strand.
ATTTTTTTATAAACACGAGGCATCCGCTCATAATCTATCTCGTCATAATAGAGTGGTTTTTCCTCTAAAAAATCGTTTAAAGCGGCAATACTCAAGACTCGACTCTATTCCTACCATTTTGTTTTGCGATATAAAGTTTTTCATCTGCTGAATTAATTGCAGCCTTGTGTGAAGGAAATTTTGATCTCATACTTACTCCCGCACTTAGAGTCACATCGATACGCTGGTTTTGATACATGAATTTTGCTTCTTCTACATGTGCACGCACTTTCTCCGCAAAAATAACCCCACCTTCAAGGTCAGTCTCACTCAAAATAGCTAAAAACTCTTCTCCACCATATCTTCCGACAATGTCAACAGTCCTGCAATCTTTTTTTAAAATCGCCGCAAAAGCAGTCAAAACAGCATCACCTGCTTCATGTCCAAACGTATCATTAACTTTTTTAAAATGGTCGATATCAAGCATTACAACACTGTAGTTGCGCCCATATCGTGTAAACTCATTCTCTTTTATCACCATATAATCATCAAGCGCTCGTCTGTTAAACAACTTAGTTAAAAAATCCTCGCGCGAACTTTGTTTCGCATCTTCGAGCTCTTTTTCTAATCCCTCTATCTTTTTACCCAAAAGCTTTACTTCATTGTCGTGTGCTTTGAGGTCTTTACTGAGTGCTACAGTATTTTCTTCGAGTGCGACTGCAATGGTATAGAGTCTGTTATGTGCTGTTTTAAAATCAAGATTATTTTCTTTATTGAGATTTTCAAGATCTCTTTTTATATCTTTAATCTCTGTATTTGACTGATCCGATTTTTCTATCATCCCGATAAGCTGAAGTGATAATTTATCGAGTACACTATCAAGAGATCGGAACATCGCTTTTAATGTATTTTTATCTAGTGCAATACGAAGTTTTATAGCAGCTTTTAGCTCTTGTTCTATCGAGTGCATAGTAAGAATTTCAGGATTTTTTCTAAGGCTATCACTGATTTTTGCTATTTTTTCATTGATACTTGAAGCAATAGAAGGGACAAGTGAAGCGATGATAATAGCGGCAATCTGTTTTAAATTTCCCTCTTTTGTAATACTTTTTCCCTCACTCAAACTTTCAATCGTGCTCTTTAAATCCTTATAATATACTTTTCCCATTGATTTAAGATGATTAAAAAATGAATCATCATAATTCGTAATAAAGTTTACCCAAGCTTGACGATAGGTCGAAAATTGCTCTTTTGACGCGTTGGGAATACTGAGAAGATCTATACTTTTTCTGGCAAGTTCAGAGGCTTCTTTGTTATGAAGAAGTTCAACTGTCTCTAGTATCCGTTTAGTTAAAAGTTGATTTTCAATCAAAAGCTCTGCACAATTAGTAGGATTCATGCGGTTGAGTTTGGATATAAGATAACGCATAAGTTCTTGAGTAGTTTTAAGACGATACTGCTTGAGCTCAACTTGAAACTCATTATTAAGAGTTTTTGCATATTTATCGACTTGATTGCACTCTTCTATAATCATGCCGGCGAGTTTTGCTTCTTTACAAAATGCCTCCGCATAATACTCTGGAGTTAAAAGTTTATTTTCATCTTTTAGTCTCTCTATAGCTTTTTTTATAATCCCGTTAATCGTCATCATTCAGCCTTTTTTGCGCGAGCTCCCTGAGCAGAGACTTTGGCTACAAAAGAGGAGATAGCTTTTGTAGCACCATTTTGAATCGCTTCAAAACGGATCTGATCAGATATTATAGCATTTGCTTCGATGGAAAAATCATAATTTCCAGAGACATCATATTGCTTCACGATTCCTTCATGAGTACTTGTGATATGTAAATAAATAACTGTTCTATATCCTATTACATATCCGTTTGTATCATACTGCATAGGAGTGTAGATGACATTTTTAAGTGTGATGACAAGATGCGTTGTAGAGTGAGCTCTGTCAGTCAAAGAGGTTTGAAAACTTTTGATAACTGCAGTATCTACAGCATCTTTTATTGAAACTGTATTTTGAGGATCGACCGCAGATATGATCACTTGTGTACTTACTTTATCCCCCACGACTTCACGTGCGAATTTTGAGCTTGGAAGGTAGCCACAACCGCTTAAAATACCTACATGTAAGGCCAAAATTAGTATCACAGAAGCTCTTACATGTTGCATTTTTTATCCTTTTATAACAATGTTGACGAGTTTATTTGGAATCACGATCTCTTTTACGATCTCTTTATCTTCCAGCCATTTAGCGATGCTCTCTTTTGCAAGAGCTAAAATACTCTCTTGGCTATCACCTACGCTCACTTCAATTTCCGCGCGTTTTTTACCGTTGACTGAGACACCCATATTGACACTCTCTACTTCAAACACTTCATCTATGATTTTTTGAGGTACAAGGTTCTTACATGTAAAGAGTTTCGAGCTTAGTTCCCAACAGATATGCGGCACAACAGGTTCCATTATAGATAAAAGGATCCAATATCCTTCTGTCCAAACATCTTTGTTTTCTTGTGCGCCAAGCGCGTTCATCGCTTCCATAACACCAGCTATCATCGTGTTGAAAGTGTAACGTTCTGTGTAAACTTCTTCAGCTCTTTGCAATGCTTCATACACTTTTTTACGAGCAAATTTTTCCTCTTTACTCAAAGTTGCATGATTAACGATTGGCAAAGTTTTAGAGATATTTGCTTTTGAACTTCGATCATAAAAACGTTTTAAAAATCTAAATGCACCCTCTACAGCACTGTCATTCCACTCTAACTCTTGAGTCGGAGGTGCGGCAAAAAGGATAAAAAGTCTTGCCGTATCTGCACCATATTTTTCGATCAAGGCATCAGGATCGACGGTATTGCCTTTTGACTTACTCATTTTTGAACCGTCTTTAAGAACCATTCCTTGTGTTAAAAGTTTTTCAAACGGTTCACTGTTTTCAATATACCCGAGATCACGAAGAACTTTTGTAAAAAATCTCGCATATAAAAGGTGTAAGATCGCATGTTCAATCCCACCGATATAATGGTCAACTCCCATCCAGTAATCAACCTCTTTTTTATCAAACCCTTTTTCATTCCACGTAGCCTTGGAAGCCGTATAACGTAAAAAATACCAAGAAGATTCCACAAAAGTATCCATAGTATCGGTTTCACGAAGCGCATCGCCATGACATGTAGGACATTTACAATGCTTCCAAGTTGGATGATTTGCTATTGGATTACCCTCGCCTGTAAACTCTACGTCTTCAGGAAGCGTGATAGGAAGATTCTCTTTTTTCTCAGCCACTGTGCCACATGTGTCACAGTGGATCAAAGGAATCGGCGCGCCCCAATATCTCTGCCTAGAGATTCCCCAATCTTTGAGACGGAAATTGATCACTTTTTTTCCGATACTTTTTTCTTCAAAAAGATCCATAACTTTTTGTTTTGCATCAGTTGAAGAGACACCGTCAAACTCCGCAGAGTTAAAAAGCACACCTGCCTCAGTGAATGCAGAGTCAGTCGGAAGTTCACCTTCAAGCGGTTTGATAACTGAGTGGATAGGAAGATCGTATTTTTTTGCAAATTCATAATCTCTATCATCATGTGCAGGAACAGCCATAACCGCGCCACTGCCGTAATCCATCAAAACAAAATTCGCAATCCAAACAGGAATGCTTTTCCCCGTTAAAGGATGAAGCACATTGATCCCAAGCGAGATACCTTGTTTATCTTTTTGACGGTCAATATTATTTGAGTTTTTCATGTGACGGATAAGCGTTGTAGTCTCTTCGCTGAGCAAAGAGTTTTCAAGCATATACGTGACTATCTCATGCTCAGGAGCAAGCGCTGTATAACTTACGCCATAAATGGTATCTGGTCGTGTCGTGAAAACATCAAATTTCTCAAAGTTTCCACCTAAAAGTTTCTTACTTGACTCATCAAAATAAAGATCAAATTCTAAGCCTGTAGATTTTCCTATCCAATTTTCCTGCATAGTCAAAACTTGTTTTGGCCAGCCATTTTCAAGAAGTTTGAGATCGCTTAGGAGTTCATCTGCGTAATCAGAAATTTTAAGATAGTACTGAAACATCTCTTTTTTAACAACTTCTGTTTCGCATCTCCAACAACAGCCATCTATGACCTGCTCATTTGCAAGAACAGTCTGATCATGCGGACACCAGTTTAAAAAACCTTTTTTGCGGTACAAAAGTCCTTTTTCGAACATATCGATGATAAAGCCCTGCTCAAACTTTGTATAGAGTGGATCACTTGTAGCAAAATCACGCTCTGCAGAAAAAGAAAGTCCTAGAGTAGAAAGCTCTTTACGCATATAATCTATATTTTCATAAGTCCATTTTTTAGGATGGATTCCGTTTTTGATAGCCGCATTTTCAGCCGGCATACCAAAACTGTCAAATCCGATTGGATGCAGTACATTTAAACCCTGTTGGCGATAGTAGCGAGCAAAGGCATCGCCGATAGTGTAGTTTCTTACATGTCCCATATGCAATCTTCCACTTGGGAAAGGAAACATACTGAGTATGTATTTTTTATCTTTACTAAAATCATCACTTGGTTCAAAACTGGAGTTCTCACTCCAGAATTTTTGCCATTTTTTTTCTATCTCTGTCGGGGTGTATTGCAAAAAAATCTCCTAATTAACAGTTGTTCATATTTCATTTTTTCCTCAAAAGTGAGGAAAGATTTATCAGACGACTCCGCCTTCAAACTGGCTTCTCATCTTATCTTTTTCTATATCACGTTTTTTCGCATCTGCAAGCTTTGTTCTGTACTTTGTAACATCAAATCCAAACCATAGAAGCATTGGAGCTGCCACAAAGATTGAAGAATACGTCCCGATAACAACACCAATAAGCATTGTATATGAGAATGGATGAATGATTTCTCCGCCAAACATATAAAGAGTAAAAACCACTAAGAATGTCATAAGTGATGTTAGAACCGTACGAGAGAGTGTACGTGTAATAGAATCATTAATGACCTCTTTAAAGCTGTTTTCATTTGAACCCTCAATCCCCTCACGAATCCTGTCAAAGATGATAATAGTATCATTAAGTGAATATCCAAGAAGAGTCAATAAAGCGGCTAGTACATCCAAGTTTACTTCGACATTAAAAAATATAATAAAGCCGATCGCAATGGAAATATCATGCACCAAAGAAACAATCGATGCAACTGCAAAACGCCACTCAAATCGAAATGCGACATAGACTAAGATACCCAGAACTGCCAAAAGCATAGCTGTTATACCCTTCGTTCTTAGTTCACTTCCAACTGCTGGACCAACCATATCTACACGTCTAATCTCAAAATCACCGGTTGGCTTGAGCATCTCTCTTGTAATATCACCAATATCTTTTCCAACATTAGTTGAAGAGGTTTTCATACGAATGATCACCTCATCATCAGAACCAAATTTTGAGATCACAGCACCATCATAAAGATGATTACTTGCAAGAACTTCTCTCATCTTTTGGACAGGTGCTTCTTGTTTATACTGGACTTGAACAATTGTTCCGCCCTCAAAATCGATACCGTAATTGAGACCTTTTGTACCTATAAGAACATAGGCCACGATGCTGAGTATCATCGAAATAGCAATGGCAAGATTTGCACGTTTCATAAAATCCAAGGTGCCTCTGTATTTAAAAAATTCCATTACTTATCCTTCATCCCAAACCATAAATGGTTGTCGTCTGCCTTATCAACTTTTTTCTCTAAAAGATCATAAATTCCATGTGTTCCCAAAATTGCTGTAAGCATAGAAACGGTGATCCCAATAGTTATAGTAATAGCGAAGCCTTTAATCGTTCCGGTTCCATACACATAAAGCACAATGGAAGCGATTAACGTCGTGATATTTGAATCTACAATAGAACTCATAGCATTCGAGTAGCCACCTTGAATCGCTTTTTTCAAACTCATACCTTGATTGAGAAGCTCACGAATCCGCTCTGAGATAATAACGTTTGAATCAACTGCCATACCGACAGTCAAGACGATTCCGGCCATACCAGGAAGTGTCAATGTTGCTCCAAAAAGTGCCATGATCGCGATGATGAGTAAAAGGTTTACAACAAGTGCCACATTTGCAATAACTCCTGCTAAACGATAGTAAAACATCATAAATGCAAATACTAAGAAAAGACCTGTATATAAAGCCATCATACTCGCATGGATGCTATCTGCTCCGAGGCTTGGCCCGATAGAGCGTTTTTCCATAACATAGATCGGAGCTAAAAGCGCGCCTGAACGAAGAGCAATCGCTAAATCTTGCGCTCCTTCCATCGTGTAATTCCCACTTATTTGTCCGCTTCCTCCACCAATACGTTCATTGATTACAGGTGCTGAATAAACTTTGCCATCAAGCACGATTGCAAGGTGATTTCCAACATTTTTAGCTGTAAAATCTCCAAATATCTGTGCACCCTCAGAATTGAGTGTAAAGCTGATAACTGGACGGTTATTTTTGTCAAACTCAACTCTTGCATCTGTTAACATTCCACCATCTAAGATAGGAATCTCATGAACTAGATGTTTTACTTCTGGAGACTGCGCATCTTGAAGAATTTCATCCCCCATATTTGAAGCATCAAGCGGAGTAAGTGTACTCACACGGGCTCCACGTCCTTCATCCACAGCCATAAGTTCAAGCTTTGCAGAGCGTGAAATAAGTTCACGAGCACGTTGTTCCTCTTCTTGAGTTTTTATCCCGGGAAGTTCTACAAGAATCTTATCTTCACCCTGACGAGCAACAATTGGCTCAGAGAGTCCAAACTGGTCAAGACGATTGCGTATAGTTTCAATAGCCTGAGTTACTGCTTGAGTTTTTGTTTTTGCAATCTCTTCAGGTGTCAGTGAAATCGTATAAGTATCGCCTTTCGTATCAACCTTCACACCCTTCATGTCTGCAAAAAGTTTAGTGATATTTTTTGCATCATCATGATCGAGCAAAGTAAAATCTACTGTACTCGCTGTGATACTCAAAGAATCTACAAGGATCTCATTATGCTCCGTGTAGTGTTTCACACTTGAAGCAATAGACTTGACGCGTGACACAACTGCTTCATCTGTTTTAACACCCAAAAGTAAGTGAAGACCACCCTGAAGGTCAAGCCCTAGAGTAATTTTTGCACCTTCTTTTGTTTGAAAAATAGATGGAACCGAATAAACAATCGCAAAGATTATTGAGATTGCAAATATGATTATTCTGTAATTAAATTTCATCCTCATACTTTCTTGATACCGAGTCTTTTACCAATTTTGCTATATTTTCTTTATCAATTGAAACAGTCAAGAACTTCTCTTCAACTTTTTTGATCTCAACTATTAGTCCTCCGGCTGTTACGACTTTATCACCTTTTTGGAGTGACGCTATCATCTCTTTACGAGATTTTGCCTCTTTTTGTTGAGGACGAATGATCACAAAATACATGATCGCAATTAAAAATACAAACGGTAGTAATTGACTTAGTAGTGCCATGGATAACCTTTTTAGCGTAAAATTGTCGCTATTATACAAAATCTAAACCTAAAGAGAGATATAATTACTCCATGAATAAATATTTACATAGAACCTTTCCCTTGCTAAAAGATATTTTCTTTGCCGTTATTACGGCTGTTTTTTTCAGTGCATTTATCTATTTTGCACATTTTAACCTACCATGTAAGCTCTGCGATTCTCTGTTTGCACTCGCAGCTTTTGCCTCTTTGCTCTATGCACCAAAAAGAGTCGTATTGTTCAGCGGTTTTTTCATCGGACTCTTTTGGTTTTACTGGATCGGTTATAGCTTCAAATACTACGGAATGAGTCCTTTGGTAGAACCATTTATCGCTCTTGGTTTTGCTCTTGTTTATACACTCTTTTTTGGTACACTTGCTCTTACTAACAAAGTCTATATTCGCGCATTTATCTTATTTGGACTTAGCTACGTTGCACCTTTTGACTTTAACTGGATGAAGATTGAACTGCTCTTTATCAACAGCTATTTTGGCACTACAAAGTTAGATCTCGCACTTATACTATTCGCGCTTGCTCTGCCTGCATTTTTCCATGGCAAGTTCAAATATCTTCCACTTTTAATCGCGGGTTTTGCACTTTCTTTTTCACATCCAACATTAACGCCGCCTCCGCTAAAAATCGATCTTATCGCCACACATCTAGGTCAAGCTGAAAAATGGGATCCAAATAACTTACAGTACGTTGTCAATCTCAATCTCTCATATATTGATGATGCCATCACGCAAGGCTATGACGCAGTCGTTTTGCCAGAATCGGCTTTTCCGATGTTTTTAAACGAATCGCCGATTTTACTAGAGTATTTAAGCGAAAAATCGAAACAAATTCCCATCATCACGGGCGCACTTCTTAATGAAGACGGCAAGCATTATAATGTGACTTACCATTTTGAAAATGGCACTTATACGATTGCAAAAAAAATAGTTTTAGTGCCATTTGGAGAGTACGTTCCATTGCCAAAATTTATGCAAAAATGGGTGAGTGATACATTCTTTGGAGGTGCAAGTGATTTTTCTGTGGCTAAAAAGCCTACTGATTTCATTATTAAAGGAATTAAATTCAGAAATGCTATTTGTTTTGAAGCAACAACAAATGAACTTTATCAGAACAGTCCGCAATATATGATAGCAACAAGTAATAATGGCTGGTTTTTACCATCCATTGAACCGACTTTGCAGAATTTACTGCTAAAATATTACTCACAAAAATATGGAACTGTTATCTTTCATGCCGCAAATCGGGCTGGAACTGGCATTATAAAATAACTCTTACATGTAAGGAACAAAAATGAAAATTGCTCAAAATATTACTGAACTTATAGGCAATACGCCGCTCGTTAAACTACAAAAGCTTTCAGCTCAAAGTGGTGCGACGATTTTAGGAAAATGTGAGTTTATGAACCCAACAAGTTCTGTCAAAGACCGCATCGGTTTTAATATGATAAAAACTGCGATGGATAATGGACTTATCAATGCCGACACAACCATCATAGAGCCGACAAGTGGTAATACAGGAATCGCTCTAGCTTCCATCTGCGCGGCACTTGATTTGAAGCTCATCCTCACTATGCCTGAATCTATGAGCATCGAGAGACGTAAACTTTTAAAAGCGCTCGGAGCCGAGCTTGTCCTGACCGCAGCGTCTGAGGGAATGAGGGGTGCGATCAACAAAGCAGATGAACTATCCAAAACGATAGAAAATTCTATCATCTTGCAACAATTTTCAAATCCTGCAAATCCTGAGATTCATAGAAAAACAACAGCTTTGGAAATACTTCGTGATACTGATGGACAGGTTGATGCTTTTGTCGCAGCCGTTGGAACAGGTGGGACACTGATGGGAACTTCGAGCGTCTTAAAAGAGCAACTGCCAAATATCACAATCTTTGCTGTTGAACCAAAAGACTCCGCTGTTATTTCAGGCGAGAAAGCAGGAGCTCATAAGATTCAAGGCATCGGTGCAGGTTTCATCCCTGAAATCTTAGATGTTCATATCTTTAATGAAGTGATCAAAGTCAGCAATGAAGATGCTATCGAGATGGCTAAAACACTCGCTCGCACTGAAGGACTTCTGGTAGGAATATCTGCTGGAGCCAATGTTTACGCTGCGATGCAAGTAGCTTCTCGCAAAGAATTCGCTGGAAAAACCATCGTTACTATCCTTTGTGATACGGGCGAGAGATATCTGAGTACCTCCCTTTTTGATGAATAACAATCTATTTGAAACTATAAAGATAGAAGATGGAGAAGCTCTTCATCTTGAGTATCATCAACAAAGAGTAAACATCGCCCTCAACACTTTAGGATTTTATAACAAATTTGACCTCAGAGATTATCTAAATCCTCCAAAACAAGGAGTTTATAGATGCAAAATAATCTACAATGAAACAGTTATAAAAGTCGAATATTTTCTCTATCAACTCTCGCCCATCAACTCTTTAAAACTAGTTTATTGTGATGCAATCAACTACCCTTTAAAATATGCAAACAGAGATGAATTAAACAAACTTTTTGAACTTCGTGAAAATTGTGATGATATTCTTATAGTAAAAAACTCTAGTTTAACAGATACTTCAAAAGCAAATATCGCTCTCTTCGATGGTTCAAAATGGTTTACACCTTCCACTCCTCTTTTACACGGAACAACGAGAGCCAGACTTTTAGATGAAAAGAAAATCTTTGAAAAAAGCTTACATGTAAGCGATATCAAGAACTTTAGCAAAGTAGCAGTTTTAAATGCGATGGTTGATTTTTGTGTACTCAAAGATGGTATAATTGCGTGAAAATTAATACCTAGAGGCAGTTTTTATGCTATTTGACATTGTAAAAAACAGTGAATTTCAAAAACTTATGCAACATCATATTGAAGAATTAATTGTTTATTTCTTTCAAACTGAACAAAATTTTGGCATTCTTTGTAAAATAGATGAGATCTCTTTTGATCCTGCACTTCCAGATTCTATCAATAAAGAATTCCGTCCGATGACGCTTTTCTTTTTAGCCGGTTATACTTTTGAAACAGCACATATAGATGGTGATACACTAATTTTTGAAGCCGGTTTTGGCGTGGAAAACATTGGTAGTTTTGTTACTGTTCCGCTACTGAGCATTATGCAAATTATCGTTGATGAAACACCTATTTTTGTAAATGTTGCAACATATACAAGAGAAAAACAAGAGCAAAAAGTTTCAAACAGTAATGATGGAATCAAAAATTCTATGGAAGCGCTGCTAAAAAATCCTGAAAACAGCAAGTTTAAAAAGTAAGAAAATTGCGATATAACACCTTACATGTAAGGTGTTATATCTTAATAGCTAAAAGAAAATTAACTACGTTATCGATAAACGCGTCATGTTTACGCTCTTTTGAATACGCTATATAAAATTTACGTGTGATCTTATAGTTTTTGACTCTAGCTTCAAATAAAGTTCCATTTTCAATCTCATGTGCTATAACATGACGAGATACTACTGAAACTGTCGGTCGTCCTGTTTTTGATGCGTAGAGAATAGACTCCTTAATCGCAGTAGGACTTGTTACGACACCTATAACATTAAAGCTACTACATTCAACACCGATCTCTTCAAAAACTTCTGAAGTCAATTTTCTTGTATGCGAATTTTCATTTCTACAAATCCAGTCAAATTTATAAAGATCTTCCCGTCTTAGTTGTTTTGGAATCGGCTGATTTGAAAATATTACAAGTTCATCTTCAACCCATTCTCTATAGATAATGCCTTCATGAATAACTGGAGATTCAATCAAAGCTATGTCTATCTTTTTATCTTCCAACTGTTCTATAACCTCGGCTGAAAGCGCGACTTGAAGATGTACTTCGTTATCTATCTTCTCTTTGATAGCCCCCAAATAAGATGGAAGAATATAGTTTCCTATGGAATATGAAGAGCCCATAACAAAAGTAAAATCTTTATTGATAATCTTTAAAAGCTCTTTTTCACTACTTGAAATCGCTTTTTCTAAACGAGTTGCGATACGAAAAAGATCTTCACCCTCTTTTGTTAAACGGATACCATTTTTTTTACGTTCGACGACTCTTGTATCAAGATAATCTTCTATGTATTTTATCTGTTGAGTGACCGCTGGTTGAGAAATACCGAGTTTTGCAGATGCCTTGGAAAAACTTTTTTCTTTGACCACTGTCAAGAAAGTTTGTAGTTTTGCAAAATCTTTGAGCATAATAATTCCTATAAGTTTAATGAATAATAAAATTATAACTCAAAATTATAATGAATGCAATAGATTTCTAATAAAGCATTTTTTTTTAGATATAATAAAGGAATAAATCAAATTAAATGATGTGAACCTATGGAAAAAATATTTAGTAAACTCAACGAAGCTCAGTCAAATGCTGTAAAACAGACAGAGGGACCAGTTCTCATTCTTGCAGGTGCGGGAAGCGGTAAGACGACGACTATCACTTCAAGACTTGCCTATCTTTTAAAAGAAATTGGTATCCCAGCAGGGAACACCCTGACGCTGACTTTTACCAATAAAGCAGCAAATGAGATGCGAGAGCGTGCGCTAAGTATGATTGAAAATAAATCGTATCCACCACTTTTATGTACCTTTCACAAATTTGGTCTCCTCTTTTTGAAGTTCAATATCCACCTTTTAGGGCGTAATAACAACTTTGTTGTCATAGATACAGATGATAAAAAAAAGATCCTTAAAAAAATTAATTCCGAACTTCCTACTCCGCTAATCGCCAGCGAAATATCACGATATAAAAACTCTCTTTTAACTCCTGATGATGCTTATAAGCAAGCTGAGATGACCATTTACCAACAAATAGCAAATGTTTATGAGGAGTATCAAGCCTATTTACTAGAAAACAATCTTGTCGATTTTGATGATCTTTTAGCTCTTCCATATAGACTTCTTTGCGAAAATGAAGAGTTAGCACTGAAGACAAGCCAAAAGTATCAGTATATAATGATTGATGAGTATCAAGATACTAACGAACTTCAGTTAAAACTCATTCAAAAACTCTGTATGACACACAATAATCTCTGCGTCGTCGGTGATGATGATCAAAGTATTTATGGATGGAGAGGCGCGCATATACGCAATATTTTGGAATTTGATCAGGATTTTAAAGATACTTATGTTGTAAAGCTAGAGGAAAATTACCGCTCTCGTGAACCAATTTTAGTAGTAGCAAATGCTTTAATAGAACATAACCGCTCTCGTCTTGGAAAAAAACTCATCTCTACTCGCGGTGGCGGAGAAGATGTTAAAACTCTCAACTCTGGTGATGAAAGTGAAGAAGCAAGAAAAATAGCCGACCAGATTATAAAACTTATCAACAGCGGTACTTCACCTCACGAAATCGCCATTCTTTACCGTGTCAATGCACTGAGTCGCTCCATAGAAGATGGACTCAATCGTGCAAATATTCCCTACAAACTTGTCGGAGGTCTTAGATTTTATGACCGTTCAGAGGTTAAAGATCTTATCTCTTATCTCAGAGTGATTACAAACTTTCATGATAACTTTTCTTTTAAAAGAATCATCAACAAGCCAAAACGCGGACTAGGCAAAGCGACTATCGACAAACTCGAACTCGCAGCGATCGCACTTGATATCTCTATGTTTGAGTATATCGAGAGACACAGCTTGTCTGAACTTGAAAATCTAGTAAAGAAAAAGAACGCTCAAACACTCAAAAGTTTTATAGAAGACATTAAGGAAGCACATAGAGTCTCACAAAGTGCAATCTATACTTTTATTGATTTTTTAGAAGATACTTTTCATATCAAAGAGATCTATAGTTCTACTCCTGATGAGCAAGAAAGACTTCTTAATATCGATGAGTTTTACGGACTTTTCCGAGATCATGTCAAAAAGAAATCTGAGCTCACTCTTGATGAGTTTTTAAATGAACTTACCCTTCAAAGTGACCAAGATGAGATCGAAGGTGAAAGCATCTATATGATGAGTATCCACGCTTCCAAAGGTTTGGAATTTGAGCATGTCTTTATTATTGGTCTTGAAGAGGGATTTTTACCTCTTACGGGTGATGGAAGTGATTTAGAAGAGGAACGCCGCCTTGGATATGTTGCTATTACAAGAGCAAAAGAAGCTCTGACTCTCTCACATGCAAATAGTAGATTTTACAAAGGTAGACGTAGTGATCTTTTAAAAAGCAGATTTTTTAATGAAGCTGGACTTTGTGAGGGTTCACTTGTCGTAGAAAAAAGTACAAACTTTAAAAAAGGGGATCTTGTTCGTCATAAGATCTTTGGAGCCGGACGCGTTATGGGTGTCAGTAAAACAGCAAAAGAGTTTAAACTTAGTATCAATTTTGGTGGTAATACAAGAGAAATTCTCGCTTCTTTTGTGGAGAAACTGTGAATCGACTCTTTGTCGCTTATAAACCAACTTGGATTGGTTCAAACAAATTTTTATCGCAATTAAAAAGAAAATATTCTGAGAAAAAAGCTGGCTTTACGGGGACTCTTGACCCTTTTGCCAAAGGTGTCCTTATCATCGGTTTTGGTACGCACACAAAACTTTTTCGTTTTTTAGACAAAACACCAAAAAGCTATCGTGCAACGCTTTGGTTAGGTGCACATTCAGATACTCTTGATATCGAGTTAGTTGATAGCATAGAAGATACAAAAGCTTTAAGTCAAGAGAGTATTCAAGAAGCGCTTAAAAATCTCGAAGGCACACTCACTTATGATCCGCCAATATTTAGTGCAAAAAAGATAGATGGACAGCGGGCGTATGATCTTGCACGCGCGGGCAAAGAGGTGATCTTAAATAAGATAACTTCTACTATCTATGAAACAAAACTTATCTCTTATTGCCATCCATTTATCACATTTGAAGCTACCGTTTCTGAGGGCACTTATATCCGCTCACTCGGAAGAATCCTAGCAAATGCCCTTGATGTAAAAGATGGATGTCTCAGCGCATTGGAACGCCTCCGAGAAGGACAGTTTCTCTATGAAAATGAAAAAGCTCTAGATATAAAAAAATGTTTAAATATCCCTCAAAACTTTTATTATGGCGATTCTACAAATATTTTCTATGGCAAACCCTTACATGTAAAGGATTTTCAAATCCAAGAAGATGGCACGTATTGGATAGATAATAATGATACAATTACGATAATAAATCTCTTAGAAAATCAAGTCAAATATGAACTTAACAAGGTTGAAATATGCTAATTTTATCTCGCAAGATAAATGAATCTATCATGATTGGTGAGAATATTGAGGTAAAAATCATCTCTATCGATAAGGGTGTCGTAAAACTCGGGATAGAAGCGCCCTCTTCAATATCCATAATGAGAAATGAACTTTTAAAAGAGGTACAAGACTCCAATAAAGCTGCATCTATGCATGTAGATGATTCTATCTTAGAAAATTTCTACAAGAGTTTTTCAAAAAAATTATGAAGACTTATAAAGCCTATGCAAAAGTAAATATCTTTTTAAAGATCACGGGAACTCGTGGAGACTACCATGAGATTATCTCACGATTTATGAAAGTTCCTGCCCTTTATGATGAACTTTCATTTATGCCAAAAACAGATGATACATTTCAGATCATCGGTGATTTCAATTGTACAACAGAACAAAATACAATCTATAAAGCCTACCTTGCATTGTATGATGCAACAAAGTCCGAAGCGTTAGTGCAACTTTTAAAAGATAATGCTATACATGTAAACAAAAAAATCCCCTCTTTTGCCGGTCTTGCCGGAGGAAGTAGTGACGGCGCAACTTTTTTAAAGATGTGTAATGAAGTTTTAGATTTAGGTTTAAGTAAAAGTGAGTTGGCAACTATCGGAGTAAAAGTTGGAGCTGATGTGCCATTTTTTGTTTATGGTTACGAGAGTGCAAATGTTAGTGGAATAGGTGAGATCGTTGAGAAATTTGATGAAGAACCTCTTGAGTTAGAGATAGTTACACCAAAGATTGAGATCTCAACGCCTCATGTATATCAAACCTATAGAGAGTTTTATTTTGATCCACTTGATAACTCTCAAGTAGATCTACTTAAACAGATGAGATCTTTAGAAGTGCTCAAAAATTTTAGTATAGAAGAGGCAAATGACCTCTATAAACCAGCACTTCACAATTATCCATCTCTCAAAGAAAGCCAAAAAGATGGTTATTTCTTTAGCGGGAGTGGAAGCAGTTTTTTTATATTAAAGGGCAACAATGGGTAAGCAAATAGCAAGCAATAAAAAAGCGTATCATGATTATTTTATCGAAGAAAAATTTGAGGCAGGTCTTGTTTTGCAAGGGAGTGAGATAAAGGGAATTCGAGCGTCAAGAGTCAATCTTAAAGACAGTTTTATTCGTCTAGTAAAAAATGAAGCGATTCTTTTTAATGCCCATATAGGAAAGTTAGAAACGACTCACCACTTTTATGGACATGAAGAAAGAGGCAATAGAAAACTTCTTTTGCATAAAAAAGAGATTGCTAAACTCAAAAAAGCAATAGAGCGCGACGGATACACGGTAGTTCCACTTTCGCTTTATCTCAATGACAGAAATATTGCTAAACTCCAAATCGGTATTGCCAGGGGAAAAGATCTTCACGACAAACGCCAAGATATGAAAGAAAAAGATATGAAACGTGATATGCAAAGAACTTTAAAAGACTACTAAAGTTCTTGACTAAGCGCTTGCCCATAATATTTTTATCCCATAGATGAT
The DNA here is from genome assembly GCA_038205935.1 of Campylobacterales bacterium. Taxonomy (GTDB): domain Bacteria; phylum Campylobacterota; class Campylobacteria; order Campylobacterales; family Sulfurimonadaceae; genus Hydrocurvibacter. Next base: position 74,347 of record JBBRBK010000001.1, read on the forward strand.
GAACTGAGATGCAATGGCTCCGACTATGAGTCCCATTATTCTCGTCATTATTTTGATGCCGGTTACACCAAGAAGTTTTGTTAAAAAAATTGCATTTTTGAGTGTTAAATAAACTATTACTACCGAAATCAATATGGATATGACCAATAAAACCATATCCATGATATCTAGACTTTTAGTTTTAAATATTATGAGTGTTGAGATGACTCCCGGACCAAAAAGAATTGGAATTCCAATTGGAATCACTGAAATATCTTCTTTACTAATGATAGCTTCGGATTCCTCTGTCGAATGATTTGTTTCCGCTCTTTTTCCCTGAACCATATTGATAGACATAATAAGTAAAATAACTCCACCGATCACCATAATGGAAGAGGTGTTAATACCAAAAAGCTCAAAGATACCATTTCCTAATAATACCGTCACTAATGAAGCAAACAAGACGGTCATAGCCGCTTTTTTACTAATGATATTAATCTCCCCTTGCGTTACTTCAGAAGAGGATGACGATATCATTATTGCCGCGGCTGCAATCGGATTAAGAATTGTAATAAGACCAATTGTAAAATGTAAAAGTGTTTGCAAATATGTATAGTAATTGATATCCATTATGATTTACTTACCAACTTTTTAAGAGCTGTTCGCACCAAGATAACAATCAAAAAGCTTGAAATAAATCCTGCGAGTACATCTGCTGGAAAATGAGCTCCAACACTCACACGTGATATCCCAACCCATAATACAAAAGTAACACCTACCCATTTCTTCCAGCCAAATAACAAAGGCCAAGTACTTGCAACAATTAACATTGCAAATGATGAATGTCCACTTGGAAAACTGTGATGATATTCCGCAATACCAACAATATTTACAGTTCCATCAGGCAAGGCAAGTGGCAGTCTTGGAAAATCTAAAAGTGGCTTGATAATCTCTAGAAATAATCCATCTATGAGATATGAAACACCTAAGACTACTATTGGAATCAACCATAAATAAATCTCTTTTTTCGAGAGAGAATGCGTATTTTGTTTCGCTAAATTATAAAAAACCATCCCAATAAAAAGAATGATATAAATATCAAAATGCGTATGAGAACCCAAAGCTGTGCCAAGAAGCATGATTTTATCAAGGAATTCTGATCTAATATTATTTATGAAATGGAATAGCCAGACATTCAGTCCAAACCAATCATACACTACATCCCTCATACCAAGACCATAGCCCACAATATAATGCCACCAAGTGCCGCAACTGCAGCCATAGCAAATAACCATTTCTTACGTGTAAGTACTGTAATAGATGCAAGTGAAATAGCAATCTGAATAAGTGTCATGGCTTGTGCTAGTTTATGGTGTGGAACCATAAGCGCATCACTTTCTTTGTTAGCTTCTTCAGATTTTACTTCTAAGGATTCAGCTTTTTTCTTTATCTCTGCCTTCTCTACGTCGTATTTTTCTATTTTACTTTTGTAGTAATCTTGTTTCTCTTTTGGAGCCATATCTGAAGCAAGTTCCATTAGATGGACTTTATTACTTTTTGACTGATAAAAGTTCCATTGATCAGAAGCCTGAGTTTTCAAGAGGACAGCCTCATTCTTATGTAACATCGCCTCATTCTGAGCATCTCCGCCCTGATAACTCACAATAGCGCCAATCGATGCTAAAATAGCCGTAAATATAGCAATATATTGCCCTAGTTTACTCTCTTCTGCTGCATGTTCTACTGCATGATCGTGCGCTCCGTGTACGTGAAATTCGTGTCCTGACATCTTCTTATCCCCTCATTTTTATAGCATATTTTTGTACGGAAGTATATTGTGTGAAGTGTAAACGAAAGCGTAACAGAAGAAGCCCTTTATACAATAAAGAGCTGAATAGTAAAGTTTATTGAAGTTCTGCAGAAAAATCTTCTTTTGTCTGAAAACCTCTAGTAGTTTTATAAATATTTTCATCTTTATAGTTTACAAAATAAACCACTGGTATAGTTGAAGAGTCAAACTTTAAAGGAAAATTTTTTTCTTCACGATTCATAATAAGTGGCACATACTTTTTATGTACTTTTGCATTTATATCACTGTTGCTCAAAGTTCTTTGTTCAAACTTCTTACACCATGGACAGTAGTTTGTAATAAGTACAAACATCAGATCCTTTTTTTCTTCTTTAGCTTTTGCAATAGCAACTTTATAATCAGTCTCATAACCTAAACCCGAGGCAAATTCTTTATAGCTTTGTCCAAATAATAGTGTTGTAAGAAACAATAATATCAATAATTTTTTCATTCGTTATCCTCTTTATATTGCTCTGCGAATTGCTCTAAGAGATTATCTATACTTTCATTCAGATCTTCATCTAATTTAAAGATTTCAAAAATATCTTCACTCGCATAAGTCATAGCAAATGTTTCCGCTCCGTCTTCTCTTTTTACATTTTCTCCGATTAAAAGCTTTACATGTACAACAGGTTCATCACCGATAGAAAATCCGCTTATTAAGACGGCAATAGATCTATCTGAAAAGTTCTTCGTATTAATCCCTAACGCTTCAACTTTTTTAATAAGCTTTTGCTTAATGATAGCTACATACGTTTGCGGCACATTATCTGCACTAATCTCCACAACAGGATAAAGTTCTTTAATTCCAGTTAATGTAAAAGGTGTTTTAGCATAAGCAAAAGTTGTAAATAAAAGGGCAAAAAATATCGTTTTTATCATTATTATTTTTCCTAAGTAAATTATTGGAATATTTTGTAACGACCTAATTATAGTGGGGAGTGTTGAAAAGAGATTGAGAAAAAGTGGAGACTTAGAAGAATTATTTTCTTCTAAGTTCTTGAATACGAGCTTTTTTACCAGCAAGGTCACGAAGATAAAACAGTTTTGCACGACGTACACGACCACGACGAATAACTGTGATTTCATTAATACTATCAGTATAAAGTGGGAAGATTCTCTCAATACCAATACTATTTGCGCCAATTTTACGAACTGTGATAGTTCTACCAGTGCCTTCGCCACGAATTGATATACAAACACCTTCGTAGTTCTGGATACGAACTTTTTCACCCTCTTTAATAGAGACCGCTAAACGAACTGTATCACCAGCACGAAATTCTGGAACATTTTTCTCAGCTAGTTGTGCTTTTTCAAAATTTTCTATGTACTTATTTCTCATAAGATTTCCTTGTATTGTGCTTTAAATGCTTCTCTGGACGAAAGAAAGAAGTCTTGCATTCTGATAAAGCAGATTTTAGTGAGCGAATTTTACTATGATTTCCCTTTAAAAATTCTGATGGGATATCTTTTTCATTATAAATTTGCGGCTTAGTGAAAGATGGAGCTTCAAGCAGTTCGCTCTCAAAGCTTTCAATCTCCAAAGATTCACTATTGCCAAGTACTCCATCAATATTTCTTACAATTGCATCACACATTACAAGAGAGGGTAATTCTCCGCCTGTAAGTATGTAATCTCCGATGCTAAAAACTTCATCTGCAAACTCTTCTATTACTCTCTCGTCAATTCCTTCATACCTGCCGCTTACAAAAACTATGTGCTTTTTATGAGCAAGGCGTTTTGCATCGTTTTGCACAAAGCTTTTTGCAACAGGAGTTGCAAAGATGATATATGCATCCGCATCTTCATCTCTGATACTCTGCAATGTATCAAAAAGTGGCTGAGGACTCATAAGCATTCCTGCACCCCCACCAAAAGCGGTATCATCCACTTTATGATGTTTTGAGGTGCTAAAATCTCTAGGATTTACATAATGAATATCAAAAAGATTTTTATCAATGGCACGTGAAAGGATAGAGTCTTGAAAATAGCCATCTATAAGATTTGAAAAGAGAGTAACAAAGGTAAAACGCATATTTTTCCTTTGTTTAAGAAGCTTCGAGGATATCGATTGCGCCCTTGACTTCGATAATTTTTTTATCAACATCTACAGAAAGAACAAAGCGATCTTGATAAGGAATTAAGAATGTTTTTGAGAGTTTTTTATCTACAAATGCCTGATCTGTAATAACTTCCAAATAATCCGTTGGTCCAATGCGATCAACTTCATCAACGATACCAAGCAAAACACCATTTTCATATACTTTACAATTTTCAATATCAAAATAAAAATACTGTCCATCTTTAAGATCAACATTTTCTCTTGTATCTTCATAACTTGTATAGATTTTTTCATTAGTGAGACGCTTTGCATCTTCTGGATTATTGACACCGACTATTTTTATAAGAGAGCGTTCGAAATCGACAGAGGAAAGTTCAATAGTGCGTTTTTTACTGATAAAAAATTTTGCACCTTTTTTAAACTGTTCTGGGAAATCGCTTTTAATGTGAAGTTTCATATCACCGAACAAACCGACAGCTTTGCCGATTGTAGCGATGTGAAGAAGTTTATTATCGGATTGGTTCGACATTGATTCTATAACTTTTGCCATCTTTAGCTTTACAGCCAGAGATCACTGTCTTGATTGCACCAATCATCTTGCCCTCTTTACCTATCAACTTGCCAACGTCAACTTGATTTGCATAAAGGATTATTTCGACTAAGTCGTCGCTTATTGTTGATTCTACCCTAATCTCATCAGGATGTGTTGCTATTAAACGGGCAAATTCAGCGACGAAGTCTGTTATCATGATTACTTACCAGTAATCTTTTTAACACGGCTACTCATAGTAGCACCAACGCTTAACCAGTAGTCAAGACGTTCTTCATCAACTTTTAGTACTTTTACTTCACCCATTGGGTTATAGTAACCGATGAGTTCTATCCAACCACCATCTCTACGTTTGCGAGAATCTGTTACCGCGATACGGTAAAATGGTTTTTTGTTACGACCCATACGAGTTAGTCTGATTGTTGTCATGTTTTTTCCTTAGAATAATAAAGTATAGGGGAAATGTCGCAAAATAAAATTATGAAAGTTTTATGTTGCCTCTTGCCGCCTTTTGGCGTTATACACAGCTCACAATCACAGAGGGATTATTTTGAGAGCCAAAACGATGGGCGAATTATAGTAAAAATTCTTCCAAATGTAAAGCTTATCTTCTTAAAGAGTTTACGCTTCCCGGTCCGCCCATCTGACTTACCATATTTTGCAGATCTTTCATCCCCTTAACACCTGAGAATTTTTTTGCCATCTTCCCTGCATTTTTGAACTGCTTCAAGATACGATTGACTTCTACCTGAGAAAGCCCACAGCCCTTAGCAATTCTTTCTTTACGAGAATTATTTAATAGTTCCGGATCTTCACGCTCTTTTAGCGTCATAGAAGAAACCATCGCTTTAATCTGCTTAAGTTCATATGAATTCTCTAAATCAAAATCTTTTAAAGCGTTACTCATGCCAGACATTCCCGGAATCATTCCCATGATGGATTTCATACTTCCCATCTTTTTCATGCTTTCCATCTGACCTAAAAAGTCATTAAAGTTAAACTCACCTTTTCTGATCTTTTTCGTCATCTCTCTGGCTTGTTTTGCATCAATGATATTTGCTGTTTTTTCAGCCAAACCTTCGATATCTCCAAGACCCATCAAACGGTTAACAATTCTCTCTGGGATAAAGACTTCAAGATCTTCCATCTTCTCACCACTACCAATGAAACGAAGTGGAACTTGTACTTGAGAGGAAAGACCAAGTGCGACACCGCCTTTAGAATCTCCATCATATTTACTAAGAATCACGCCATCAATACCAATCTGTTCTTTAAAAGATATCGCAGTTTTTACAGAATCCTGCCCTGTTAAAGAGTCTGCAACATAAAAGATTTCATCAGGATTGGCGACTTTTTTGACTTCATGAAGCTCACGCATCAACTCTTCATCGATTGCCAAACGGCCGGCAGTATCTATGAGAACTACATCAAAAAGTTTTGTATCAGCATATTTTAATGCCGCTTTTACAACATCCACTGGATTTTTTGTTGCTTCATCTTCAAAGAGTTCTACTTCTACCTGTGCAGTAATTTGGCGAAGTTGTTCAACTGCCGCTAAACGCTGTAAATCGGCTGCGACAACAAGAACTTTCTTCTTTTTTTGTTTTAAATAATAAGCGAGTTTTCCCGTTGTCGTTGTTTTACCAGAACCCTGCAAACCTGTCATCAAGATAACCGTCGGCGGATTTGGTGCAAAAATAAAACCTTTTTTACCACCAACTTCCAATATGGAATACAATGTTTCTCGAAGAGCATCAAGGAATTGATCTTTCCCGATCCCTTTTGCTTTTGTTTTGAGCTCTACATCAAAAATAAGGTCTTTAACGACTTTGTAATTTACGTCAGCTTTTAAAAGTGCTTTTTTTAATTCTGCTGTTGCTTTTATCAGCGATTTTTCATCATCATGAAAACGTATTTTTCTTATTGCTGTTGTAAACGATTCGGTTAATGTATCAAACATAAAAACTTCCTAAATAAAATGAATATTATGGGTTTAATTCTAGCTAAACCCTGCTTAAAAGAGCAAATTTAAGATTCGAAGTGCTTAAATGCTGTAGGCTCAGGCGCTTCGAAAGTCATACCCAAAAGCACAACTTTTTTTGCATGTAGCATCACGCGTTTATATCTTCTACCACCGTATTGCTCATCACCAATAATTGGAAAATCGATGCTTTTAAGGTGTACACGTATCTGGTGCGTGCGTCCATGATGGATCACACATTTTACCTTTGTTTTTTTACCGTTTACGATCTCAGGCGTTACTTCCGTACGAGCTGGTTTTCCTTTTTTAGAGACTTTTGAGTAAGCTTTGTTGCTCTTTTTTTCTGTGATGATTGGTTTGTCAATATCAACACTTTCAACCAAAATACCATCTATCCAAGCAACGTACTCTTTATAAACATTATCATTCTTAAACTCTTTGATAGCTTTTTCTCTGAATTCTTCATTTTTTACAAGCATCAAAACCCCACTTGTCTCACGATCAAGTCTATGAAGTAGTTTTGCATCTTTAAACTGTCGTTCAACCTCATCAGAGTTTACAAATGCTGGTTTGTCAACAACAATAATATCATTGTTTTGAAAGATAGGTTTTATCTTTTCAACTTTTTCAACTTTAAAATTTGTCTTAGAGTCTATATCTCCGCGTGCAATCATCACTTTTTTATTGCCCGCATACACAAGACCTCTGTCTATAAGAGATTTTGCCTCATTATTTGAGATTCCCTCTTGTAGTGCTAAAACTTTATATGCTTTATCTTTTTCCATTAACTGTTCCTAATATAGTTTATTACTCTGTCCAAATTAATCTTCTCATCCACTTTTGAGGGAGGAAGAATTTGTGCATCTTCAAGTGCTTGACACACTTCATTATTTTCAATGTATTGTACATGATGTACGTATTTAAATAGCTCTTTTTGATCGTGAAAATGTTTGCCGGTTATAATCTTACATCCAAAATGAGCAGGCTCAAGCGGATTGTGTCCACCAACATCAACTCTAAATGCACCGCCTAAAATAGCGATGTCGCTAATCTTATAGATATTATTAAGCTCGCCCATTATATCGACCAAAACTACATCTGTCGATAGTGTTTTATCTTCACTAAAACGGCTTACATGCAAGCCATTCTTTTCACAAAATTCATGTAGTAACTTAAATACCAAATCAAATCGTTCTGGATGACGTGGTACGATTATCAACTTTGCTTTGTTCTCTATAATATACTCTTTATAGCCTTCAAGAATCAGCTTCTCTTCGCCTTCATGCGTACTTGCAGCAACTATTGTTAACCCAGAAGGTTTAGTATAAATTTTACTCTCTTTTATCTCTTGTGCAAGTTTGATATTACCAATAATCTCAATATTTTTTGCGCCCAATGTTTCAAAACGGTAAGCGTCAATCTCGCTTTGACAAAAGACAACATCTACATAAGAGAGTAATCTTCTATAAAACCACCCCATTTTCATATACTTTTTTACGCTTTTATCCGAAATACGGGCATTTAAAAGGATGACTTTTGCACCGCGCGCAGACATCACAGCCAACAACATGTACCAAAATTCAGCTTCCAAAACAACAAGAAGTTTTTGAGGTTTTGTCCAAAAAGGCAAAAATATCTCAAAAGGAAGGTATCTTAGATCGACACCATACTTTTTTGCTTCATTGTGACCAGTATGAGTGACCGTCGTGATCTTAATATCATCTGTATCTAAACCTTCAATAATCGGTTTTAATGCTCTAGCTTCACCAAGAGAGCAGACATGAAACCAGATACCGTTACTACTTTTAAATCGTGGATTATGAAAAAGAAAAAATCTTGCTGGAATAGATTCCCGATATTTTTGCTTGAAAGATAAAGAGATTAAAAGCGGCAGTGCCATAATATATAGCACTGTGCTTAAAATATAATAGAGAAGGGAAAATGGCTTCAAGCCTACGCTTCTTCGCCTTGCGCCATATATAATATACGACCACAATGTGGACAAGTGACGATCTCTTCGCCTTTAATAACATCTGCAAAAACTTTATCATTTACATGCATATAACAACCCATACATGCTTGATCTTTAAGTTCAACTGCTGTTGTATTTTTAGCCCAGCGACGAATTTTTTGATAAAAAGCTAAGCCTTTTTGGTTCATCTCACCAACAAGTTTCTCTTTTTTCGCAAAAACACTACGGCGAGCCGTTTCTATATTTCCGAGTTTAACATCTACATCTGCTTTGATCGTTGTAAGATTTGCATCAATTTCAACTTTTCTAGCACTCATTTCTTCTAATTTTACTTTTTTTGCGGAAACAAGTTTATCTAAACGTGCGATCTCTTCATTTGCGAAAGTCACTTGTTCTTTTGCAATCTCTTCTTCTAGTTGAAGTGATTTCATCTCACGTTCAGTTTTGATCTCTGAAGATTTTCTCTTGTTATCTTCAAGTTTTGCAGAAAGTTCTGCCAAATGAAGTTCATTTTTATGCTTTTTCAACTCTTCATTTTTGATCTCATCTTCTATTGATGAGATTTCGCCATCAAGCGCATCTCTTGTTGCAAGAGTCGCCTCATATTTGTAGTTTGCCTCATCTATTTGAGGTTCAAACGCATCTATTTCTTTGTCAACTTCTGAAAGATCGATTAGTTGTTTTAAATGTTTGTTCATCTATTTCCTTTTTGGATTCGGTGCGACAAGTTCCCTATATATACGTGAAAGGGTTTTTTGATTGTGAAATTATAACCGCTAATCCTAAATTTTCCAAATATGTTTTTAAAATTTCTCCAAAAAACTGCTCACTTTCATAATGGCCGATGTCTATCATTGAGAGATTTATCGTTTTTGCTTCCATGGCATCGTGGTATTTTATATCACCTGTTAAAAAGCAATCTGCTTCAATCGAGCGCATCAAAGATGTGCCTGAGCCAGTTGTAAGCGCTACAGTTTTAATATTTTCGTGAACCTTGACACACCTTACATGTAAGAGATCAAATGCTTTTGCTATTTTTTTCGCAAAATCATCAAAAGTTTCATCCACTTCCATATACGCTACAAAACCCTCTTTTTTTACTATTTTTAATCCCAATATTTTTGTCGCAACATACTCATTGAGATGTGTTTGGTCAAAATTTGTATGCATGGCAATATTTGAGATATTTTTTTGAACCATTTTTCTTATAAGATGCGCCGGATATTGATTAAATTGTAACTGCTTCAATCCTCCAAAAATAATTGGATGGTGCGTAATCAAAAGTGAGTTTTCTTCTATGGAATCTAAAAGTTTTTCATCGACATCGATGCTGAGATAAACCCGCTCAACATCTTCGCTCAGATCTCCAAGTAAAAGACCGGAATTATCCCACTTTTCTTGTAAGGCAAAAGGCGATATCTCATCTAAATAATTATATATATCTATAATCTTCACAGTTAGTTCCTCGATCGTATACAGCGCACATAGACAGATTTTGTCTTATATCCGGCATCCTCTTTTTTAAACTCAAACATATTTGTACTTTCCATCAAATCTACAAGCTTTTTAAATCCATAATTACGAGAATCAAATTCGGGTATTTTATTTGCGATTTTTTGCCCGACTGAACCGAGGTAAGACCATCCTGTATAATCAGATGTATCATCAACCGCATTTCGAAGAATTGCAAGCAGACGTATATCTTTTGAAATGTCTTTCGAGATATCTTTTGGATTTTCTTTTACCTCTTTTGGTTTAATATTTTTACTGTCAATTTCACTAATTGTTTCATCTCTAAGATTTTCAGTAAAAATAAATTTATCACAAGCACTTACAAAAGATTTTGGTGTTTTTTTCTCTCCAAAACCATATACAGTAAGCCCACTTTCTCGAAGTCTTGAAGCTAAACGTGTAAAATCACTGTCACTAGACACGATACAAAAGCCATCAAATTTATCAGAATACAAAAGATCCATTGCATCAATGATCATGGCCGTATCTGTGGCATTTTTCCCCGTTGTATAGGCAAACTGCTGCATCGGATGGATGCCGTGCTCTAACAAAAGATTTTTCCAGCCTTTGAGCTTTGTATCTGTCCAGTCGCCATAAATCCTCTTTACGCTCGCTACTCCATAGTTTGCAATCTCATCTAAAAGACCTTCTATTATTTTTGGCTGAGAATTATCCGCATCTATTAAAACCGCTAATTTTTTCTGTTCACTACTCAAATTTTATCCTTTATATTATTCATCTCTATTTTCGCTTCTGTAAACTCTGGATTTATCTCAAGCGCTTTTTCATACATCGCAAGCGCCTCTGCAAAGCGTTGCATATCAACAAGTAAATTTGCATAATTATAATACGTCACATCATAAGCGGCATCTATTTGCAAAGCTTCTTTGTAGTTTTCTTCTGCCTTGTTAAACTCTTTCCCTTTTCGATACAAAGAAGCAAGTGCATTATAAAAAATATCATTATTTTTATCTACATGTAAAGCTTCTTGATAATAAGAGATCGCTTCGTTATCTCTCTCTTCTTTTGCAGAAATATAGCCTAATTTACCAAGTACTTCGGCATTGTTTGGACCTTTTACATTTGCTTCATCTAAGAGTGCAAACGCTTTTTTAAGATCGCCGTCCTCAAAAGCTTCATCTGCTTTGATGGCAAGTGCTTCTGGATCAAAAGGCGAAAAACCATTCTGGGATCTATTATCTTTTTTTGGCTCTGTCTTTTCATCTTCGAGAGTTTGAATATGTTGATAAACCTTAAATGAAAAGAATGCAGCCATAGCGATCATTAATATTTGAAACAAACTCATAAAATTCCTTTTTTACAATTCTATCATAAAGGAGATCCCTAAATGAGAATCATAACCATTTTGTAACAATCTCTTGGATATAATAATTAAAATTCAATTTATGATGGTTTATTATGATAGTAAATTTAAAAGATCCAAGTTTATATAACAATCGTGAGCTTTCTTGGCTCCAGTTTAACACAAGAGTTTTAAAACAAGCGCAAGATGCATCTCTTCCACTATTGGAGAGATTGAAATTCCTTGCAATCTATGGCACAAATCTTGATGAGTTTTATATGATTCGTGTGGCAGGACTTAAAAAACTTTTTAGCGCCGGCGTTATCGTTTCAGGTGCGGACCGTTTGACTCCGCTTCAACAACTTATGGATATCAGACAGTACCTACACCAAGAGCAACAAGTAGTAGAGTTTTGTATGACTGATATTTTTAAATCTTTAGAGCAAGAAGGTATCTTTGTTAAACAATACAAAGAGCTTAATATCACTGAAAAGAAAATAGTCACTAAAAAGTTTTTTGAGGGAATCTACCCAATCATCATCCCTATTGCAGTGGATGCAACTCACCCTTTTCCTCACCTAAACAATCTTAGTTTTGGAATCATCGTCAAGCTTTTAGACAAAGATGACTTGAGCGTTGAGCGCTTTGGAATTGTTCGTGTTCCTCGTGTTTTATCGAGATTTGTACAAATTGCTGAGGGAACTTATGTGCCGGTAGAAGATGTCGTGGCCGAGCATATCGAAGATATTTTTCCAGGCTATCAGCTTTTAAAAAGTGTGCCGTTTCGTATCACAAGAAATGCAGATATCGCCATCGAAGAAGAGGAAGCAGATGACTTTTTGGAAATTCTTGAAGAGGGACTCAAACTTCGTAAAAAAGGGGAAATAGTAAGGCTTGAAGTTGGTTACAACGCTGATCATGAGATCATAGATTTTTTCAATAGCCATATCAATGTTTTTAAACACGATATCTATACATTTCATACAATTTTAAATCTTTCCTCTTTATGGCAAATAGTAGGAAATAAGGATTTTGCACACCTTTTAAATGAGCCTTTCAATCCAAAACTCTTACCGCCACTGAGTTCAAATGAAAATATTTTCTCTATTTTAGATGCGCAAGATGTGACGCTTTATCATCCATATGAAAGTTTTGAGCCTATCGTACGCATGATCCAAACTGCGGCAAAAGATCCTGATGTGGTAACAATCAAAATGACACTTTATCGTGCTGGCCCGCAATCACCAATAGTTCAAGCACTTATGAGTGCCGCAGAAGCTGGAAAACAAGTTACTGTTATGGTCGAGCTCAAAGCAAGATTTGATGAAGAAAATAATCTTATCTGGGCAAAAGCACTTGAAAAAGCTGGTGCGCATGTTATTTACGGAATCTTCGGATTTAAAGTTCATGCAAAAGCGACACTCATCACAAGACGAACGAATGGTAAACTCAAACAGTATGCGCATTTAGGTACTGGGAATTACAACCAAAGTACAGCAAAAATCTATACAGATATTAGTTATCTTACAAGCAAAGATGAAATTACAAATGACCTTACAAGATTTTTTCACTTTCTTACTGGTTTTAGTAAAAAAGGGAAGTTAGAAAAACTTTACATGGCTCCAGCGCAGATAAAACCAAAACTTTTATCGCTCATCGCCAATGAAACAAGAAAAGGCAAAGAGGGAGAGATCATAGCAAAAATGAACTCTTTAGTGGATGATGACGTAATTCGCGCACTGTATAAAGCAAGTCAGGCAGGTGTAAAAATAGAGCTTATTATCCGTGGTGTTTGTTGTTTAAAACCCGGAATTGAAGGTATCAGTGATAATATCAGAGTTACTTCTATTATTGGAAAATATCTTGAACATGCGAGAATATTCTATTTTAAAAGCACTGCGCCACATATTTTCATCTCAAGTGCAGATTGGATGCCTCGTAATCTTATGAGACGCATCGAACTTTTAACAGGAATTGATGATAAAGAAAGTGCAGAAAGATTGCTACAAATCTTACAACTCCAATGCAGTGACAACACACTTTCTCATGAACTTCATAGCGATGGAAGTTACCATAAAGTGAAAATAGAAGAAGATCAAAAAGCAATCAATAATCATAAAATAATTGAAGATCATATGATAAAAATGCACAAAGCATTGAAAAAAGAGTCCCCAAACTATGTGCAACAACTCGCAGAAAGACTTTTGAAGGATTCATAATGGTGCATAAATTTAAAAATATTGTGCCGACTTTAGGTGAAAAAACTTGGATAGCACCCTCTGCTGATGTTATCGGTGATGTTTCTATCGGCGAAGATTGTTCCATCTGGTTTGGATGCGTCGTACGCGGCGATGTTCACTATATCACTATCGGAGATCGTACAAATATCCAAGATTTAAGTATGGTACATGTAACGCATTATAAAAAAGAGGATAAAAGTGATGGCAATCCGACGATCATCGGAAGTGATGTCACTATCGGTCACCGCGTTATGCTTCATGGGTGTACCATTGAAAACGCTTGTCTTATCGGTATGAGCGCCACTATTTTAGATGGCGCAGTTATCGGCAAAGAATCGATTGTAGGAGCTGGCAGTCTCGTCACAAAAAACAAAGTTTTTCCTCCGCGTTCACTGATCATGGGAAGCCCCGCAAAACTCATCAAAGAGCTAAACGATGATGAAGTCAAAGAACTTTATGCATCGGCTTCACGATATGTTAAATTTAAAGAGGATTACAGAGTCTAGATGCCGCAACTTGACCCGCTTATCTTAGTCGATATCCTTGGAATTATTGCTTTTACTATAAGCGGCTTTTTAGTAGGGGCTAGAAATCACCTTGATATCTTAGGTCTCATTATCGCCGCATCACTTACTGCTTTGGGTGGAGGAATCGTGCGAGATACGATTCTCAGCGTCACTCCATTTGCTTTTAAAACACTCTATCCTGCAACGGCACTTTTTACCGTAATATTTTTTGCTCTTCTATTAAAAATTCATAAATATGACAGCATAGAAAAAAGATGGCTATTTGTCATCAGTGATACCATTGGACTTGTAGCTTTTAGTATCACAGGAGCACTTTTAGCCATAAACGCAGAATATAATTTTTTTGGAGTGATCATACTTAGTTTTATCACAGCAATGGGCGGAGGCGTGATAAGAGATATCCTCATCAACCAAGTCCCAGCCATTCTCATAAGTGACTTTTACGGCTCTATTTCAGTGATAGTTTCCGTGCTTTTACTACTCTTACATGTAAGCGGTTTTTTAAATCATACAAGTATCCTCTTAGTAGCAATATTTTCCATCGCACTAAGACTTGTGGCTTATAAATACAAATGGCATTTGCCAAAAATAGTATAAAGTATTCTTGCATTATTTTTTTATATGACTTCTCTCATACTTTTTTTTCCGCAAAAAAAGTATGCAAAAAAGCTCGTGTCAGCAGTTGGATTTCTTCACGCTTTGTTTCGGTCGCTATGTCTAAAAATGCAAAACTCGTTCACTATGTTCTCTCAAACAGTTGCATTTTCCTAACGACTCCACTCGGTCAAAAAAGCTAAAATCCAAAGTGACACCTATCGCCGAAACAACCATTGCGTCAGTTGCAACATCTGCAGAGCCAAGAAATTTCTTTTAAATTTCGTTAAGAAAATTCATCTGTTTGAAGCGAAGCTGAGTTTTGGATTTTTAGAGATTTAGAAGAAATTTCTTGGGAACTTGCCAAAGGCAAGCTCGAAGCCGTTGCAAGAGCTTTTTGGTACTTTTTTGCGAAGAAAAAAGTATGGAAACTTAATTACGTCCTATAATCCGCATTGATCTTCACATACTCATATCCAAGATCACAGCCGTACGCAGTAAAACTTCCATCATTTATTCCAAGATCACAGCTGATAGTGAAATTTGGAAGCTTCATAATTGCCGCGGCATCTACTTCCATAACTTTGTCAAAATAGATCTCGCCTTTGTCATAGACACACAGATTATTGAAAGATATTTTGAGAGTTTCTTCCTTACATGTAACGCCGCTTGCTCCCACAGTAGAAGCGATACGTCCCCAGTTTGGATCTTCACCGTAAAGTGCAGTTTTCACCAAAAGAGAATCAGATAGTGCTTTTGCGACCTTTTCAGCTTCCTCATCATTTTTTGCGCCCGTAATATTATAAGTAACAACTTTTGTAGCACCTTCGCCATCACGAACCATCTCTAAAGCTAAAAATTTCATCACTTCATGTAAAGCCTCTTTGAACGCTTTTTTATGAAAAACTCCACTTTTTTTGTTTGCAAAAAGCATAACCGTGTCGTTTGTAGATGTATCTCCATCGACGCTTATGGCATTAAAAGTCGTTTTGACCGTTTTATCAAGTATCTTTTGCATCTTGTTATGAGGAATATCTGCATCCGTTGTGATAAAACAAAGCATCGTTGCCATCGCGGGGTTGATCATCCCAGCACCCTTTGCCATCGCGCCTATATGGAATTTACTTCCATCTTCTAGCACAACTTCAAAAGCGATAGTTTTTGAAAAACCATCTGTTGTCATAATCGCTTTACTTGCGTTTTGCGGTTCTCTTTTTGTCAAATCAAACTTTTTTGCACCTGCGATGATCTTCTCTTTTGGAATTCTCACACCGATAACACCCGTGGAACTCATCACTGGATTGACAAGTCCATCAATCTCTAAAGCTTCTAAAATCTCGTCAATATCAGAGATCCCTTTGGGGCCTGTCATCGCATTTGCATTTTTAGAGTTTATCATCACAAAGTTTGTTTTGAAATCGCCCTTGTTTTTAAAATGACGAATCGGAGCAGCTGTCATCTTGTTTGTTGTAAAAGTTGAAGCAATATCACAAACTGTGTCGCTATAGATAAACGCCATATCTAAGGCATCATTGGCTTTTAAACCAGCACTGATTCCATCAGCAAAAAATCCATCGGCTGCGCAAACACCAGTGTCAATTCTATTTAAAGTATACATTATTATTTTCCTATATTGTTTTGCAGAGTATTATATAATAAAATGTGTGGAGAAATTGTTACAGAAGTGGTAAAACTCTCGAAAAGAGTTTTACAAAAGATCAGGGATTAAAATCCCCAATACTTACGAGTTTTTCTTTAGTGTGCGAAGCTCTTTTGCAGAAATTTTAATTTTTTTCGTTGTTCCATCTTCCAATGTAACACGAACAACTCTCAAGTTTGGTAAAAAACGACGTTTAGTTCTGTTTTTTGCATGAGAAACATTATTTCCACTCATTGGGCCTTTGCCACTGATAGCACATCTTCTTGCCATATCTAGGCTCCCTTGTACAAAAATTTAAGTTGCGAATTATAGCCAACCAAAACAAAACTACAACTTAAGAGGATATTTTATTGCTTTTAATTATCTATTAAACTGCAAAGAGATAAAATCGTTTGTAATAACATAGATTGGAACAATAATGGTTACACCTGAAGATATCAAAGAATACATCAAAAAAATTCCACCTACACCTGCTATTTTAAATCAAACTATCTTACATGTAAATGCTGGGGATCTGAATAAAGCCGCAAAAATAGCGGAAGAGGATTTGGCTCTTAAAGCTTATCTTAAAACTCTTGTCAACCGACCTATATATGGTTTTAGAAATGAGATTACTGAACTACCGCAAATCTTTAGTATTCTAGGTGCCAATGCGGCTAAACAGTCTTTATATAACTATTTGCTCACTCTTTTATCACCAAAAAAATGGGTTTTATTTAAAATGAATCAGCATCTTTTTTATGATTTACAAGCAGATCTCAGTAGAAACTGGCATAACATCCTTCTTCATCTTGGTGTTGATGATAAAGATATAGAAAGTGCAATCACACTCTTGCCCTCAAGCATCATTATCTGTGAAGCACTCTTTAAAGATAATATAGAAAATGTACAACTACTGCGAAGTGCAAAAAATCTCGATTATAATACTATACTCAAACGACTCACAAAGCTTGATCTTTTTGATATATCAAAGTATATCTCCAAAGTCTGGCAGATGCCAGAATCTGTTGGGACTATTCTTTTAGCTTCATCTGGCATCAAACCCTCAGCAGATGAAGATCTCAATAAACTAGGCAAATGGATGCACCTCTTACTCTTTTATGAACTTTCAAAATCACAGTTTATCGAAGCAGGACTCAACGATTTTGTAGAGTTTAACACTGAGTATGTGATGGATATTTATGAAGATTTTATGCAATTAATGGAAGTACAATCATGAGAGCAGTCGTAAAAGATGGAATTGGAATATTTTATCCGCAAGGATTTTTAGATGGAAATAATGCGCCTTCTTATCTTACGATAGAGGATATAAACGCGACTGAACATTTAAAAGTAGATATGCTTTTAGTCTCACTCAAGAAAGTGATCTTCTTTAATCTAAACGGTTTAGACGTTTTTGTAAAACTATTACTTCGAATTCGAACAAAGAACCATATTTCCATAGGTATTTGTGACTATGACCAAAAAAAATATGAAGCGATTACGACTTACTATAAAGACACTCTTTCTTTTTCGCTCTTTAAAACCTCAAAAATTGCAGAACTTTTTTCATCTTCTTATAATGTAAAAGATAAAACTGTTCTTTTATATAGTTCTGATCCTTCACAACGTTCGGCACTAGCAATCGAACTCTATGACCATGGGCACAATCCCATCATTGCTCAAACAAAAGAGGAGTTTGATGAAAAATCTATGCATGAAGATACCTATTATGCAATAATAGAAAACACACAACTTGGACTTATGGGACAAAAAGTTGCTACTCGCGTCACCGGAAATGCCATCATCTATACAGTTTCAGGCTTTTTAGATGCAGAAATTAGCGACACTTTCAATATCGCATACCATACAAATTCTCTCAATGTAGGTTTTAGACTTTTTATATTTGATGCATATAAAGTGATCTCCATGAATGTTCATGCAGTAAACTTTTTAGCCAAACTTTCTTCTTCTGCTGCAGAATATAATGCGACAATCTGTTTTGTCGGTATGACCTTTGAAAAAACACCTGTTGCCTTCAAAAATGAGCTTGAAGATTCCGGTTTAATGTTTTTTGAAAATATGGATGATATACTAAAAGACAAAGATCTCCTTGAAGAACTCGGTGGAAGCAGTGTCGCTGTTGTTAAGAACAAACGTTCACTCACTAAAACCATAGTGCAAGAACTTTCAGAGTTTATTGATGCTACTGTTTCAACAATAGAGATGATGACAAATGCAAAAGCTGTTAAAAAATCAGCAAATATGCAAACATTAATTATTGAAAATATAGAGGAGAAAATGGCAAGTTCTATAGGCTTTTATGGCGATATCGATGGTATGATTATTCTTATATTTCCTAGAGAAGTGGCTAAAAAAAGTTGTGCACTTCTTATTGGAGAAGAAACAGATGATGTAAATCAGATTTTAGATGCATTAGCAGAGTTTGTCAACATTATCGGCGGACGTACAAAAACTTTGCTCTCAGAAAAAAAGATTAGTGTAGATATCACTCTACCACGTACTTATGCAACTGCTGAGAGCCTCTTGGATGTTGCTTCATCAAAAAAAGGGGTACAAGTAGATATGAGTTTTAATGATGATAACTTTACATTTTTTCTTACAAGGTAGTTATAAAAACTCTTCTAAGCTTTTACAGTAGAGAGTTTTGATAAAATTTCAAAAAAATATAAAGGGCGATTTATGCTTGTAGCTCCTAGCGTACTCTCAGCTGATTTTGGTAATCTTGCACGTGATGTAAAGGCGATATGTGAAGCTGGATGTGATCTAGTTCACGTTGATGTGATGGACGGACATTTTGTTCCCAATCTTACACTCGGGCCTGTTGTAGTTTCTGCTATCGCAAAAGCAGCTACAAAGCCTTTAGATATCCATCTTATGGTACAAAACAATACCTTCTTTGTTGAACTTTTCGCGCCATTAAAACCTGGGTACATCTCTTTTCATATAGAAGAGGAAAAAAATCCTCATAGACTTATCCAAAAGATTAGATCACTCGGTATCAAACCAGCCATCGTTTTAAATCCTCATACGCCACCTGAAGCTATCGAATATCTTATCGAAGATCTTGATATGGTTTTAGTTATGAGTGTCAATCCTGGATTTGGAGGGCAGAGCTTTATTCCAAACGTTGTTAAAAAAATAAAACGTTTAAAAGAGCTCAGAGATGCCATAAATCCAAACTGTCTTATCGAAATTGATGGTGGTGTAACGAACGAAAATATAGAGATGCTTCGAGATGCTGGAGTTGATGTATGTGTTGCGGGAAGTTATGTTTTTAAACATGGCTCATTCAAAGACGCAATAGACAGTCTACACGTATGAGAACAAAAATCTGTGGCATTACCTCTTATGAAGATGCAATGGCGGCAATTAATGCTGGTGCGGATGCTTTAGGCTTTGTATTTTACGAAGAGTCTCCAAGATATATTAATAAAGAAGATGCAAAAGAGATCATCAAAAAACTTCCTCCATTTATAGAAAAAGTCGCACTTTTTGTCAATGAAGATGCTGCCTCAATCGATGAAATATGCTTACATGTAAAGGCTACTTTAGCTCAGATCCATTTTGATGCAGATGAGGGGCTTTACACTTCACTCAAAACTCCTTATATTAAAGTCGTACGCGCACAATCAAAAGAGGATATTTTAAAATATAGCGATGAATACAGGCTTATCGACGCGCATTGCCAAAGCTATGGCGGAGCTGGAAAACGTATCAATATTGAGTGGTTTGAAGATATTGATTGTTCAAAAATTATTTTAGCTGGTGGTTTAGAACCTTCCAATGTTGCAGAACTTAAAAAATATGGCTTTTATGGAGTTGATGTCAGCAGTGGTGTTGAAAAATCTCAAGGAAAAAAAGACTATCAAAAAGTAAACGAGTTTGTAAAAAATGCTCACTAACTTTATCCTTGATAAAAAAAGTTTATCCAAACTATCCACTTGTGGTCTCTCTTATGACATTATAAAATCTCAACTCAAGAATGAAGATATAGAGTTTACATTAGAAATGTGGCGCGCGCAGGGACTTGATATCATCCGATTTAATGCTCTTTATTATTATGCTACAAAGTTTTTACCGATTAAAGATACCGTATTTTCTATAGTAGATGTAGAAACAAATGGTTCAAAAACAGATAAACATCAGATCATTGAGATTGGTGCTGTAAAGATTTTAAATGGTGAGGTCATCGATACATTCGAAAGTTTAGTTCACTGCGAAGAGATTAATCGTCATATTTCTGAGATCACAGGCATCTCTGTTGAGGATACAAAAAATGCACCCTCTTTAAAACATGTCATGCAGGATTTTAAAATATTTTTGGGTGATACTGTCTTTGTAGCGCATGATGTCAAATTTGATTTTAAGTTTGTCTCTTCTATGATGGAAAAAACGGGTTTAAGTCCTATTTTAAATCGTCATTTGTGTAGTATTAATCTGGCTGAGAGAACCATAGAATCTTACCGATATGGTCTTTCATATTTGAATGATCTTTTAGACCTTCATAAAGACGCAACACATCATAGAGCTCTTTCAGATGCCATAACAACTGCGAAATTATTTACAAAATCTTTGGATTTAGTTGGTGGAAATGTAAATACTGCCGAAGAACTGATAAATTTTTCAAAAAATGAAAGAAGATTGAAAAGACCAAAGTTTGATCCTCTCTTAAAAGTGGATGAAGAGGAGTAGATCTACTCCGAAAATTCACCTACACTTACAAGTTTATTGTAGCGCTGTGTCATTCTCTCTTCATCACTCAAAGTGCGCAAGTGTTTTAATTGATTTAAAAAGTACTCGCCTATAGCAGCCGCAGCACCTTCTTTATCACGATGAGCACCGATAAGAGGCTCATCAATAACATCATCTATAAGATTGAGCTCTTTAAGATCTTCACTCGTAATTCTAAGTGCTTTTGTTGCTGTTTCCACTTTTGTCGGGTCATTCCACAAAATAGCTGAACATCCCTCAGGTGAGATAACACTAAACACAGAGTAGCGCATCATAGCAAGTCTATCTGCAACACCAATTGCCAAAGCTCCACCACTTCCACCCTCTCCAATAACTACAGAGACTGTTTGAGTATTGAGTTTTGAAAGTTCAAGTAAGTTTCTTGCTATCGCTTCACTTTGATTTCTTTCTTCAGCACCAAGTCCAGGATATGCACCCGGAGTGTCGATAAGCATCAATACTGGAATATGAAATTTTTCAGCCATCTGCGCAGCGCGAAGTGCTTTACGGTAGCCTTCAGGATTTGGCATACCAAAATTGCGTTTGAGTTTATTTTTAGTCCCGCGCCCTTTTTGCTCACCAATAACCATAACTTTTTCTTCACCGATATATCCAAGATAGCAAACGATTGCAGCATCATCTCTAAAATGACGATCGCCATGTATTTCATAATGATCATGCATCAAGACATTGATATAATCAATAGCGTATGGACGATCTTGATGGCGTGCAAGTTGAAGCTTTTGAAAAGGAGAAAGATTTTTATACGTTTTAGCGACCTCTTTATCAAGGTCCACTTTTAATATTTCAACAGCTTGGATATCACGACGCATTTCTGCACTCACAATATCTTCCTGTATTTGTTTTATTTTTTGTTCAAAATCAAGATATGTTGCCAAATATGGTCCTTAGATTTTTTTGAAAATGACAACGCCGTTTGTCCCACCAAAACCAAATGAGTTACTCATAACAACATTTAATTCAGCTGTGCGCGCTTTATTTGGAACATAATCAAGATCACAATTTTCATCAGGTAGTTCATAGTTGATAGTCGGAGGAATAATACTATCACGCATAGCCATCAAACATGTAACAGCTTCTATACCACCAGCAGCACCTAAACAGTGACCAATTTGACCTTTAATCGAACTCATAGGAGGACAATTTTCTTTGCCTCCAAGAAGTTCTTTTAATGCCGCTGTTTCATTTTTATCGTTAATCGCCGTACTTGTTCCATGTGCATTGACATAGTCAAGTTTTGGTGAACCTGCCATTTTATATGCAGCTTTCATCGCACGAAGTGGACCATCTAGACTTGGAGTTGTAATGTGACTTGCATCACCACTTTCACCAAAACCAATAACTTCAGCGTAGATATGAGCACCACGAGCAAGTGCTGATTCGTACTCTTCTAATACGAGTGCTCCAGCGCCCTCTCCCATAACAAAACCATCACGTCCAGCATCAAAAGGACGAGAAGCATGTTTTGGATCATCATTTCTTGTAGAAAGAGCCTTCATAGCAGCAAAACCGCCAACACCTGCGCCTATTATGGCAGACTCAGCTGCAACAACTAGCATGCGCTCAGCGCCATTACACATAATTGTCTTACAAGCTTCAGCAATAGCATGAGTACCAGCAGCACATGCAGTCACAGACGAAAGGTTTGGACCTTTGAGATTATGAGCAATTGATACAAAACCACCAAGCATATTTACAAGCGCTGAGGGAATAAAAAATGGAGAAATACGACGAGGACCTTTTGTCTCAATAATAATAGAGTTTTTTTCAATCGCAGGAAGACCACCAATACCTGAAGCAGCACATACACCAAAACGTTCATGGTCTATATCATCTTCAAGTTTTGCATCCGCCATAGCTTCTTGTGCGGCTTTCAATCCAAGATGAATGAATCTATCAGCTTTTTTAACTTCTTTTGCGTCCATAACTGTTTCAGGATCAAAACCTTTTACTTCCCCAGCGATTTTGACAGAGTAATCAGTTGGATCAAATATAGTAATAGTATCTATCCCACATTCACCATCACACATAGCCTTAAATGAAGTTTCTTTGTCATTGCCTAGTGAATTTATCATCCCTATCCCAGTTACTACGACTCTTCTCATATTTCCTACTCCTATATTTTCTGTTGTTTCAATATTCTTAGACATATCTTTGTAATAAAAATAGATCTAAAAGTACCTTATGGATTGAGGCACTGAGGCCTCAAATTGCAATTATTTGCTTTCTATGTAGTTCATTACATCTTTAACAGTTTGAATTTTTTCCGCTTCATCATCAGGGATTTCAATATCAAATTTCTCTTCAAGAGCCATAACTAATTCAACAACATCTAGGCTATCTGCCCCTAAATCTTCAACGAATTTTGAATCCTCTTTTACTTCATCTGGATTAACGCTTAATTGTTCTACAACAACCTCTTTAATATCATCGATTAGTGCCATCATAGCTCCTATTTTTAAGTATAAAATCTTGGAATTGTAACACACATAACTTAAAAAACTAACTATTTGAGCAATTTACGTAAATTTTCTAGGCTTTTACAACTCTATTTCGGCCAAGCCTTTTTGCTTCGTACAGGGCATCATCGATTCGTCGTATTAAGTCCATTTCATCCTCATTATTGTGTATCATTCCTACTCCAAAACTAGCTGTTTTTTTGCCCACTTTATTAAAAGTATATGATTCTACAATAAGGCGTAGTTTTTCTGCTAATTCAGCCACCTGACGCAGAGTATTTGATGGACAAATTATCACGAATTCTTCGCCTCCCCATCTACCAACAATATCTGTTATTCGAACGTTCACTCTGAGTATTTCTGCAAACTCAACAAGGACACTATCTCCCACAAGATGTCCATATGTATCATTCACATCTTTAAAATAATCAATATCAATCATTATAATACCCATCGGAGTATTGTATCTATGAAAAAGATTTACCTCTGCATGTAGCTTTGTATTGAGGTAGCTTCGATTGTATAATTCAGTTAAAGTATCTGTAATCGAAAGTTTTTGAGCAAATTTTTTATCAGTTATATTTTGCTGAATTGCGCGATATCCTTTAACCAAACCAAGCTCATCAAATATAGCTTCAATATTTGCAAATAACCAATAAATATTTTTTTCTTTATCAGCATTTCTGATCTCGCCAGACCACTTTTTGTGTTCATCAAGCTGACTCATAATCTCTTGATAAAATGATGCTGTGTCTAAATTATAGACTGTCTCAATTTTCTTTCCCATAAGCTCTAATTTTGTATATCCAAAAAGGTCACAAAAGGCAGTACTTGCGTCAGTAATATTATTTTTCAAATCCGTTGATATCATAATGACATATTTATCTGTCATACTTTGTTGTTCAACAAGAGCCTTCGTTTTTCTAGCAACCATTGACTGTAACTTGCGTTTAGTGATAGCAAGAAGAAGCGTAAACGTAATGATAAACAATAGTAAAGTAAGAACTACATACAAATATCGTACATCAACCTTTTGTTTTTCATTTGGATTCCATATAAAATCTTTAAGTGCTCTATCCATATCAGCCTGATTGACTTTGCCTAAGGTACGATAAATCTCACCTATACGATAAAAACGCTCCTTGTTGGTATAGCCAATATCCACCAATGTCGGCAGCATCATATTGCGTGTGACTTCAGCTTCATGTTTTAAATGCTCAACTGAGCTTTTTGCGCCGTATTTACTGCGTAAAACTGCGATTGTCTCATCTTCATGTTCTAGTGCATAATGCCATCCACGAATCGAAGCTTGTAAAAATTTCTTTGCACGTTCTGGATTTGATGCAAGTTCTTGGTCTGTCGCAAAAAGATTATCTCCATAAAAATCCACACCGTAGTTTAAAGGATTAATAATCGTAATTGGAATATGTTTTTCTTGCATTAAAAAAGGCTGATCACTCAAATATGCGCTCATCATGTCAACTTTTCCATCAATAAATGCTTGAGCAGTAAAATCGTGAGGTACCAGCGCATAATCAGATCTTTTAATACCAGCATCATTCATCATAGCAAGCAATGGTGAATCATCTAATCCCGGTTCATAAGAAATTCTTTTTCCTTTGAATTCATAAGGACTAAAAATCTTAGAATCTTTGTGTGCAATAAAAATAAGCGGTGAATGCTGAAAGATAGATGCCATAACTTTCACAGGCTTCCCATCTGCTCTGTAAAGCAAAAGAGCCGAATCAGCCACTCCATAAGTAGCTTCTCCGTTAACGACCTGCATAATATTATTTTTTTGAGCATTACGCTCCAAAATGCTCACATCTAGTCCAGCTTCTTTATAAAAACCTTTATCCAGCGCCATATAATAGCCGGCAAACTGAAATGAACTGAACCATTTTAGCTGTAAAGTAACCTTGTTTGTGGGCTCACTTGCAAAAGCGTTTAAGAAGATGATATAAGAAAGTAAAAAAAGACGAAAAAAGAGATTCATAATATGATCGTACCTAAATAATATATTTTAACAAAGTAGTATACATAAATACTCCTTAGTTATTTTTTTCAAGGATATTCTTTAGAAGCTTATTAATAAGTTTTTATAATAATATATTCCGTATGAACAAGGAGATAAGAATGAAGCAAACAATCAAAAAATTTATGAATGTCTACGTTATAAGTGTACTTATCGGATTTTTCTCATTTTTGTATATACTCTCTTTTGTAGTTATCAACGGTAATATATCAAAAGGCTCAAGTGTAGAGATCAAAAGAGCCATGCTGGAAAAACAAAAGATGGAAAAAATGAGAGAGAAGTAACTTTATTATTGCACTATATTTATAACTTTTAAAGTCACATAAAGTTTTTTGTCTTTTTCATCTATAGACATATCTGTGTCTATAGGCTTTTTTTCTTTGATCAAAGTACCTTGCAAAGAATGAAGAACATGAACATAGTTTTGCTGCATTGGAAGAATGATTTTATCAATATGATCTTTAGCTGCAATATCAGCCAAAAGTGCTACAACACAATAATACATACTTTTATTTATGGAACGTTGCACCATGTAATCATGCATAATAGAGATATTTTTTTCTAATACCTCTTTTTCTACATCATTTAAGAGTCTGTTGGTATGTGCTCTTTGCAAATCTTCATCAAGTAAATCCTCAGCTTCATGATCTGTCGCATTGATGAGCTTATCAAAATTTGAACATCTTTTTTTCAAGATAGTCATAATTTCATCATTACTAAGATGTTTTTCTAAAATATGCGTATAGGTCTTATCTTCTATATATTCATGATCCAACGCTTCTAAAAGCTGCGCGGCAATATCAAGATAAACATATTTATCTTCTTTATTTGTATCAAAACAGATACCAGTATGTGAGATGATCGCTTTTGGACCTGCATATTTAATAGTCATAAAAATTCCTCTATTTAGTTCTTACATGTAAAGAGTAGAAACTCTTTATGCCATATTCATTCCGCCGTTTACTTTAAGCGTTTCACCTGTGATATAACTTGAATGGTCTGAGAGTAAAAATGCCGTTGCTTCAGCGACTTCTTTTGCATGTCCAAAACGCCCCATAGGGATTTTTGATGTAAATGAACCTTTCACCTCATCACTTAAAACCTCAGTCATCTCAGTTGCGATGAAACCTGGAGTAATAGAATTGTAACGAATCCCGCTTGACGCTGATTCTATTGCAAAACTTTTTGTCATCGCTATTACGCCGCCTTTACTTGCCGCGTAATTTGTCTGTCCGCCGTTTCCTGTTTCGCCTACGATTGAAGAGATATTGACGATTGAGCCAAATTTTTTCTTTCTCATCACTTTCATCGCTTCACGGCATCCAATAAATGTAGAAGTAAGATTTGCATTAATAACGCTCATAAAATCTTCTACTTTCATGCGAAGAGCAAGCTTATCATTTGTGATTCCGGCATTGTTGACAAGATATGCAAGCTCTCCATCAGCGTCCACGATAGTTTTGATCGCATCTACAAATGCTTCTTCATCACTTACATCAAAACCAATCACGGCAGCAACTCCGCCATTAGCTTCTATTTGCTCTTTGATGGCATCAGCTTCTGCGGCTCCACTTCTATAATTAATCCAAACTTTAAGTCCATAACTTGCTAAAACTTTTGCAATCTCCGCACCGATTCCACGACTTGCCCCCGTAACTAAAACATTTTTTCCACTAAATTTCATCATAATTTTCCTTAATTTTTATTTCATAAAAATGAAGGAAACCCTCCATTTCTAATAGTCCAAGAAAGGAACAAAGTCCCTTTCTTTTCGCTTACGCCGCTGAGGCGACTGAAGCTTGACTCCTTTGGAGTCAGAACTAAGTCTCTTTGACATTAAATCAATGCGTGATCCATCTCTGCTGGCACTTCTAATTCCATCAGTTTTAAAACTGTCGGAGCTATGTTGTTGAGTCCGCCTGGATCAACTTTTGTAACACCCTCGGCCATCACAAAACACCAAACTTTTCCAACTGTATGATTTGTAAGCACATTACCTCTAACATCTTTCATCTCTTCACAATTTCCATGATCAGAGGTAATCACTAATGCATAATCTTTCTCTTTGGCTTTTGTCACAATACGCCCGAGTTGCTCATCCACTGTTTCTACCGCTTTTATTGCCGCTTCAAAATTACCAGTGTGTCCCACCATATCACCGTTTGCAAAGTTAACAACAACGAAATCATAATCATCTTCCATAGCCTGAACTACAGCATCTCCAACAGCAGGAGCACTCATCTGTGGTTGCATGTCATAGGTTCTTACATTTGGACTTGGAATCAAAACGCGCGTTTCATTTAAACATGGCTCATCAATTCCACCATTTAAGAAGAAAGTCACATGCGCGTATTTTTCTGTTTCTGCTGTGTGTAACTGACGAAGCCCATTTGCTGAAATCACTTCAGCAAGAGTGTTTTTTGGAGAATCTTTTCTAAAAAGAACAGGATAGGCAAAACTTTTATCATACTCAGTAATCGTTGCCAAATTGATTGGAATATGTTTTGTTTCAAATCTATCAAAATCTTTATCGCCAATCGCAGTGGCTAGTTCTCGCATCCTGTCACTTCTAAAGTTGATAGTTAAGACACTATCCCCTTCCATAAAACCTTCATACCCATCAAACGCCGTAGGCTCGATAAACTCATCCGTAATGTTATTTGCATATGAGTTTTCTATATAGTCCTCAACACTATAATCACTTTTTGGTGTTGCATGGACAATAGCATCAAATCCAGCTTTCACTCTTTCCCAACGGTTGTCTCTATC
>JBBRBK010000002.1:0-101838 GCA_038205935.1 Campylobacterales bacterium
TAAGTAAACTTAAAAACAATCTAACTTTCGTTAGTTATCTCGTTATCTACTTGCTTAGTTTTCAATGATCTCAAACTAGTCAAACTCTCGTCTGTCAAGGCCTAAACTTTAGGTCTCATCGTTTGTGGACGGGAATTATAGGAAAATTTGAAATCAATGTCAAGGGGTTTTGGAAAGAATTATGTAATTTCTTTAAAAGAATTCATTTATTACCTATTTTGTATAATTTCTCTACTACTATATAGGAATTTTTACTCCTCATTAACTATCTGTTCACTATATTGCATTAAATTAATGTTTATAAACGACGTATACACAACAAACTATATACTATAGTATATGTCGGTAGGAGATTTAAATGGGATTATATGATAGAGATTATGCAAGATCTACTTCATTCGGTTTTGATACTGCGCGTCGCACTGAAGCGCAAACGGTTTCTTTTGTAAAAGAGACATATAAACTTTTTGCAGCTTCTATGCTTGCTGCAGCTGTGGGAGCATATGTCGGAATTCCTTTTGCTGGAGTTGTAGCGGCAAACTATTGGTTTATTGCTATACCTTGGATGCTTTTTGGAATGTTCGGTCTTAATATGGTAAAAAATAAACCTGGGATCAATATGATCGCTCTTTTTGCTTTCACATTCGCAAGTGGAGTTATCATCACTCCTTTACTTAGCCATATACTTCATATGAATGGCGGTGGAGCCTTAGTTGCAAATGCATTTTTAATGACTTCTGCTCTTTTTGGAGCACTCAGTTTCTTTGCTATTAAGACGACGAAAGATTTTACAACTTTTGCAAAACCCTTGATGATAGCTTTTTTTGTCATCATCACGTTTTCACTGATCAATGTGTTTTTTATCAAAAGCCCAATGATCTTCTTAGTGATTCAAGCGGCGTTTTTACTTATTATAAGTGTGATGGTTATATTTGACACTCAAAACGTCATCAATGGAGCTTATGAAACACCAATGGATGGAGCGATTGCTTTATACTTAGATTTCTTCAATCTATTTATCACATTACTTCAACTCTTTGGTATCTTTGGTTCAAAAGATGACTAACAACACTCTTACACCCGAACTTTTTCGGGTGTGTGATGCTAATCTTAACCGCTTAAAAGAAGGAATCCGCGTCGTGGAAGATATCGCAAGATATAAAGAAAACAACAAAGAGCTCTCACTGCAACTCAAAGAACTTCGCCACTTAGCTAAAATAGATGATATGAAACCACTTCTTGATGGAAGAGACAGCATCAATGATGTCTTACGCAAGTCAACTGCTTCTGAAATGAAAAGAGAAACGCTACAAAGTATTATTACCGCAAACTTTAAACGTGCTCAAGAATCATCTCGTGTACTTGAAGAGATTTACAAACTAGTTGATGCAGAACTTTCTGAAAACTTCAAACATATACGCTATTCTCTCTACGCTTTGGAGAAAGAGTTTATATAAACGACTTCGAACTCCAGATAGTTTAGAGGATACTCATCCATAAGCTTTTTTGTTTGCTTATATGTAAGCAGATTACGTCCGCCGCTCACTCCACTTCTTTTAATATAACGAAACATTTCTCTTGTATTTTCAAACTCTAAAGAGTAAGTAATCTTTTCTACGCTTACACCCATAGGGCACTTCGCATGTAAGTGTTTTTCTGCAAGTTCTTTGAGTGTTTCATATGAGGGAATAATCGAATTTATGCCTGCTGTCTTATTAAGCGTTGCAAATGTACCAGAAGTAAAGATTGCCAAAGAAAATGGCAGATCAAATCTTGCGATATCAGAGAAAATTCTTGAGAGATCATCTGCCCATTGAAGTGCTGAAGCGGAAATGATGTAATCAAACTCTTCTTTTAATAACTCTTCAAAAAGCTCTTTATCGTTAAAATCACCTAGCCTACATGTAACGTTTTGTGCTTCTGGATGAAGTGAAAGCATATTGGATGAAAAATCAACTCCGACAAACTTTTCTATTTCCCAATCTATAAGGTTATAGATAGCGCCGCTTCCACAACCTAAATCTAAAACTTTTTTTGGCTTACATGTAAGGGCACTTATAAGCTTTTTTGCTACCTCAGCTTGAATCTGGTTGAGTTGCTGATATTTATGTGCATATTTGGAAAACTCTTGATTGACACTCATCGCTTATTTACAACCAATGATATAATAAAAAATCCGATAACACACATAACTATTGTTGCCCCTGATGGAAGTGAATAGTAGTAAGAAAGTGTCATACCAATGGCCACTGAAGAGAGAGCAAAAGCTAAAGAGATAAGCACTGTCTTTAAAAATCCCTGTCGATACTGAAGCGCTGCGATACTTGGGATCACCATAAGTGCGCCAATAAGCAAAGTACCCACAACTCTAATAGAAAGAGCAATAATCACTGCCACAACGGTCACAAGAAGATAATTGAGCATCTTGACTTTAATGCCGCTCGTGCGAGCCACCTCTTCATCATAAGCGATAAAGAAAAGCTCTTTGGAAAAGCCGAGCAATAAAACAAGTGAGATAGAGCCAAAGATACCCATCGTAACAAGATCATCCTCATTCACAGCCAAGATAGAACCAAAAAGATAGCTGAACAAAGAGTTGTTAAATGCGCCTCCAAGGGAGACGATGATGATAGCGAGGGCTAATCCGCCTGAGAGGAAGATGGCTAGGATCGCATCTGAATAGAGATGAAACGAACTTCTCAAATACTCTATAAGCCACGCGCTAAAGATTGCCATAATAACTGCCATCCAAAGAGGAGAAAGTCCCGCAAAGAGGCCGACAGCAACACCTACAAGAGCAGAGTGTGCCAAGGTTTCTGTCATCATAGAATAGCGTTTTAAAACCACAAAAGAACCACTAATGGAAGCAAGTGTTGCTATAATAAATCCGGCTAAAAATGCTCTTTGCATAAAATCGTATTCAAACATCTCTCTCGCCTTTAGTGGTGATGGTGATGATTACTCAGTAAATGGGCATCAACACCATAAAGTCTGCTCATATCTTCACAGCTTATCGCTTCTTTTGGATTGTTACATGTAAGGAGTTTACGGTTTACTGTAAAAAGTCTTTGAATATCATCGGCAATCACTCCGATATCGTGTGTTATAAAGATAATAGTCAGCTTTTCATCCCGATTGAGTTTACGCAAAAGTTCATAAAATCTCTGCTGAGAAGCAACATCAACGCCAGTATTTGGTTCATCGAGAATAAGGACTTCCGGTTTTGAAGCAAGTGCTCGAGCTATCATCACTCTTTGTCTTTGTCCGCCTGAAAGTGTGCCTATCATCTTATCTTTGATATCTAGCACATCCATTTTTCTTATAGCATCTTCCACACAAGCGGCATCTTCAGCGCTGTATCTTGCAAAAAAACCTCTTTTGGCTGTTCTGCCCATTTTCACTACATCCAAAACAGTTGCAGGAAAAGCGGCATCTACATGTGAAGCACGCTGTGGAACATAACCGATTTTATGCCATTCTTTAAACTCAGCAATACTTTTACCAAATATCTTGATTGTTCCACTAGTTGGCTTTTCAAGTCCTAAGAGTAAACGGATAAGTGTAGTTTTGCCTCCGCCGTTTGGACCAATGATGGCATCATATTCACCTGGAAAAATCTTTAGTGAAAGGGAGTCTAAAATCACTTGAGAGTTGATTTGTAAACTTAGTGATGCAACATCAAAGATAGGCAGTGCAAATTTCATTGACACTCTCTAGCTTTAACTATCTTTCCTAAATTATCGAGCATCAACGAGTAATAACTACTACCATTTTCAGATTCTTTCTTTGTAATATTTGCCAAAGGATCAAGTACATCTACTTTCACATGTGCATCTGTCGCTATCGCTTTTATGACCTTATCGCTTGCAAAAGATTCAAAAAAGATGGTATTGATATTTTTTGTTTTTACACTGCTTATGATACTTCCCATAACCTTCGCGCTAGGTTCTGCATCGGGAGAAAGTCCGCTGATTGACTCGACATTAAAATTATATTTTGTAGCCAAATAGGAAAATGCATTGTGCTCCACAACGATCGTATCACCCTTACATGCAGAAAGCTTTTCTTTATAAAGTCTATCGAGTTCATGAAGCTTTGCTATGTAGTTTTCTGCATTTTCTTCATACATGTCTCGATTTTGAGGTGATATTTTAATGAATTTCTCTTTAAAGATATTGGTAACAATAATCATATTATCTATATCAAACCAATAGTGCGGATCAAAATCTGAATCATGATGATGTTCATCTTCCTCTGTTGCTGATGCATCTAAAAGCTTCATATAACGGCTCATATCCAAACCATTTTTTTGATCTTCAAAGGTGTGTGCCCAAGGCTGAAGTCCCGCACCGCTGTAAACGACAAGCTTCGCGTCATGAACTTTCGCCATGATCTTTGGAGTCGGTTCAAAACTATGAACATCAACGCCATAAGGCAAGATACAAAAACAATCCATACTCTCACCTGCAACATTTTTCGCCGCATCATAAAGAGCATACGTGCTTAGAGCGATGAGAGGTTTGGCATCTTTTGTTTGTGCAGCTTCCTGTTTTGGGCTTATTATGAAGCGATAAGATACAAAAGCTCCTAAAAGCAATACCAACAAAATCGATAAAGTTTTGAGTGTTTTCATACTATACTCTTTGTGTAAAATTGAGCTGATTATAGCCTATTGTAACTTTAGGTTTTGCATCTGGGAGTTATTTGGATATAATTCGCAACTTTTTATATTCTATCAGGTCTTACATGCGAAGTGCCCTTTGGGTGTAAGCCAAAGATAGCAGAGGATTTTATATGACTACAAGCTTTTTGCTTATTGTTCAGATTGTGCTTGTTGTTGCAATCGTTATCGTTGTACTTTTACAAAAAAGTTCTAGTATAGGACTTGGCGCTTATAGTGGCTCAAATGAGTCTGTTTTTGGTGCAAAAGGACCAGGAAGCTTTTTAGCAAAAGCGACTTTTACTATAGGTTTTCTTTTTCTTTTAAACACTATTGCGCTTGGTTATTTATACTCTCAAGCAAAAAGTGCATCAGTAGTGGACAGCTTGACTCCAAGCAATATTGTGCAAGCGCCTATGGCTGCACCACTTGAAAACAACACAACAAAAGAGAACAATACTTCTAAATAAGTGCGAGATTTTCTCTTGCACTAAACTTTTCTTTAAAACCAATTCTGCTACAATTTTATTCATCAGACTACCTAGTCAATTATCTTCTTAAAGGGACAACAATGTTAGACGAAATATTTAATGAATGTGAAACTAAAATGAAAAAAAGCATCGAGCACTTAATGCACGATTTTAAAATGCTTCGTACTGGTAAGGTAACGACACAAGTTTTAGACAATATTAGAATAGACTATTATGGAACGATGACTCCACTTGACCAAGTTGGTTCAGTACTTGCGACAGATGCGACAACTATCGTTGTAAATCCTTGGGAGAAAAATCTTCTACAACTCATCGACAGTGCTATTTCAAAAGCAAATATTGGTGTAAATCCAAACAATGATGGAGTTGTTATTAAACTCTTTTTCCCGCCTATGACAGTGGAACAGCGTCAAGAGAGCGTGAAACATATGAAAGTTTATGGCGAAAATGCAAAAGTAGCGGTAAGAAATGATAGACGTGCTGCAAACGACAAGATAAAAAAACATGAAAAAGACAAAGAAGTCACTGCTGATGAATCAAAAGCGGCACAAGATAATATCCAAAAACTTACAGACAAAAACATTGCAGAGATAGATAATATTCTCAAAAATAAAGAAGTCGACATATTAAAGGTTTAATCATGAACGTCAAACAAATATATATGGATGCCAATGCTCTTCTCGAGGGGCATTTTAAACTCAGCTCTGGAAACCACTCGGAGTATTATCTTCAGTCTGCAAAAGTTTTGGAAGATCCTAAAACTGCAAATATGCTAGCAACTGCTCTTGCAAAACAGATAAAAGAAAGTGGCTTAGAAGTAGACACTGTCTGTGCTCCTGCTCTTGGCGGTTTGATTGCAGGATATGCTCTTGCTCAAGCGCTTGACTGTAGATATATCTTTGCCGAACGCGTCGATGGAGAGATGAGTATCCGTCGTGGTTTTGAAGTGCATAAAGGTGAAAGAGTCCTTATGTGTGAAGATATCATAACAACAGGCGGCTCTGCTATGGAAGCAGCTCGTGTGGTAGAATCACTTGGCGGAAAGATCGTAGGTGTTGCAGCTTTGGCAAACCGCGGTTTTTGTAAACGTGAACACAGCGATATAGAAACAAAATCAAACTGTAAACTGCCTCAAGATATCCCATTTTTTGCACTTGCAGATTTTATATTTGCTATGTACGCACCAGATGAGTGCCCGATGTGTAAACTAGGGAGCGAAGCCATCAAACCTGGTTCAAGAGGAAATTAATCTCCTCTTAGCCAATCGCCTTTTTGAGTTGACAACTCATAACTCTTTCAACTAAAACTCTAGCCACTTCCACTTTTGAATCCACTATCATCTCTACATGTAGAGCTTCAAACTTTGCTCTTTCTTCAACTGACACAACTTTTACAATCACGTTGGCGAGTTTACTGCTTTTTGCAAGGGCTTCACAAATAAGAAGATTTTTATCTACATTATCGAGGGTAATAATTACGATTGAACAATCCTTTACATGTATCGCTTCTAGAATTGAACGTTTTGACATATCTCCAAGATACGCCTCTGCTCCATTACGAATCGCTTCTTTTACATATTTTGGATTGTTATCTACGACAATATAATCTGATCCATAATGTTCCAAGTGCTGAGCAACCGCTTTACCGACAGAGTTGTACCCGCAAACAATAACATGATTTTTTCTCTCTGGAAGATTTGACACTTCAGGAATAGACATATTTTCTTTAAAAAATATTCTTGAAATATCTCTCACTTTTGCAATAAAAAATGGTGTCACCACCATAGACAAGATAACCACTAACACAAGGAGTTGTGCCATCTCATCTTTAATAATCCCACCCATAGAAGCGATAGCAAAGATGACAAATGAGAACTCTCCCACTTGAGAAAGAGAAAGCGCAGTTTTCAAAGAGATAGAATTCGTTGATGTAATTCTAATGGCTAAAAAAGTCACTATTATTTTTATCAATAAAACTGCCGCAAAAACAGCAAAAATGAGAAAAATGTTATCTATAAAAAGAGCTATATTAATCTTCAAACCTACAACAATAAAGAATGTTCCTAAGAGCATATCTTTAAAAGGCGCGATATCTGCTTCAACTTTATAGTGAAACTTTGTCTCTGCAATAACCATTCCTACGACAAAAGCACCAAGTGAATAAGTAAATCCCATATAATGAGCCAAAAATGAGGCACTTGTCACCGCGAATAAAACAGAACCCATAAAAAGTTCATCCAATTCTGCTGTCGCGGAGAACTGAAGAAGCCAAGTAATAATACGCTTTCCAACGACGAAAAGCAAAAATAATACAACCACGGCACTAAAAAGAGTGTATAAGACAATCGTCGAAATACTTTCTCCACCGTCATTTGTCAAAATACCGATCAGGATAAGAATCGGGATCACAGCGATATCTTGAAAAATTAAAATCCCCGTAGATCTCTGTCCATAAGAGGTATGAATGTTTTTAGAGCTTTTTAAGTAAGTTAAAACAACTGCGGTCGAGGACATAGAAAAAGAAAATGCGATGATAAGAGATGTCATAAACTCTAAGTGCAAAAAATAAAAAGAGATCGCATAGAGTACAAGAGAGGTAAGACCGACCTGCATCAAGCCATTGCCAAAAATAAGCTGTTTCATAGAGTTCATCTTCGCCAAAGAGATCTCCAGACCAATGGTAAACATCAAAAAGACAATTCCAAACTCGCCTATTTGATCTAGCAGATCATGATCTGCATTTGCTCTGACCCCAAATGAGTAGCTAATGATTGTGCCGGTAAGTATGTAGCCTATTATCTGAGAAATACCATAGTGTTTTAAAATGATATTGAGCACCGTAGATACACCCAAAGCAATAGTAATATATAAAATAACGTCTTGCATTCTACCTCCAAAATAATGGAATAATTATATCAGCATAATATTTATTTAAACCGCTTCCATAGAGAGTTTTAAGAGATTTTTTACTATAATCGCAATTATCTATTAAGTGAGGTTTACGTGATGACAAAATACATTTTTGTAACTGGAGGGGTTTTAAGTTCCCTTGGAAAAGGTATTACTGCGGCTAGTATCGGAACGCTACTAAAGCACTGCAACATCAATGTAGGAATGCTAAAAATAGACCCATATATCAACGTCGATCCAGGGACAATGAGTCCTTTGGAACATGGTGAAGTCTTTGTTACAAAAGATGGCGCTGAGACTGACCTTGACATCGGAAACTATGAAAGATTTTTAGATACTTCATTTCTAAAATCAAGTAACTTCACAACAGGTCAAGTTTACCTTTCAGTTATCGAACGCGAGAGAAGCGGCGGATATCTTGGTCAGACTATCCAAGTCGTTCCTCATATCGTTGGTGAAATCGTTAACCGTATCAAAAAAGCGGGCGAGGGCAGAGATGTCCTTATCGTCGAGCTTGGTGGAACTGTCGGAGATATCGAAGGCTTGCCGTTTATGGAAGCGATCCGTCAGATGAAACATGATGATGAAGTGGAGGGCACTTTCTTTGTTCACGTTGCACTTATCCCGTTCATCAAAGCTGCAGGAGAACTAAAAAGTAAACCGACTCAGCACTCAGTTCAAGAACTTCGCCGTATCGGTATTACTCCACACATGATCATTGCAAGAAGTGAGAATGCGCTTCCTAAAACATTTAAGAAAAAACTAGCAATGAGTTGTGACGTTCACACAGACAGCGTTATCGAAGCAGTTGACGCGGCGTCTATTTATGATGTTCCAATGTCATTTTTAAGACAAAATATTCTCGTACCTATTTCAAAAGAGCTTGGTCTTGGTGAACTCAATCCAGATATGGAAGAATGGGA
Organism: Campylobacterales bacterium; assembly: GCA_038205935.1. Taxonomy (GTDB): domain Bacteria; phylum Campylobacterota; class Campylobacteria; order Campylobacterales; family Sulfurimonadaceae; genus Hydrocurvibacter. The sequence continues at coordinate 8,984 of JBBRBK010000002.1, forward strand.
TGATTTAGTTAAAAAGATTGTTCAACCAAAAAATCGTATCGTTCTTGGCTTTGTAGGGAAATACTTACAGCTTAAAGAAGCGTACAAATCTTTAACAGAATCTCTTATCCATTCAGGCGCACACCTTGATACTCGCGTAGAAATCGTATGGGTTGACAGTGAAGAGATAGAAGAAAAGGGCGCTGAGGAACTTTTAGCTGATTGTGACTCTATCCTTGTTGCCGGCGGTTTTGGTAATCGTGGAATTGAGGGCAAGATCAAAGCGATCGAGTACGCACGTGTCAACAAAATCCCTTACCTCGGTATCTGTCTTGGTATGCAACTCACTCTTGTAGAATACGCAAGAAATGTACTTGGATTTGAAGGTGCAAACTCAACTGAATTTGATCCAAATACGCCATATCCGATGATCTACCTTATAGACAATTTTTTAGATCAAAGCGGAAGTACACAACTTCGTACTCACGTCTCTCCAATGGGCGGAACACTTCGCCTTGGAGAATATCCATGTGACACAAAAGAGGGCTCGATCTTGCGTAATGCATACAATGGTGAAACAACTATTTATGAGCGTCACCGTCACCGTTATGAAGCAAATCCTACCTACAGAAAAGCGCTTGAAGATGCAGGTATGATCGTTACAGGCGAGTCAAACGGTCTTATAGAAACCGTAGAGATACAAAGTCATCCGTGGTTCTTGGGCGTTCAGTTTCACCCAGAATTTACTTCACGCTTGCAAACTCCAAACCCTACGATTTTAGCATTTGTAAAAGCAACCCTTGAGCACATTTCCTAATACTCCGCTTCTAAGTGCTGATAAACTTTATCAGCTTTTAGCAAGTCGTTTTACGGATGGATATAAAAAACTTAAAGATATTCCCTCTCCAGCCCTTTTAAAAAACTCCCAAAAAGCAGCCATGCGCATCGCTAAAGCTATAATAAACAAGGAAAATATCACGCTTATTGGCGACTATGACGTCGATGGAGTCACTTCTACATCCATCATGGTACTTTTTTTTAGAGAAATAAATTATCCTCTCACTGCCATCATCCCAAATAGATTTCGTGATGGATATGGGATCAATGCAAATGTTTTACAAAGAGTTGACGCAGATCTTGTCCTCACAGTAGATAATGGAATCACAGCAGTTGAAGCCGCTGAAATTTGTAAAGAAAGAGGCATAGACCTTATCATCACTGATCATCATACGCCCTCAAAAGAACTTCCAGATGCGTATGCCATTGTGAATCCAAAACTTTCTGATTGTACCTATCCTTTTAAAGAGATCTGTGGAGCTCAAGTGGCTTGGCTGCTTTTGGGAGCCGTAAAAAAAGAGCTCAAACTCGAACTAGATATGAGACAATACCTCGATCTTGTCGCTCTTGCGGTCATCGCCGATGTGATGCCACTTTATGATGTCAATCGTGCCATTGTGCAAGAGGGACTCAAGCAGATGATGCATTCACAGCGTCCCTCTTCCATTATCATCCGAGATTTTTTAAACAAACAAAATATCTCTTCAGAAGATATTGCTTTTGCCATTGCGCCTCGCATCAACTCCGCTGGACGGCTTGAAGATGCTTCAATTGCTTTGGAGTTTTTAACAGCGGCAACGATAGAAAAAGCGGCAAAACAGTTTGAAATTCTGGGTGACTTAAACAATATACGAAAATCCACAGAAGCTGATACAACCGAAAATGCTCTCTTACATGTAAGCGAAAATGATAAGATCATCGTAGTCGCGGGAGAAAACTGGCACGAAGGTGTTGTGGGGATTGTGGCTTCAAGACTTGTCAGCAGATTTAAAAAACCTGCAATTGTTTTTAATATACATGAGGGAATTGCAAAAGGGAGTGCTAGAAGTGTAGGAGATGTAGATATCTTTTCACTTATTCATACACAAAAAGAGCTTTTAGAGAAGTTTGGCGGTCATAAAATGGCGGCTGGACTTAGCTTACATGTAAGCAATTTAGAAGCTTTTAAATCAGCCATAAATAAAGAAGCGCAAAAAGTTGATCCAAGTGATTTCATTCCCAAAGAAGCTATTATGGGTGAACTTGAAGGCGACGCTATCAACTTTCAATTACTAGATATTTTAGAAAAGTTTGAGCCTTACGGAGAGGGAAATCCACGTCCAAGATTTCTTATCAACAATGCAGAACTCTTACATGTAAAGCTTTTTGGAGCAGATAAATCGCATAGCCGTCTTGGAATCCGCCTAAAACCATATGATAGACAGACCATCGAGATCGTAGCTTTTAGACAAGTTTTAGAAGTTCCAGAAGATAAAAAGATTACATGCAGTTATACGGTGAGCAAAAATGTTTTCAATGGAAAAACTTCGATCCAGCTGATGCTCGATAATATTTACCACTAATTCATCAGGTTTATCAACTCTTCAACTGTTTCTTTAGAGTCAGTTTGAAGTGTTGATTTTTGACTCATAAACTGCTCCATCGCCTCTTTTTTATTGATCGCTTCATCTAACTCTTTGTCTGTCCCTTTTGTGTAAGCGCCGATGCGAATAAGTGTTTCATTTTCACGAAGTAAAGTATACAAACGGCGAAAACGCTGAGCGGCTTTGAGATGCTCTTCGCTAATAATATCGCTCATAACCCTTGATGCGGAGTTTAAGATATTGATAGGTGGATAAATCCCAAAGTCGGTGAGTTCACGTGAGAGGATGATGTGCCCATCCAAAATAGAACGAGACTGATCCGCGATTGGATCACTCATATCATCACCCTCGATAAGTACCGTGAAAAAGGCAGTTATAGAGCCTTTCCCTTCCTCTTTTCCCGCACGTTCCATCAACTGAGGAAGCAGAGTAAGAGAAGAAGGCGGATATCCTTTTGATGTCGGCGGTTCGCCCAAAGCAAGCCCGATTTCACGCTGAGCCATCGCAAAACGAGTGACGGAATCCATGATGAAAAGAACATCAAGCCCTTTTTCTTTAAAATACTCAGCCACGCTCATCGCAGAAAATGCCCCATATTTACGCATAAGCGGAGAATCATCCGAAGTCGCGACGATGATAACCGTGTTTTCAAGGTTTCCGCCAAGATTTTTCTCTATAAATTCGGGAACCTCACGTCCGCGCTCGCCGATGAGTGCGACCACTTTTATGGGTGCCTGTGCGCCTCGAACGATCATTCCCATAAGCGTTGATTTTCCAACACCGCTTCCTGCAAAAATGCCGAGTTTTTGCCCTTTTCCGCAAGTCAAAAAGCCATCTATCGTCTTAACTCCAACACTGAACACTTCATCAATCATTCCACGTTTCATCGCTTCAATAGGTGATTTGATGATAGGATTAAGCCCATCGGATTTAATATGTCCTTTGCCATCAATCGGGCGCATAAAAGGATCAACAACACGTCCTAAAAGATCATCTCCAACAGGAATATTCATCCCATTGGAATCCTGAAACACCTTGTCTTTTGAACAAAAACCTTCTACAAAACTAAATGGAGTGATGAAAAAAACGTTGCCATCAATCTCTGTAACCATTCCAGTCGTTTCGAGTTCGGTGTTGTTTGAGACGATGCGTACCATATCGCCGATGCTTACATGTAAGCCGCTTGCAGTGATGACATTGGCATTTATTTTGATGATCTCCCCAAAAGAGGTGGAGTAGTTTTTGGAGGAGAGTTTTGATTTGAGAGATTTAAAGGGCATAAGTCAGCACTTTTAGTAACGAGTTCCAATCGGTGCATTGATAAGAGAAAAGAACTCTGCACGAGTCTTTTCATCACTTTTAAAAAGTCCGCGAAGCGCGCTTGAAGTGGTCGTAGAGTTTATCTTCTCAACTCCGCGCATCTCCATACACATGTGACGTGCTTGGATCACGACTGCCACACCTTTTGGTTTGATAGTCTTCATAATGGCATCTGCGATCTGTTCGGTCAACTGTTCTTGAATCTGCATACGACGAGAAAATACATTGACCACGCGAGGGATTTTTGAAAGCCCAACGACTTTTCCATCTGGAATGTACGCGACATGCGCACGGCCAATGATAGGAAGAAGATGATGTTCACATGTAGAGTAAAGCTCTATATCTTTAATAACAACCATCTCATCATTTGAGCTTGTAAAAAGAGCAGAGGAAAGTATCTCCTCAGCATTTTCTTTATAACCGCCATAGATAAAATCGTAAGCTTTGCGAACACGCTCAGGAGTCTTAAGCAGCCCCTCACGCGTTGGATCTTCGCCCACACTTTGTATCATAACTCTTACAGCTTCTTCAAATTCATTTGCCATTGCTTTTCCTTACATTATAAAGACAGTTGGAACGATCAACGGATATTTTTTCATTTTACGGTAGATATGTTTTCTCACCACTTGGCGGAGGTCATTTTCTAGCGCTCTTGGGTTTTGGATAAGTCCCTCTTTGAGATTGATAAGGAAATGTTCTAGCACCTCTTCCATCTCTGTTGCGAACGCTTTATCTTGTTTATCTGCAACAAGTCCAAATGTTGTAACACGAGGTTTTGCAATCATTTTAGAGTTGTTTTCATTGATTTGAGCGATAATCATAACAATTCCCTCTTGAGCCAATTTCTGACGATCCATAACAATATCATCTTCTATTTGGTGGTTGTTTTGGTTATCAATATATGTTTTACCCGTTTTAACAGTTTTTGCTTTACGCATAAATTTCGGACCAACTTCGATACAGTCGCCATCGCTCATAAGTAAGATATTTCTCTCAGGAACGCCACACATGATAGCCGTCTCTTTATGTTTTAGAATATGGTTATATTCCCCGTGAACCGGTAAAAAGAACTTAGGATTTACAAGACGAAGCATCAATTTTTGCTCTTCCATACTTGCGTGTCCTGAAACGTGAATATCTTTATCATTTGAAACTCTTGCACCTGCACGTTGCAAGTGGTTTAGCATCGTAGATATAGAGCCTTCATTTCCAGGAATTGCGCGCGCTGAAAGCACGATAAGATCTGTTGGTTTGATCTTAATGTGTCTATGTTCACCGATAGACATTCTAAAAAGCGCACTGCTTGGCTCACCTTGAGAACCCGTAGTCACGATAAGGACATCCTTATCATTCATACGACTTGCCTCATCTGCATCAATAAAGATATTTTTAGGGAGTTTGACATAATCATACTGCATACAAACTTCTAGATTTCTCTCCATTGAACGTCCGATAACACACACCTTACGTCCATACTTTACGCCATATTGGATCGCTTGATACACACGGTGGATATTTGAACTAAATGTAGACATAATGATACGTCCTTCAGCCTTTGCAAATATACGGTCAAATCCTGGAGCAACAGTAAGTTCACTTGGTGTAGGCTGAACATTATATGAGTTTGTAGAATCGCTTAAAAGACATAAAACACCCTTTTCGCCATAAGATGCAAAACGATGTAAGTCTGCTGTATAACCATCTATTGGCGTATGATCTATCTTAAAGTCACCTGTATGGATGATAGTTCCAGCAGCCGTAGTGATTGCTAAAGAAGATGAGTCGATGATAGAGTGAGTCATATGCATCCACTCGATCTCAAAATCGTTTCCTATTTTATACACTTTACGTTTTTCAACAGGGTTGAAATATTTTCTAAACTCTTTTAAATGATGCTCGTCAAATTTATTACCGATCATCGCAAGAGGAAGTGGAGTTCCATAAATTGGAAACTGCATCTCTTTGTAAAGATATGGCATTGCACCAATGTGATCTTCGTGAGCGTGAGTAATGATAACCGCTACGATTTTATTCTTGATTTCTCTTAGATATGTAAAGTCAGGAACCAAGATATCTACACCATGCATCTCTTCATCAGGAAAACTCATCCCAACATCGATGATAATAGCTTCTTTTTCTGTTTCAAAAACAGTGATGTTTCCACCGATCTCACCAAGTCCACCAAGCGGAGTTATACGCACTTTATCCATACTATTGAGATTGAGTTTATAGTGAGGGTTTAGACGCTGTTTATGCACCTCTTGATTTTTTGTGACAAACTCTTTTAGTACTGTATCTATTGGAGCTGGTGCGTTACGACGACGGTTTTTGTTATTGCCAGCGTTAGGATTGTTAGTCGCGTTAGGGTTAGTATTTGTGTTAGCATTTGGATTGCTATTACGGGCCGGAGCAGGGTTATTTGGGTTAGTATTTGGGTTGCTCTTTGGATTTTTATTGCGGTTTTGATTATTATTTGGTCTTCTGTTTTGATTATTGTTTGGTTTTGTATTGTTCTGCTCTAGGTCTACGACCTGCGCACTTTCTGTAACTTCGTTCATCCAAACTCCTTATATTTTTTTATAGAGTTGGTGATAGTCCGCAGTGTGGAGTTGATGAGGTCGAATAGTCAAAGAGAGATCCATGTCTTCAAAGATCTCTAAAAGTTTTTGCTTCTCATAGTGTGATGAAAGATTTTTAAGAAGTGTTTTTCTCGGTTGCGTAAAAGCAACTTTTAACATATCTTCAAAAGCTTTATCGCCTCTGTCTCTTTGCTTTTGTATAAGCATAACAGCAGAATCTATCTTGGGCATAGGATCAAATGCAGTTGGAGGAACTTCAATGACGATTGAAGCGGTTCCTACACTCTGCGTTATCACGCTTAGTCCGCTAAAAACTTTATCTCCAGATTCAGCCACAAATTTTTGTGCGACCTCAAGCTGGACCATGACTAAAAGAGACTTACACATAGGATCTGCGAGTGCTTTTAATATGATGTTTGTAGCGATATAATAGGGCAAATTTGCCACTAGATCATACGGCTCATCAATAAGCGTGCTCTGCCAAGCTTCTAAAACATCTCCACAATTTATGTGGAGTCGCTTGGTGGCGATCTCATCTTTAAATGTGATATTTAGTCTCTTACATAAATCGGTATCGACCTCAAAAGCTTCTACACTTTTGACCTTAACTAAAAATTTAGTTAAATCACCTAAGCCAGGGCCAATCTCAACAATCTTATTGTCACTCTTGGGCATCGCTTCGACAATTTTTCTAAGAACGCTCTCATCTTTTAAAAAGTTCTGGCCATATTTTTTCTTGGCAGCTACGCGTTCATTATTCATAAATGGCAGTTTACATCAATTAGTCTTATAAATAGATAATAGAATTTAAACTCTCAATAAACAATCTTTAGAACTCAAATTATTACACGAAACTGTTTATTTCCTCATCTGTGTTTGTTATATCTATGCATAAGATTAATATGGATAAAATATCGCACTTATAAAAGAGAGAACACTTTCAATGGACTACTTTGCAAAACGTATTATTCCCTGTCTTGATGTTAAAGATGGACGCGTCGTTAAGGGCGTAAATTTCGTCGGTTTAAAAGATGCCGGAGATCCAGTAGAAGTGGCGCGCCGTTATAATGAAGAGGGCGCGGACGAGCTAACATTTTTGGATATTACTGCTTCATCTGACAATCGCGATACTATTGTGGATATTGTCGCTCAAGTAGCTCGTGAAATTTTCATCCCGCTTACTGTTGGTGGTGGAATACGTAAACTTGAAGACATCTACAAACTTTTAAATGTCGGTTGTGACAAAGTCAGTGTGAACTCAGCGGCTGTACAGCGCCCAGAACTCATTGACGAAGGCGCAAAAAGATTTGGTTCTCAGTGCATTGTTACTGCAATTGATGTCAAAAAAATTGGCAATAAATATCACGTCTTTTTAAATGGTGGGCGTGTAGACACGGGCAAAGATGCAGTTGAATGGGCAAAAGAGGTCGTAGATAGAGGTTCAGGAGAGATTCTTTTGACTTCAATGGATACAGATGGAACAAAAGCAGGATTTGAGCTTAGTATTACTGAGCAAATTAGCAAGGCTGTCAATGTCCCCGTCATCGCAAGCGGTGGAGCTGGAACTATGGAGCACATTAAAGAAGCATTTGAACACGGTGCAGACGCAGCACTTGCTGCAAGTATTTTTCACTACAAGGAAATAGATATAATGGACTTAAAACATTATCTTCATGCCAATAATATACCGGTACGCTTATGATAATCTGCGCAGGAAATAGCGAAACTTTTGATTTTGCCACTCCAATGGGCGTAGGTCTTATAGAAAGCACTATCAATCTTACGAGACTTTGTTTGTTTGACAAGCCTGAATTTTTACTTTTTGTAGGAACTGCAGGAAGTTATGGTGAAGCAAATATATTTGATATTATAGAATCTAAAACGAGCGCTAACATAGAGTTAGCATTTTTAAATGATGATGCATATACGCCTTTGGATAATGTAGTTTCAACTAACACTACAAACAAACAAGACATTATAGTTAACTCATCAAACTATATTACTACAAACGAAGAACTTGCTAAAAAGTTTTTAAGTCTAGGCATAGGCATAGAAAATATGGAATTTTTTGCAGTTCTTAAAGTTGCACAAGAGTTTGATATACCTGCGGGCGGAGTATTTTGTATCACTAACTATACTAACAAAAGCGCTCACGACGATTTTATGAAAAACCATGAAAAAGCAAAAGAACTTTTGGACTTACATGTAAAGAAAAGAGTAGAGGAACTAACAAAAAGATGACACAATTAAAACCTTCTCTTTTGGATTTTACTAAAGAAGAACTCGCTTTAAAAGTTAAACCTGCTTTTCGTGCAAAACAAATCTTTGGCTGGCTATATCACAATTATGTAGAGAGTTTTGATGAGATGCAAAATATCCCAAAAGCTTTGCGTGAAGAACTTTCACAAAACTACGTCATCAATCCACTCAAAATTGCCAAAAAAGAGATCTCATCCGATGGAACTATAAAATATCTTTTTGAACTTCAAGACGGTAAAACAATGGAAACCGTTTGGCTGAAGATGAAAGATGATATCTACGAAGACGGCAAGCTGATTCAAGAAGCAAAATATACAGTTTGTGTTTCCTCTCAAGTTGGCTGTAAAGTTGGCTGTAGTTTTTGTTTGACTGCTAAAGGTGGATTTACAAGAGACTTGAGTGCTGGGGAGATCGTAGCGCAAGTATTAGCCGTAAAAAAAGATAATAACCACGCACACAATCGCAGAGTCAACATAGTTTATATGGGAATGGGTGAACCGCTTGATAATCTCGATAATCTTACACAGGCGATCAAAATCTTTCAAGATGAAGAAGGTCTTGCTATCTCAGGAAAGCGCCAAACTGTTTCAACAAGTGGACTAAGTAATAAAATAGACAAGCTTGGAGAGATGGATTTAGGCGTGCATATAGCCATATCTCTTCACGCAGTCGACGATGCACTCAGGACTGAACTTATTCCTATGAATAAAGCACATAATATCTCATCCATCATTGACGCTGTTAAACGCTTTCCTATCGATACAAGAAAACGTGTTATGTTTGAATATCTTGTTATCAAAGAAAAAAATGATGACATAGGCTCTGCGAAAAAACTTGTCAAACTTCTAAGCGGGATCAAGGCAAAAGTAAATCTCATCTATTTCAACCCATATCCTGGAACTGAATATAAACGTCCAAGCAGAGAGGACATGGTTAAATTTCAAGAGTATCTTATAAATCATGGACTTTTGTGTACGATACGTGATTCAAAAGGGATAGATATTAGCGCTGCATGTGGACAACTTAAAGAAAAAGAGTTAAACGCAACAAATTGATTTTTCTAGGTAAATAGGTTTTTATATATACTTCTGCTTTCGAGGTGTTTACAGCAAAGGATCTATATGCAAGAAGCAGGATTAACGTCAGCGGATGTCGTTCAAGTTATATTTATAATATTAGTTGTTGGTTCAGGTGTAGGCGGATTTTTATATGCCGCTCTTAAAAACGACAAATAAAGAAGCAAACGGTCAACACTCCAGGGAGACCGTTTATGGTTGTAATGGTAGCATACTATTCTTATAGAAAACAAAATTTCCTCAACTGTTCATTTTCTGCTTAAACAAAATTAATTTTCAAAAAAAACTTCCCTTTTTCATCAAAATGTGTAGATTTCACACTGTGCTCTAACGTGTGAATAAAATTGTAAAGAATTGTAAAATTTCTCTTACATGTAAGGTTTATTTTATATAAATCTACCCTTAACCAAGATTATCTTCACAAACTATAACATCCCTAAAATAGGCACTTTCTCTACATTTACAAAGAAAACAGTGCACGTTAATTGTGATAAAAGAAGTTATTCACATATATTTTATTTTTAAGACTATTTAGTGCTCAATCTAGTGAGTATTAAAGCAACTATGTTTATTTTTCTATTTTGTTTCACGTGAAACAGATTTGAATATCTCATCCAAAAAATCAACATTGCTACTCACTCGATATGAAACATTTTTATATTCAAAAGAAAGTTCATCCGCATGCAAAAGTAATCTTGATGCTCCTGTAGTTTTCAAGCGTTCTTCCGTTGATAATTCTCTATCCAAATATTTAGTTGTTACCCATTCATCAACTCCGTAAAGTGGATCACCAACAATCGGATGTTTCACGTGAAGCAAATGAACTCTAATCTGATGTTGTCTTCCAGTATGTGGATAACAAGCAACAAGAGTCATATCAAGGTCACTAAAATACTCTAAAGGTTTGAAGTAGGTCTCAGAACTTTTACCCGTTTCATCAACTTTTACGATAGAACGAAGCACGCCTGATGTAGCATCTTTATTTATCTTCAAAGGTTCCTTACATGTAAGCTCGTTTTTAAACTCGCCGTGCACTACTGCAAGATATTTTTTTTGCATATCTCTCTCTTGAAACATCATCTTGATATCTCGTTCACTCTCTTTGTTTTTGGCACACAATACAAGCCCACTTGTTTCCATATCGATACGATGCGTAATATTTGCATCCATTCCATATTGGTATTTCACTTCGTCTATAAGAGAATAGGGCGTATAGCGATTTTGAGGATGAATGAGTACACCTGTAGGCTTATCAAAGAGAACAAACTCCTCTGTTTCAAACGTTGGCTCTAGACCTCTTGTGATTGGCTCAAATGTGATGAACTCTATCTCGCCACTGATCTCATCTTTATCTTTTAAAACCACTTCACCGTTTGCAAAAACTCTTTTACGCGCTATAAATCTTTGTGCATCACTTTGAGAATAACCAAGCTCTCGCATTAAAAATAAAAAGGCTTTTTGTTTCTCTTCTATATAAAATTTTTTTATGATAAATGGCAAAATTAATCCCTTTAAAAGTCAATGTTTGATAACATAAATAACTTATAATTTTTGAGATTTTAACATAAATAAAGGTGGTTACATGGTAGAGAGATATTCGCGAGAAGAGATGAGTTCTAAATGGACGATGCAGGCAAAATATCAAGCATGGCTAGATGTAGAAGTAGCGGTCGTAAAGGCTTGGGCAAAACTTGGAAAGATTCCTCAAGAGGATGCAGACAAAATAGTAAAGAATGCAGGCTTTGATATAAAAAGAATAGATGAGATCGAAGCGATCACTCGCCATGATCTCATAGCATTTACAACAAGTGTTTCTGAAACGCTTGGTGAAGAAAGCAGATGGTTTCATTATGGAATGACAAGTTCAGACACAGTTGATACTGCTGTCGCACTGCAGATGAAAGCTTCTTTAGAGCTTATCATCGAAGATGTAAAAATGCTTATGGAATCTATCAAAAAAAGAGCGATGGAACACAAGATGACTTTGATGGTCGGACGTTCACACGGTATCCACGGAGAGCCTATAACATTTGGTCTTGTGTTAGCTGTTTGGTATGACGAAATGGCACGCCATTTGGAAAACTTACAACAAACACTTGATGTTATAAGTGTCGGTCAAGTAAGTGGTGCTATGGGTAACTTCGCTCACGCTCCGTTAGAGCTTGAAGAGATTACATGTGAAGAGTTAGGATTAAAACCAGCTCCTGCATCTAACCAAGTTATACAACGTGATAGATATGCTCGTCTTGCAACTTCACTTGCATTAATGGCAAGCTCGATAGAAAAGTTTGCAGTGCAAGTTCGTCACTGGCAACGCACTGAAGTATATGAGTGTGAAGAGTATTTTGCAAAAGGGCAAAAAGGCTCATCTGCAATGCCTCATAAGCGCAATCCAATACTCACAGAAAACATAACAGGTTTGGCGCGTATGATTCGCTCTTACGCTATCCCTGCTATGGAGAACGTAGCGCTTTGGCATGAGCGCGATATCTCTCACTCCTCAACTGAGCGTTTCTGGCTTCCTGACTCATTTATAACGTCTGATTTTATGCTTCACCGTATGAATAACGTTATAGCGAACTTAACAGTTTATCCTGAAAATATGATGAGAAATCTCAACCTTACAGGTGGACTTGTATTTTCTCAACGTGTTCTTCTTGAGCTTCCACTCAAAGGTGTCTCACGAGAAGATGCATATAGAATCGTTCAACGCAACGCGATGAAAGTTTGGGAAGAGATTCAACAAGGCAAACCAACTACAAATGAAGCTGGAGAAAGCTTATACTTGAACCATCTTTTAGCAGATGAGGAGTTACGTAACTCTCTAAGTGAAGAACAGATAAGAGAGTGTTTCGATTATGCTTACTATACAAAAAATGTAGATAAAATATTCGCTAGAGTTTTCAAAGATTAATAATAAAAATTTATAAAGATTAGGATAATTAATGATTACCATCATCAAGAGAAATGGTAGAACAGAACCATTAGATATTACAAAAATTCAGAAGTATACATCTGCTGCCGTCAAAGGCTTAGAAAATGTATCTCAAAGTGAACTTGAAGTTGATGCTCAAATACAGTTTCGCGATGGTATCACTTCTGAAGAGATACAAAAAACTCTTATTAAAACAGCTGTAGATAAGATAGATATCGATGCGCCAAACTGGACTTTTGTAGCATCAAGACTTTTCTTGTTCAATCTCTATCACCAAGTCAATGGTTTTACAGGATATGACTCACTAGCTAAATATCTGGAGCGCGGGGAACAAGAGGGACGTATTCTCAAAGGTCTTAAAGAGATGTACGATTTAGATAGACTTGAAAAACATATCGTGCCAGAACGCGATCTAGAGTTTAACTATCTTGGGGTTAAAACTCTTTATGACAGATATCTCATTAAAGATAGAAAAAACAATCCTATCGAACTTCCTCAACATATGTTTATGGCCATCTCTATGTTCTTGGCACAAAACGAAGAAGATAGACATGGTTGGGCTATAAAATTTTATGACATGATCTCAAAATTTGAAGTGATGCTCGCAACTCCGACGCTTTCAAATGCTCGTACAACGAGACATCAACTCAGCTCTTGCTACATCGGTTCATCTCCGGATAATATCGAAGGGATCTTTGACTCTTACAAAGAGATGGCTATGCTTTCCAAATTTGGCGGCGGTATCGGTTGGGACTGGACACAAGTTCGCTCTATGGGTTCATCTATCGATGGACATAAAAACGCAGCGGGTGGAACTGTACCATTTTTGAAAATAACAAACGATATCGCTATCGCTGTTGATCAACTTGGCACTAGAAAAGGTGCAATTGCAGTTTATCTAGAGCCTTGGCATATAGATATTCACGACTTTTTAGATCTTAAGAAAAACTCCGGTGAAGAGCGTCGTCGTGCGCATGATCTTTTCCCTGCACTTTGGATTAATGATCTCTATATGAAGCGTGTAGAACAAGATGGTATCTGGACTCTGTTTGATCCTTATGACTGTAAAGAACTCACAAACATGTTTGGCGAAGAGTTTGAAAAGCGTTATTTAGAACTCGAACAAGATGAATCTATCGTCAAAGAAAAAGTGAAAGCAAAAGATCTTTGGAAAAAAATACTTCTGAGTTACTTTGAATCTGGCTCTCCGTTCTTATGTTTTAAAGACAATGCAAACCGTGCAAATCCTAACAGCCATTACGGAATAATCAGAAGCTCAAACCTTTGTACAGAGATATTTCAAAACACTGAACCAAACCATTACCTTATAAAAATTATGTTTGAAGATGGACAGTTTATAACATATGAAGAGGATGAGTTAGTCAAAGTGGATAGCGGCATAGAAAAACCTGCTAACAAAGTAACAGCCCTTGACTATCTTGGCGGACAAAAAATCTACATTGTTGAAAAAGAGAAAGTCAACGGGGCAACTGCTGTTTGTAACTTGGCGTCGGTCAACCTCTCTCGTATCAATACAAAAGAGGAGATAGACAGAATCGTTCCGACTGCGATCCGTGCTTTGGACAACGTCATCGATCTGAACTTTTACCCGATGGAAAAAGTAAAACGCACTAACATGAGAAGCCGTTCAATTGGACTTGGTGTTATGGGTGAAGCACAAATGTTAGCTGAACAAAAAATTGTTTGGGGAAGTCAAGAACATTTTGACAAGATAGATGAGATTATGGAGTCGGTCAGTTTTAATGCTATCTCTTCATCTTCTGATCTTGCACTTGAAAAAGGACAATATCCTGAATTTGCTGGTTCAAAATGGAGCCAAGGGATTATGCCTCATGACCATGCAAATGCAGAAGTCCTAAACCTCGTTGATCGTGGCGGACTTTTTGCACCGACGTATGAATGGGATGACCTTCGTAAAAAAGTAAAAGCACAAGGACTAAGAAACGGTTACTTGATGGCGGTTGCACCGACGAGTTCTATCTCTATTCTTACAGGTACTACTCAAGCGATTGAGCCAATATTTAAGCGTAAATGGTTTGAAGAGAATTTAAGTGGACTTATTCCTGTCGTCGCTCCTAAACTTTCACCTGAAACATGGAGCTATTATACTTCAGCGTATGAACTTGACCAACGTGTGCTTATCAGAGCTGCTGCTATACGTCAAAAATGGATAGATCAAGGTCAAAGCTTGAATATATTTATAACGCTCGATAAAGCAAGCGCAAAGTATCTTAACGACATCTATATGCTAGCTTGGAAACTTGGACTCAAATCTACGTACTATCTACGTTCTCAGTCACCTGAAACTGCAAGCGATGTTGAAGACCGCTCTATGGAATGTGTGGGTTGTCAATAAGATGAAGCCCTTACATGTAAGCGGGATTAAAACATTTTTATCCCGTTTTGAAAACTTTGTAGATTCTCAAATACGTGAATGTAGCATAGTATCGCCAACGATTATTAAAGTGCGTTTTAGTGTTCAAGACAGTGCATTAGAGTTTAATTGGATCGATATGGTTTTGGAGCTTTCAGATGTAAGCGATGCAAAGATGCTTGAAAATTCAAAACTAAGTTATTTAGATATGAGCGCGGGATTATCTTTCATTTCGGAGAATAACAAATTTGCACTTTGCTATGGAAGTTATAACTCTTTACAAACTGCTAAAGACTCTAGCTTTTACATTATATGTGAAAGCATCAAATATGAAGAGTTGCCATTTTCAAGCTAACTCTTCAAACAGATTTCTAACACAAACATCTATCATGGCATACACTTTATCAAAACCTTCAAACCCATCGAAAAAATATGGATCAGGAACATCTTCATTATGAAATCCAAATGATCCAAGTTTATAAAGATTTTTTGCACCTTGTCGTTTTAGATCGTTATAGTTACTTTCATCCAAAGCTATAACAACATCAAATTCTTGAAGCTCTTTTTTTGTAATTTGTGAAGCTCGTAACTTTGAGATATCAATCCCATTTTTTTGAGCGACTTTGATAGAATTTGCACACGGGGCTTCGCCAGCATGCCAGCCACCAGTTCCAGCTGATGCAACTCTTACATGTAAGAGTTGCTCTTGAACTATCTTTTTTGCAATCCCCTCAGCGATGGGTGAACGACAAATATTTCCAAGACAAACAAAAATAACAGAGTTCATAACAGATTATGCTTTTTTCAAAAACTCTGTTTTAAGATAAATTTTAGCACCGTTTACACGACCTTCAATATGACCTTCAACGTCTGCAGGAATCGTAATATTTCTTACAGTCGTTCCGCGCTTTGCAGTAAAACCTGCACCTTTGACATCTAAATCTTTTAAGATAACAACACTATCTCCGTGTTGAAGAATAACACCGTTTGCATCTTTAACAATTACATCGCTTACACTTTTTAAACCCGCTTCAGCCCAAGATTTTTCTTCATCTTCTAAATACATCATCTCTAAAAGATCTTGACGTCCAAGTTTTGTTAAAAGTCTGTAAGCCATTACTTTTACAGCTGGAACTTCACTCCACATAGAATCGTTTAAACAATTAAAATGACTTTCATTAAGCTCGTCTGATTCGATTTGTGTCTTACATGTAAGGCAAACCAAGATCGATTGTTCTGCACTTGCATCTGATGGAGAGACTTCTAAAACTGATAAATTTTCTTCACTTGAACATAATTCACATTTACTTCCACTACGACTCATCAACTCTTTTTCTACGCTCATTTAAAAATCCTTCTATTAATTTGAAATGCCATTTTACACTCATTGCAATTAAAACTTAATTTTGTGTCGCCAAACGCACTCGCTGTGAATGTGTTATCGCAATTGCCATAGCATCTGTAATATCAAGTGGCTTTATCTCTTTTTTGATATTTAAAAGATTTTTTACCATATATGCGACTTGTTCTTTCCCTGCTTTTGCTTTGCCTGTAAGTGCTCTTTTTATCTGAAGCGGCGTGTACTCGCTAAACTGCCCAAATTCTTGAAGAAGTTTTAACATCAAAGCACCGCGAAACTGCGCAAGCTTGATAACTGTTTTTGGATTGTGCGCATAAAACATACTCTCAACTGCAACTTCATCGATCTTAAAAGTTTTAAAAAGCTGTTCTAGCGCTTCAGCCATCTGCGGGATTTGAAACTGTAAATCTTCAGCTTTCATCTTCACAAGTCCAGCTTCGACTAAAGAGATTTTTCCCTTATCCAAAGAGATGATTGCATAACCCATATTTCTCGTTCCAGGATCTATTCCTAAAATATTTATCATTTTTATCCAATCTTATTTTAACGATTATACATGTAAAAATTTTTAATTCTCAAAATTATGACAAAAAGCAACTTTATGAATCCATCGGAGCAAATAAACAAATGAAAAAGCTTTATATTATAAGACACGCAAAATCAAGCTGGAAAGACTCAACTCTGGATGATTTTGATAGACCGCTTAATAAAAGAGGAAAAAAAGATACACCTTTTATGGCAAATATTCTAAAACAAAAAGGTGTATTTCCAGATGTTATTATTTCAAGTCCTGCACTAAGAGCAAAATCAACGGCCGAATTGATCGCCAAAGAGCTAAACTTTAAAAAACAGATAACATATAATCCAAAACTTTATGAAGCTAATAAAGATAATATATTCGATACAATCTTAACAATAGATGAGTCGTGTAATATTGTTTTTTTAATAGGACACAATCCAGGTCTCAACATGTTTGTTGAGACTCTTGTAGATTTTAAAGAGAACATTCCGACATGTGGTATCGTTGAGCTTGAAATCGATTCTGAATATTTTAAAGATATAAGCTCTAAATGTACAAAATTACTCTTTTTTGATTTTCCTAAAAAAGAGAGAAAAACGCCATAAAAAATAAAATTTATAAAAAAATGCTGTAATGAAAAAAATTGATGAGATACTAGAAGAGTTAGAACTTCAGATTATGGGTGCCAATTGTAAAGTTTTTTATACTGAACTCGAAAAAAATTCTATTTTGGATTATTATAAACAAGTGTTGCACGCACTTTTTTTAGATGAAAGAGATAAAGTATTAGAAATATTTCATGAACTTTCAAATCTAAAAATATTTCAAAATATTCCCTATTCAATTTTTTTCAATGAAATTGAATTTATAAAGAATAAAGTAGCAAACAAAATTTTACTAGAAAAAAATGCAGATAAGCTATTTGAACTTTTTGAACTTTTTAGAGAGATAGAAAATAGTATTGCTAAGGTTTTTTTAAATTCTTACACACAAGAACTCATAAATAAAAATGTTCTTAGAATACGCGCTATAGAAATATTTAAAGAAAAAAAAATCATCAAATACTATGAACAGCATCTTGACTGGCTAAATGATCTTGCTTTTTCCATACGTAACTTTGATACAAATCTTTTTCCACAAACAAATTCAAAATTATGTGAATTTGGAAAATGGCTTGATACAGACGGAAAAATGACTATCTCCAACAACAGCCAATATGCAACTCTTGCATTAGCTCATGATAAACTCCATCAGTTATCATCGAGAATCAAATCTCATATGAGCTCAAAAAATAAAATTGAATACATGCTTATTTTATCTATGCTTCAAAAATGTGAATATCTTTCTATTGATATTGGGATAGAACTTTCATTTATAAAAAGCTCGGAGTATATGCAAAAAGCACATTATGACACGCTCACAAAACTCTTAAACAGAAACTATCTTGATGACATCTATGAAAATGAATTTAGACTAGCAAAACTTACAGATAAAACGTTTTCTATAGCGATGTGTGATCTTGACCATTTTAAAGTAATTAATGACACTTATGGGCATGAAAGCGGCGATATAGTTTTAAAATCATTTGCATCATTTCTCAAAGCAACTTTGAGAGAAACTGACTATATTATAAGATACGGTGGAGAGGAATTTATAATTATTTTCCCCTTAACACCAATAGAAAATGCTATAAAACTCCTAGAAAGGTTTAGAGTTAATTTAGAAAATTTTAATATTCAAATAGCAACAAAAAAAATCAATATTACGGCATCCTTTGGAATCATAGAAGTAGATCCAAGTCATGCGGATAGATATGAGTTCAATATTGAAAACAGTATACGAAAAGTTGATCAAAAACTTTACCTTGCAAAAACGAATGGAAGAAATAGAATAGAATCTTAAATTCTATATCTATTCACACATGTGAATATCTTTTATTCACATATATTTATACTCCTATTTAATGTACTTCTACGGTGATTCGTGTTATTATTCACATACTTAATTCACATTTCATTCACCTAAGGCAATTTATGAATATTGGCGAAAAAATCCTTCTCAAACTCAAAGAAGAAATCCCTGATATAGAGTATAAACGCTATATCAAACAACTCACATTCGATGAAAAAAACTCAAGTAGTGATCAAGCTATCTATTATGCACCAAATACTCTCATAGCAAATTACATTAAAACGAAGTTTTCTGAAAAAATATCGCATCTTTTTGAAGTTTATAGTTCAAATAAAGTTAATGTCTTAATAACTCTGCCATCAAAACTAGAATCTCAGACAAAAGAAGTAAGAAATGTCATAGATAAAGAAAAGATAAAACACTCTATGCTTAACCCTTCTCATACTTTTGACAACTTTGTCGTCGGCGGCTCGAACCAGTTTGCATATGCAGCGGCAAAAAGTGTTAGTGAAAAACCCGGAGGTATTTATAATCCTCTTTTTATCTACGGTGGTGTCGGAATTGGAAAAACACACCTTATGCAGGCTATTGGGAATGTTCTTCAAAATCAGGGTAAAAATGTTATCTACACCTCAGTTGAACAGTTTTTAAATGATTTCCTTCGCCATCTTAGAAATGGCAATATGGACAGATTTAAAGATAAATATAGAAAGTGTGATGTTTTACTCATTGATGATATTCAGTTTTTAAGTGGAAAAGATTCTGTTCAAGAGGAATTTTTTCACACTTTTGAAGCGCTTAAAAATGAGAAAAAGCAGATTATCATCACATCTGATAAACATCCAAAACAAATAGGCGGCCTTGAAGCAAGACTCAAAAGCCGCTTTGAATGGGGACTCATAGCTGACATTCAGCCTCCAGAACTTGAAACAAAAATCAATATCATTAAAAAGAAATGTGAGATCAACCGTATCAAACTCAGTAGTGATGTAATTAATTACATTGCGACTATCATCGAAAATAATGCACGTGAGATAGAGGGAATTCTTTCAAAACTCCATGCATATGCAAAACTGATGAATATTGATATCAATATTGAATTTGCAAAAAATGTTTTAAAAGAGCAGCAAAGAGAAAATCGTGCAAACATCACCATCGACCTTATTATGGATGTTGTTGCAAAAGAGCTCAACGTAAAACCAAGTGAGGTAAAATCAAAAAGCAGATCAAAAAATATTGTTTATGCAAGACGAATCGCCATCTATTTATGTCGTGATCTTACAACAAACTCTATGCCTCAGCTTGCCCAATATTTTGGTATGAAAGACCATACTGCAATCTCTCATACAATGAAAAAGATTAATGAACTTATAAAAAATGATGAAGATTTTAAAACAAAAATAGAAGAATTAAACAATAAAATAAAAACTGCTTCATAGATAAAATAAAATTTATTTGTAAGGTACTTAAAAAAAGATATAATTTGAGAAGTGAAAAGATGTGAAAGATGCTGATATGTGTATTCACATAAGTATGTTCGAGTGTAGCGGGTAAATAGTGATTTTTTCACATACTCACAACCCCCTACTACTACGTACTAATAATTTAAAAAATAAATAGGGAAAATCATGAAAATTACAATAACAAAATCTATTCTTGAAAACATACTTCTTTCTTCTCAACCTTTTTTAGAAAAAAAAGATACTTCACAAATTACATCCCATGTATATATAAAAGTAGAAAACTCTGTATTAACTCTCAAAGCTACCGATTATGAAATAGGTTTACAAGTAAAAATAGATCAAATTCATGCCTCAGAAGATGGAGAAGTTACTGCTAATGGTAAAAAATTATTAGACATTATCAGAATATTAAAAGACAAAGAAGTTACTTTAGAAACAAAAAATGATATTTTACATATCACTCAAGCAAATTCTAAATTTAAACTTCCAACATTTTTATCAAATGAATTTCCTGCATTTCCAAGTTATGAAGGAAAACCAAGCATATCTATAGAATCTCATACTTTAGTTGAATCATTAAAAAAAATAACACCTGCAATTGATTCAAATAATCCTAAATTTGAACTAAACGGTGCACTTTTAGATATCAAAAATGACAGCATATCTTTTGTCTCAACAGATACAAGACGTTTAGCTTTAGTAAGTATAGAAAATTCTACAGAAAATGAACTCTCTCTTATCATTCCAAAAAAAGCAATTATTGAAATCCAAAAACTCTTTTTTGATAATATAGAAATCTATTATGACAATACTTATCTCATAGTCCACTCCAACCAATATACATTTTTTACAAAACTCATTAATGGAAAATTTCCAGATTATTCAAGAATTATTCCAAAAGAGATCACAAAAACAATAGTTCTACCAAAATCAAATATTATTGATTCAATAAAACAAATCACTACTATCTCAAATGATATGAAAATCACTCTTTTTAAAGACACTATTATTTTCGAGAGTTTAAGTAATGACAACATTGAAGCAAAAACAGAAATTACACATGAAACTGGCTTTGATGAACCATTTGTGCTTGCAGTAAACAGCAGATATATTTTAGATTTTCTTGCTCAAATAGATTCTCAAGAATTTACAATAGGCCTCAATAGTTCAAATCTCCCATTTGTTTTAACAGATAATAATTTTAAAACAATCGTAATGCCTATCGTAATATAATTTTTTTTTACAAAAAGAGTCTATAAAAGGACTCTTTTCTTTCAAGTTGACATAAAAAATCTTCCTCTCAACAATTTTTAGCTAAAATAAAAACAATTTAACCTCTCTTGGAGCAATTATGGAACAAAACTACGGTGCAAGTAATATTAAAGTATTAAAAGGTTTAGAAGCTGTTAGAAAGCGTCCTGGTATGTATATTGGAGATACTGGACATCGAGGTCTTCATCATTTAGTATATGAAGTTGTTGATAACTCTATAGATGAAGCAATGGCTGGACACTGTGATACAATCACCGTAGAACTAACAAAATCTGGTTCAACAAAAGTAACAGATAATGGTCGTGGTATTCCAACAGATTTACATCCAACTGAAGGCATTTCTGCAGCAACTGTAGTTTTAACTGTTTTACATGCTGGTGGAAAATTTGATAAAGATACTTATAAAGTTTCTGGTGGTTTACACGGGGTTGGTGTTTCAGTTGTAAATGCACTTTCAGCTGATCTAAAAATGACAATTTATAGAGATGGTGAAATAAATTATCAAGAGTTTAAAGCAGGTATTCCACAAAAGCCTATAGAAATTACAGGATCAACTCGTAAACATGGGACAACCATAGAATTTTTCCCAGATCCTACAATATTTACAGAGACTACTACGTTTGAATATGATTATCTTGCTCGCCGTTTTAAAGAACTTGCATACTTAAATCCAAAAATAAAAATTATTTTTTCAGATGAGAGAGATGGAAGAAAAGAGGAATACCATTTTGAAGGTGGTATTACACAATTTGTTGAAGATATCAATAAAAAAGAAAAAGTTGCAGCTCCTTTTGAATTTAACGAAAAAATTGAAGATATTGAAGTAGATATTGCTTTTATGTATAACGATACGTATGAGGAAAAACTTTACAGCTTTGTAAATAATATTCGTACTCCAAACGGTGGAACTCATGAAGCTGGCTTTCGTGCGGCATTAACTCGTGTAATATCTAATTATAATTTAAAAAATAGTAATGCAAAAGAAAAAGATGTAAAAATAAGTGGTGAAGATGCTTCAGAGGGCTTAATTGCAGTAGTTTCTGTTCGTGTTCCTGAACCTCAATTTGAAGGTCAAACAAAAGGAAAACTTGGAAATACTTATGTAAGACCGCTTGTTCAAAAAATTACTTATGAACAATTGAGTAAATATTTTGAAGAAAATCCTATCGAAGCAAAAGCAATCGTTCAAAAATCGCTTCTTGCTGCAAAAGGTCGTGAAGCTGCTAAAAAAGCTCGTGATTTAACTCGTAGAAAAGATTCTATGAGTGTTGGAACACTTCCTGGTAAACTTGCAGATTGTCAAAGTAAAGATGCGACTATTTCTGAACTCTATCTCGTCGAAGGGGATTCTGCGGGCGGTTCAGCAAAACAAGGACGTGACCGCGTTTTTCAAGCTATCTTGCCACTTAAAGGTAAGATTTTAAATGTTGAAAAAGCTAGACTTGACAAGATTTTAAAATCTGAAGAGATTACAAATATGATCACAGCTCTTGGATGTGGAATTGGTGAAGAGTTTAATGAAGAAAAACTCCGTTATCATAAAGTCATCATCATGACCGATGCGGACGTTGATGGTTCTCATATTCAAACTCTTCTTCTTACATTCTTCTTCCGCCATTTAAGAAAAATTGTAGAAAATGGTTATCTTTATCTTGCACAACCACCACTTTTTAGATATAAAAAAGGTAAAAAAGAGATCTATTTTAAAGATGAAAGACATATGAACGATTTTTTAATTGAAAATGGTGTTGAATCATATGAGATGGAAGGAATTGGTCAAAACGACCTTGTTTCTTTCTTTAAAATGGTTGATCACTATAAAACATCTTTGGATGCTTTAGAGAGAAGATACTCTTTAATTGATTTGATTCGTTATTTCATAGAAAATCCTGATCTTATCGGTTTACCGATGAATGAAATGTTTGAAAAAGTAAAAGAATTTTTAACAGCAAATGATAACAATCTTTTAACATATACACTTTCAGAAGATCAAATCCATATCTTTGTTCAAACAAAAGGTGGTATGGAAGAGCTTCTTATTAATGATGATCTTTTTTCAGCGCCGCATTTTAATGAAGCAAATTATATCTATCAAAAGATCAAAGAATGGGATTTAAAAATTGAAGGAGATCTAGTAAAAGTTCTTGAAGAAGTGAAAGATTTTGCAAAAAAAGGCTCTTATATTCAGCGATATAAAGGTCTTGGAGAGATGAATCCTGATCAACTTTGGGAAACTACGATGACTCCTGAAAACAGAGTTCTTTTACGTGTTGCAATCGATGATGCTGAACTTGCTTCTGATACTTTTACTCTCTTTATGGGAGATGAGGTTGAGCCTAGACGTAATTATATAGAAACACATGCAAAAGATGTAAAACACTTAGACGTATAAAAATATGCTATTACCTGAAAAAAAAGAAAGAGAAAATAGGTTTAAACTCGCACTTCGAATGGGTTTGCCTATCTTTTTTTTAGGTCTTTTATCTATCTTTTCCTTTATAAACCAGCCTGAGGAAAATTTCACTTCCTCTTTTTATATAGGCGCAACACTTATCCTCGCTATTATGATTTACTTCTTTTTATATATGATTTATAGAGGATTTGATGAGAGAATTACCGATCCTATAACGCATACATTTACGCGTGAATATCTCTATAAACTTTTAAAAAAAGAGATACAAAAAGAAAATTATTCCATAATCCTTGTCAGTATAGATAATCTTCATACAATTAATGAGGTATATGGAATAAAAAATGGAGACAATGTTCTTTATAACATAGTTAAAGAATTTTCAGCTTTTTTATCGTCTAAAGGAATTAATGATTTTCCACTTGGTCACATAAAAGGCGGAGATTTTTTGATAGGTTTGAGTGGAGAAAAAAGTGAATATAACTCTATTGTTGATTTGATGTGTTTAAAATTTTCTACATGTAATCTATCTGGCATAGAAGTTCAAATAGTAGCTTCTATCGTCGATAATAACTTTTCAAAAAATTTAGATTATCTAATAGATCATCTTTTTGAACAACAAATTCTCAATAAATCTTCAAAAAATATTTTAAAAGAAGATGATAATATAGATCCAAATGATTTACAAATATCTATTATTGATGCAATTAAAAATAGTAATTTTAAAGTATATAGTCAAAATGTCTATGATAAAGACGGAAATATTTTTCTAGAAGATTTATCAATAAAACTACAAATAAAAGATAAAATTATTCATCAAAATACATTTGTACCCGTTGTAAATAGACTGGGACTTTCAAAAGAGTTTGATCTTGTTCTTTTGGATAAAGTAGCAAAAATGGCATCTACAAATGAAAGAATATATTCAATTTGTGTTTCACCCACTACACTTAGAGAACCCTCATTTGTATCACATATGAAAAACTTATTGGATACATATATATCTATACAAAACAAAATAGTCCTTTTAATTTCTGAAATTGATTATTATAATAATATTCTGCGTTATAATCAAACAATTCAAAATCTAAGGACTATGGGCGTGTATATTGCAATAGATAGATTTGGAGAATATCATTCGAGTTTTTTATATTTTAGAGAGATAGAAGTGGATATGATCCGTTTTGATTCAAGATACACAAAAAATTTGAATTCTACTCGATATAAAGATATAGTACAAGGCTTACATGGAAGTATAAATGATCTTCATTCAAAGTCATGGATAAAGATGATAGAAGATGAAGATACATATAAAATATCCAATGAAATAAGCATAGATCTTATACAAGGTCGATATTGTGATAACAAAAATTTTACAGGAGAAATAGATTGAAATATGGTGAAAAAGTAGTTTTAGAATTTGATATAGAAAAAGATATAGAGATATGGCCGAATTTACACAAAAGAGATTATCTTATTAAACTAACTCTTCCAGAGTTTAGCTGTTTATGCCCAAGAAGCGGTTACCCTGACTATGCAACGATTTATATCGAGTATACTCCAGATGAATGGGTTATAGAATTAAAAGCAATAAAGCTTTATATAAATTCATTTAGAAATAGATATGTCTCTCATGAAAATGGTGCCAATGAGATATATGAACTTTTAGAAACAAAGTTAAAACCAAAATACCTTAAAGTTGTTGCTGATTACAATCCAAGAGGAAATGTACATACACTTATAGAGATCGACAGTTCAAAAATAGAGCGTTAAGCTAAAACAGGAGGGTATCTAATGTTTGGTAAGTTGTTAAAAAAGAGCGAAAAAACGAGTGGAAATAGTTCAAAAGAATTTCATGAATATCTTTACAGCATAGGTGTCTCTGATATGAGAAATCTTTTACTCGGACAAATTATAAAATTTCCTGTTGATGAAGAGATGATAATAGAAATATTAAAAAGAATGACTCATACAGATGAAAAAACAAACAAAAGATTTCTTGAAAGTAGTGACGCTGATATCAAACTCAAAAAAGCGTTTGATACTATAATCACGGCTGCAAGTAGTAAAAAAATGTCTGTTGAAGCAATTGAACTAATTCAAAAATTTATCCTTATGTATACAGATCTAATAGATGGTTTTGATACAAGAAATAAACAAATATATATGCATAAATTAACAAAAGCAATAGAACTCTCTATCAACACCGTAGAACAGCTTACAGCTTACTTGAATAAAATGGCTGTAATCAACAGATAAGTGTATCAATATGGTTTTTAAGCCATATTTTTGCATCTTTTGTATTTGTAAAATATTCTTGAAGTTGAGCATCATAAGCTATTTCTAGAATAGTTGAAAACAGAGTAGATGGACTTAGTCCAAGTTCTATAAGGTCTCGTCCATAAAGTAGAGGTTTTGGCTTACATGTAAGCACGCTAAGTTGTTCTGCTCTCTCTTTTAACTCTTTAAAATTTTTACCTTGTGCTTGAGCTAAAATCAGTAAATTTTGAATTATTGTCTTTGTGCTTAGTAGTAAAATTTCGTAATTTGTTAATGGACTTTGTGCAATATCATCTAAGGTATATCGATACATGTAAAGATTTAGCACTTCATCTATTATTTGTGTTTCATTTAAAAGTTTATGTAAAAAAAGTTCCACATCTTTAGTCGAATTGAAATGGCAAACTACGAGACTTAACATTAAAATGATATCTCTTTGAGAATTTCCAGTTCTTAGATTTGCCATGGCATCTATGTGTTCAAATAGATTATTTGTATTAGAGATTTCTGGAAAATATTTTGTAAGTCCAAATGTTTCAAAAAGAGTCAAACCGATTGAAGGCTTTTTACTTTTGAGCAAAAGCTTTGAAAACTCTTCATACATTCGCTCTTTTGGCAGTTCTTTTATAAAGCCTTTTTCGCAAATAAAACGACATAATTCAATGAGTTCATCTTTACATGTAAGCTCAAATCTAGCACAAAACTGTACTGCTCGTAAAACACGCAGCGGATCTTCTATAAAAGTCTCTTTATTCACATATGTAAGCACTTTATTGTTCAGGTCTTCACGTCCATTGTATGGATCCAGTAGAGTACGACTGTTGAGTTCATATCCTATAGCATTGATCGTAAAGTCGCGCCGCAAAGCAGCTTCTTTAAATGAGAGCTTGGCATCGAGTGAAACATCAAAACCCTTATGTCCAGATCCTATTTTTTTTTCAAGTCTAGGAAGGGAAAAGTCTAACTCATAGCCACAAAAGAAGAGTTTTAAAACACCAAAACTTTTTCCTACAAGATTGACACTTCCAAAAGTTTTTAATATCTCAGCCATCGCATCATATTCAGAGATATTATAAACCTCGATATCGATATCTTTGATGGCAAACCCTAGCAGAGAATCTCTTACATAACCGCCGACCAACACAGGTGAAGCACCACCGTTTTGTAAAGCGGTGATAAGTGGTTCTAAAAACTTTGGTACTTCTATCATTTTATAAGCGGTTTTAAGTCAAATCCAAATGAAGAACCGACATTTGGTTTACTCGAGATGAGAAGAGTCGTATGATGAAGTTTAAGGATAAATGAGACAATGGCAAGACCAAGCCCCATAGAATTATCCCAGCTATTTGTTCTTACTCTGTAAAATTTAGAGGTGATTTTTTCTATCTCAGACTCGGAAAAACCAATCCCATTGTCATTAACGTATATAACATTATCTGTCATTTTAATCTCGATATTATCCTCAGAATATTTCAGCGCGTTATCTGCGAGATTGATAAGCACAAGTTCTAGCATCGTTTTATCTGCGTGGATTTTGAGATGTTCTATTTTAAGATCGATACCTCTATCTTTGTATTTTGCTTTGAGATTATTTGACACTTCAATACAAAGATCATAAATATCAAACTCTGTAAAAGAGGTGGAAAGATCATTGTTTTCAAGTTTGATAGAAAGGGCCAGCCTATCTATCATAGAAGATATTTTATTGGCATTTGAGTGGATTTTGTCTAAAAACTTATTACGTATTTGCATATTGATATTCTCATCATCGCGAATAGTTTCCGTATAACCCATAATGGCAGCAATAGGGTTTTTAAATTCATGAGAAATAGCTGAGAGAATATCGTTTCTTTGTTTGTTAATTAGTCTTAGTTTTGCTTCATGCTTTCGTTTTTTCTTATCTCGATTTGCAAGTTTTTTTACAAGATTTTTTAACAGAAGTGATATCTGTAAAAATTCGCTGAAATATTGTGTTTTGATTACCGCTTTATAATTTTTATTTGAAATTTCATTGAGATAGTTTGAAATTTGACTGATGTCATAATTGACTCTTTTGCTTATTTTACTTGTAATGACGAGGGCGATGAATATAAAAATAGTATATACAATAATAATTTTGATGTAAATGCTATAAAACTCTTTTTCGATAGAACTAAGATTTTGTGCAACTCTTATATATTTTTTTGAACTTGTGTATTTTGCAACATATAAAAACTGGCTATTGAGCGTCGCTGAGAGTCGTACGCAGGAGCCATAAGTTGATTGTTTTGCTTGTATGATTTCGATTCTTTTGAGGTGATTTTCCATCTTTTCTTTGTTAAAGTTCGTTTCAGCGAGTACATTACCATTTTCATCAATAATTGTAAGACGTCTGTCTGCTACTGTATGAATACTATTTATGTACTCGGCGAGATTGTCAACATTCCCCAAATTGAGATCTACAATATTGACAATATCAATAAGTTCTCTCTTGGAATTTTCCAAAATGACCGATTTGAGTGCATAATAGCTCACTATAGAAGAGATTAAAAGTGTTGCGATGTAGAGACCTAAAAAATTATATAAAAAATATTTATGAAGTTTTATCAAAATTTATCCTTGACTTATGAAATTGTGTAACCGACACCACGTACACTCTTGATATACTCTTTCTCTTTTGTTGGATCAATTTTCTCTTTAAGTCGATTTATAGCAACATTTACAGTACGATCTTGATAAATTTCATCATTACCCCATACTTTTTCTAGCAGATAATCACGATCTAGGACGATATTTTGATTTTGTATGAGAGTTAAAAGAAGTTCAAACTCCAGTTTTGTAAGATCAATTTTTTCCTCAGCAACTAAAACGGTTCTCGCTTCGAGATTCAGCACGATATCTTTATAGATGATCTCTTTGAGTGTTGAGAGCGGATTTGTACGCTTGAGGATTGCTTTGATTCTAAGAACAAGCTCTTTCATGTTGAACGGTTTTGTGATGTAGTCATCTCCGCCGCTTAAAAATCCCTCTTCGATATTTTGTTCACTATTTTTTGCGCTGAGGTAGATTACGGGCGTCGTAACACCGTTTTTGCGTAAAGTAGCAATAAACTCACTACCTTCAACTCCGGGAAGATTTCTATCCATAATGATGAGGTCAACCTTTTCCTCTTCAAGAAGCTCTTTGACGTTTTTGGTATTTAAAAAACCGATAGTTTCAAATCCCTCTTTGTTTAAAGAATACTCGATTAGCTCTAAAATATCCTCTTGATCTTCAACAATTACAATTAAATTACTCATATTTTGACCACTTTTTATTTATGATATCAAAATAATGATTACTATCTGATTACAAGCTAAATTTCCAATATTAAGCGTGATAACCAAAATAACAGTAGTTTTAAGGTATAATCCCGAAAATTTATCTCTAAATTATAGAGAACTACGAGGAAAACACCTTGCAAAAGATTAGAAACATAGCGGTTATCGCGCACGTTGACCACGGTAAAACTACATTAGTTGATGGTTTGTTAGAGCAATCAGGAACATACGGAGCTCACGAGCAACACGATGAAAGAGCAATGGATAGCAATGCTTTAGAAAAAGAAAGAGGAATTACGATTCTTTCTAAAAACACGGCTATTCGTTATAAAGACTACAAGATCAATATTATTGACACTCCGGGCCACGCCGATTTCGGTGGGGAAGTTGAACGTGTTCTTAAAATGGTTGATGGTGTTTTGGTTCTTGTTGATGCATACGAAGGCGTTATGCCACAAACAAAATTCGTTGTTAAAAAGATGCTTGCGCTTGGTAAAAAACCAATCGTTGTTATCAACAAAATTGACAAACCTTCAGCTGATCCTGAACGCGTTGTAGATGAGATGTTCGACCTTTTTGCTGCTATGGATGCAACTGAAGATCAACTAGATTTCCCAATCATTTATGCTGCTGCACGTAATGGTATAGCAAAACTAGATATGGCAGATCCAGATGGCAACTTCGAATGTATTTTCGAAACTATTTTAAGCCAAATCCCTGAGCCTGAGGGCGATAGAGAAAATCCTGTTCAAGCACAAGTATTTACACTTGATTATGATAACTATGTTGGAAAAATCGGTATTTCACGTATTTTCAACGGTGTGATCAGAAAAGGAAGCAACATTCTTCTTGCGAAGGCAGATGGAGAAATGGTTAAAGGTAAGATTACTAAACTTATCGGATTTCATGGTTTAAACCGTATGGAAATTGATGAAGCGGAAGCTGGCGATATCGTTGCATTTGCTGGTTTAGAAACTGTTGATGTTGGAGATACTGTTTGTGATCCGACTAAACCTATGCCACTTGATCCTCTTCATATTGAAGAGCCGACTTTGAGCGTTGTATTTTCAGTAAATGATTCACCACTTGCAGGTCAAGAGGGTAAACACGTTACTTCAAACAAAATTAAAGAGCGTTTAGAATCTGAGATGCAGACAAACGTTGCTATGAGATATGAAGTTGTTGGCGAAGGTAAATTTAAAGTTTCAGGACGTGGTGAACTTCAAATCACGATTCTTGCTGAAAATATGCGCCGTGAAGGTTTTGAGTTCGGTATTTCTCGTCCTGAAGTTATCGTTAGAGTAATAGAAGGCGTAAAATGTGAACCATTTGAACACCTTGTTATCGATCTTCCTGCAGAATTCAGTGGTTCTATTATTGAGCGTCTTGGTAAACGTAAAGCTGAGATGAAATCTATGATCCCAATGGGTGAAGGTTTTCAACGTATTGAGTTCGAAATTCCTGCGCGTTCATTGATCGGTTTCCGTGGTCAATTTTTGACAGATACTAAGGGTGAAGGTATTATGAACCATTCATTCTTAGAATTCCGTCCATTTAGCGGTTCTGTTGAGTCTCGTCAATATGGAGCACTTATTTCTATGGAAACAGGTGTTACTCTTGCATATTCACTATTTAATCTTCAAGATCGTGGAGTTATCTTCATAGGTCCACAGGTTAAAGTTTACGAGGGTATGATCGTTGGAGAGCATGCACGTTCAAATGACTTAGCTGTTAACCCGATCAAAGGTAAAGCACAGTCAAATGTTCGTTCATCAGGTGCTGATGAAGCAATCAAACTTGTTCCACCACGTGATATGAGTTTGGAGCGTGCCCTAGAGTGGATTGAAGATGATGAACTTCTAGAAGTTACACCATTAAGTATCCGTATTCGTAAACGTTTCTTGACTGAAAGTGAACGTAAACGTAACGTACGTAAATAATCTAAAACACTCTTACATGTAAGGTTTTATCCTTACATGTAACCCTCTTTTAAGTGGTTTTGCTGATGCAATTGTCACGCTAAATCAACAACATATTTATTAATTTATAAGGTAAGATAGAATGAAAAAAACTATAGTATTAGCGATAAGTGTATCAGTTTTATTTTTAAGCGGATGTACAAAACAAGAAGATCCAAAAGAGACTGCAACAAAAATTTGTAAAGCGCTTCAGATTATGGACTTCAATGAGTTAAAAAAATATACAGATGAAGAATCGACAAAAGAGATAGATGCTGGTCAAAAGAAATTAGAAGAAGCAAAAACTCAAATAGCTGCTCTTCCACAAGAACAACGTGATAGTATTCAAAAAGTTTTTGATGCGCAGATGGGTATGGTTAAGCAAAAAATGGCTGATATCAACTGTACAAACATTACAGTTCAAGATGGTACTGATAAAGAGAGTAAAGTCGTTATGATAGATGGAAAACCGACAAAACTTAAACTTATTGAGAACAAATGGAAGCTTACTAAATAAGTTTCTTGCACCTCTAAAACCCATAAACTTTTCTTAAAGAGTTTAAGAATATAATCATGGACTTAATAGGGGTGCAAAAATGATTCACAGAAAAAAGATCTATAATCCAGACTCGACAGAACATGTAAATGATCGCCAGATATTTGGTGGAAATCCGACTGGTATTTTTGAGTTAAACAATATCAAATATCAGTGGGCTTATAACCTATGGGAAGTTATGCTCAACAACACTTGGTTTCCAAAAGAGGTCGATCTCTCACGTGATGCCAATGACTATAAAAATCTTACAGATACTGAAAAAACAGCGTATGACAAAGCCCTTGCTCAACTCATCTTTATGGATTCCCTCCAAACAAATAACATTATAGATAATATCAATCCTTATGTAACAGCATCGGAAGTCAATCTTATATTGGTCCGCCAATCTTTTGAAGAAGCACTTCACTCTCAAAGTTACGCGGTTATGGTTGATAGTATCTCTCAAAACTCTGCTGAGATTTACGACCTTTGGCGTAAAGATATGATGCTAAAACATAAAAATGATGCTATCGCAGCTGTGTATGAACAACTTACTAAAGAACCAACTGAAACCAACTTCTTAAAAGCTTGTTTTGCAAATCAGATTTTGGAAGGGATCTATTTTTATAGCGGTTTTGCTTATATCTATACTTTGGCACGTTCAGGTAAAATGCTCGGTTCTGCGCAGATGATCCGCTTTATCCAAAGAGATGAAGTGACTCACCTCGCACTTTTTAAAAATCTCATCAACACGCTTCGCCGAGACAAACCTTATCTTTTTACAGAACAATTAAAAGCAGAAGTGATAGAGATGTTTAAAAAAGCAGTTGAGCTTGAAAGTAATTGGGGTCAGTATATTACGCAAGGTCAGATTCTTGGACTTACAAATGAGATTGTTGATCAGTATATAAAATATCTTGCAGATGATCGTTTAGCATCTGTGGGATTTGAGAAAATCTATAATGTTACAAATCCAATCAAATGGGTTGATGATTTTGCAAAATTTAATGATCAAAAAACAAACTTCTTCGAGGGAACGGTGACGAACTACTCAAAAGGAAGCCTAAGCTTTGATGATTTTTAAGAAGGTTCTTCTTTGAATGAAGAGGAGTTGATCACTCTTGCGTATGAATTTCATACGCAAAACGATCTTCAAAATGCGCAAAAATATTATATTCAAGCACTAACTTTTAATCCTGAGCATCCGCAAGTACATAATAATCTTGGAACAATATATCAAGCAGCGCAAGACTATGAAACTGCCAGATTTCATTATGAAAAAGCGCTTATATGTAAGCCGGATTATTTTGATGCAATAAAAAATATGATCAATGTTTTAAACAAGCTGACCATAGTTTACAAGTTCGATAATGAACTCACAAAAGCCAAAGAATGCGCACTTAAAGTGCTTGAGCTTGATTTTGAAAATTCTGATGCTTACAATAATCTGGGTGTCATCTATAAAGAAAACAAGGATCTTTTAAAAGCAGAAAATTGTTATAAAAAAGCGATAGAACTTGACCCAAAAAGTGTCGATACACTTTTAAATATTTCATTGCTTTGTCTTCTTCAAAAAGAGTATGAAAAGGGTTTTGAGCTTTACAGATACAGATATCATATGTATGATCTCTACACGAACGCAGAGTTAGTGAAAAATATGAGTTTATTGCAATCTCTTGCAGAAGTTAAGGGCAAAAAAGTGTTGATAAGCTTTGAGCAGGAATTTGGAGATGCAATCCAGTTTATACGGCTTGCTACCTTGCTTATTTCCGTGAATGCGGAGTTTTCATTTTATATACCCAAACCGTTGCAAAAGCTTTTTACTTATAATTTTCCCAATACTCGTTTTGTGGATCACGAGCAATTAAAAGAGTTCCATTACTATTTTCCGATTATGGATGCGAGTCATCTTTTAGGACTTACATACGAGAATATCCCAAGTAGCGAAGGGTATTTAAAAGTAGATGAAAAAGATGTCAGCGAGTTTAGAGCGGCAAATAAATTAGAAAACCAAATCAAAAAAATAGGCTTTGCTTTTAAGGGAAGCCCACTACATCGAAATGATGTAAATCGTTCCATTGAACTTTCACTTTTTTTAGAAGGAATTGTAAAACTTCAAGGAGATGCTAGACTTTACTCTTTACAGCACGGTCTTGATGAGAATGAAAAAAAACTCTTAAAAGATTATGGCATTATTGATTTTGGTAGTCAGATTAAAGACTTTTATGACACTGCGGTGATGGTCGAGTGTATGGATTTGATCATTACTATTGATAGTTCTCTCGTACATGTAAGCGGTGCTTTGGCGAAAAAAACATTTTTATTACTTCCTTTTGCCCCTGATTGGAGATGGGGAGTTGATGATTTTAAGACTAACTGGTATGATTCTGTTATGATTTACAGACAAAAAAGCATCTCTGAGTGGAGTCATGTATTTAGGGCATTGGTAAAGGATATTCGTGAAAAATTATAGTTTATGTTCCATACAATTTCAAACAACTCAGAATTATGAAGAGAATCTCCAAACACTTTTAAAACTTATAAATGAAACTCCTGATCATTCACTTATCGTTGCACCGGAAGTATGTTTGAGCGGATTTGATTATGATAATTTCGACAAAGTTATAGCGTTTAGCTCTTATGCGATAGCTGAGATAAAGAAAGTTTCAAAACATCGAATAATAGTTTTAACCATTATAGAAAGAAGAGAAGATAAGATCTACAATATGGCAAAAATCTTTCATAATGGTGAGATAGTTTATGAAAGAGGAAAGTCTCGACTTTTTCGTTTTGGCGGCGAACAAAACTACTTTTTTGAAGATGCTGACGAGAAAGTTGAAATAGTAGAAGTAGATGGATTAAAACTTGGTGTTTTGATCTGTTTTGAACTTCGTTTTAAAGTGTTATGGCAGAAGTTAGAGGGTGCAGATATCATTGCAATCCCTTCGTGGTGGGGAGTTTTAAGAACTGAACACTTTAAAGTGCTAACACAAAGTTTGGCAATTATGAATCAGTGTTATGTTGTTGCAAGCGACAGTACTAACGACGAATGTACAAAACAAAGTGGAATCATTACACCTTTTGGTGTGGATGAGAGAAATGAGAACAAGGCTTGCTTACAAGTGGTATATGATAAAAAAGAGGTGCAGACTATGCGCCGGTATTTGGATGTAGGTATTGGATAAAATAACAGCGATGAAAACAGCGCGTTTGGCGCAGGAGATAGAGAAAAGATTTCCCATCTCAAAAGAGGTATCAGCGGCTATTGCCAAAACAAATCGTGAAGCTTTTGTACCTAAAGGGTTTACCCACAATGCTTATAAGCTAGATGCGCTTCCAATGGGTTCGTACCAGTGGATAAGTTCCCCTTTGACAGTTGCAAAGATGAGTGAGTATCTAATGTCTCATGGAGCGGACAGAGTTTTGGAAGTAGGATGTGGAAGCGGTTATCAAGCTGCGGTTCTTTCACATCTTTTTCGTGGTGTATTTACGATTGAGCGTATAGAATCTTTAATGCTTGAAGCAAAAGAGCGTTTTAAAACACTTGGTATTCACAATGTTCATACAAGAGTCGATGATGGACAAAATGGCTGGGAGCGTTATGCACCCTTTGAGCGAATACTTTTTTCAGCGACTGCTAAAGAAGTTCCAAAAAAACTTTTTGATCAGTTATGTGATGGTGGTATTTTAGTTGCACCAATCCAAAAAGGGAACAAGCAAGTAATTATGAGATATACAAAAAAAAGATTTTCTATCAAAGAGGAAGAACTCGAAGATTGTGAGTTCGTTCCTATCTTAGATGGGATACAAAAGTTCTAAACGAGGCTGAGTTCTCCAAGGTAACTGTGAATAGTATTTCCTTTCGCGAGCCACTCTAAGATGCCACCTTTGAGGTTTTTCACATTGGTAAATCCAAGTTTTTGAAGCTGATAAGCTGCAAGTGCTCCGCGAGGACCTTTGAGGCAGTAAGTCACAATCTCCACATCTTGACCAAACTGTTTTGCAAGTTTATCTATCGCCATAAACTCCAGTTTTCCTCTTGGCATAGTCACAACTGTGTGCGCATCAATGTACCCAGATGCAAACTCTTCAGGCTCTCTAACATCTACAAGGACAACAGCTTTTGCAATGTCATAAAGCTCTTCAACTTCGATCGTCTTAATTTGGCTGTTTGCCTCATCTATAAGTGCTTTGAGGTGCTCTGAGAGAAATGCTTCGTCACATCGTTTTGCATACTCTTCTAGCTTCGTATTGAGATTTCTCATGCCGGTTCCTTTGTATGTTGTTTTAAAAAGATTAGCATACTCGAGATATATCGAAGGTTAATTTTTGTAGGTTTGTTTGGATATAATAAAAAAAATAATAAGGTAAGGAATCTTTAGCATGTATGGAATTGATTATTCTAAGCCAGAAGTAGTTCTTTTACAAGATACGGGTATCGGTGTTGCAGAAGCGGCGGCTAGAACTTGTTATGATTCATTTGAAAACAGTGAAAATGAGGTTATAAAGTCTTTAGAAAATACACTTCCTGATGAAACGATGTGTTCTAAGCTTAATGCTATCGAGGACTCCGCTTTACTTGATGATCTCGCTTGGACCTACTTTCACCACTCCATTTTAGAACATGCAAACTTGAGCTATCTTGTTCGCGGAACAAGTCGTGGTGTTCTTCAAGAGCATGCCCGTCATCGCATTCAGGCTATTAGTGTTCGAAGTACAAGATATACGATGAGTTCTGTTATCAACGCTTTTGTTGCTTCACTTCAAGATAGTAATCCAAAAGAGTTTTTTACAAGGAAAGTTTTGGGCTTTCATATGCTTGTCACAACAAATGAAGCATACAATCGTCTTGAAATCGCTGGGATATTTGACAAGCTTTCTTATCAGAAACAAGCTGTAGAAGATTTTTATGAACTTGCCGTAGCAAAAAGTTCTTTACCTCTTTTGGAGATACATAAAGGCGACGCAGAAGCTCTTTTTACAACTCTGCAAGCTGGAAAAAAGAAACGAAATGTTGGAGATGCTTTTAAGCACATCGTCACAGATAACTTCAAAGTAGATATGGTTGTGACCTTTAATCTCAGGAGTCTCAAAAACTATTTCACGCTTCGTGAGAGTGGCGCGGCTTATTTTCAAATACGCTGGTTGGCTCAAGAGATGATGAAAGTAACTCCAAAAAAATATCTAGATCTTATAATTAAAAAAGGAAAAGAAAATGCGTAAACTCTTACATGTAAGTCTCTTTATTCTACCGTTTGCAATTAGTGGATGTTCTTTCACAGTCAATGCTGCAATGTGTGATCAGATACGAACAGATCCAAATGCGGTAATTCCTCAAGAGTGTCGAAACTATGATGAAAAAGAGGCAGAAAAAGCTTCTGTGATTAATCATGAGATCAACGGTAGCGATATCATCAAGTTTTCTCCAAAAGAGAAATAATGCAACCTTATGAGCGTTTTTTTAGAGTGGAAGATGATTTCCGCTCCGCTTATTCAAGAGATCGCGATCGCATTATCCACTCGGGAAGTTTTCGAAAGCTTGAGTATAAAACTCAGGTTTTTTTAAACCACGAGGGAGATTTTTTTCGTACGCGTCTCACACACTCCATAGAAGTTTCTCAGATAGCTCGCTCTATTTCAAATAATCTTGGACTCCAAGAACCTCTCGCAGAAGCGATCGCTCTCGCTCACGATCTTGGTCATACTCCTTTTGGACACATCGGCGGAGATACGCTTGATGAGTGTTTGAAAAAAGATGGCTTTCATAATGGTTTTGAGCATAATTTTCAGAGTTTTCGTGTTGTGAGTTCTTTGGAAAAACGCTATAAAGCGTTTGATGGCTTGAATCTTACTTTTGCAACTTTAGAGGGAATCCTCAAACACTCTTATCCATACAAGAAAAATTTTCTTCCGCCAATCATCGATGAACATTTTCATCTCTCTACTCATCCGTCCATTGAAGCGATGGTAGTTGATCGTGCCGATGAGATCGCTTACATTAGTCATGATATTGATGATGGGATTAACTCTGGACTTATTACTTTTGATGACCTAAAAGAGAGTGAACTTGTTTCTTTAATACTTCAAAAAGTACATGATGAGGGAATAGACGAAGAAAATGATGAGATGTTTCGCTACCGTTTTAGTTCACATCTTATCAATCATCTTGTTTATTCACTTTTAGAATATTCAAAACATAAAGTCATTGATAGCGGTGTGCTTAGCGGTGTCATTGACGCTAAACAGGAAATTCCAATTGGATTGGATAGTGAGCTTGAAACCCAAGTAAAAAAACTGAAAAAACTGCTTTTTGTCAAACTCTACCAAAGTAAAGAGATTACACGAAAGATGTTTGCGGGAAAACAGGCTATTAAAGGGTTATACAGCGCTTTAATGGAAGATGAGAAAATATTACCGACATATTATAGAGAACTCTTGTATGGTAGAGCAAAACACAGAGTCGTAGCGGACTATATGGCTTCAATGAGTGATAGATATGCGATGAAGCTTTATAATGAGTTGTATGGAAGGATATAGGCCAAAAAGCCTATATAAAAGATTATTGTTTTAGACCTATAAGAGTCTGAAGAAGTTGATCCGAAGTTGTAATAGTTTTAGAGTTTGCCTGATATCCTCTTTGGATAACGATGAGCTCTGTGAGTGAGCGTGAAAGATCGACGTTTGATGACTCAAGTGCCGAACTTTGGATAAATCCGCGTCCGCCAGTTGCAGCAGTTCCATAGATCGGATCTCCCGAGTTTGCTGATTGTGTATAAAGATTTCCACCCTCAACAGAAAGACCGCCGTTATTTGCAAATTTTGCCATTGCAATTTGTGCAAGACCAAAACTTCTACCATTTGTAAACGACCCAACTAGAGTACCACTTTGATCAATACGAATCCCTACTAAATCTCCACCAGTAAAACCATCTTGACTAATACCCGATGTTGCAGATTTGCTATCAAAACTTGTTAGTCCATCAAATGCGCCTGTTGTGCCTAAAGAAAGGTTGACTGGTTGATTTGGTTTTGAACCGTTGTTTGCTGAAAATGTTAGATTTGTTATGGTATTCCCTGCATTTTTGAGTGAACCATCCGGATTAAACTCTACAGTTCCAAGCACGATATTTGATGGTTGACCTAGAGTTCCTGCCGGAGATGGATTGAGCGTGCTCGGTGGTGGAACTGTAACGCTCACATCCCAAGTACTTCCTTTTGTAGGATCAAAAGAAGATTTTGTAAAATCTACTTTTACTGTGTGTTTTGAACCAAGTGAATCATAAATATCGATACTCGCAGAGTGTGTCGGCACACTAAAGGCTTGCGATGAACGTGTTGTTGCGCTTCCCGCGGGAAGAGAACCGCTTAATGCGCCGATCATAGTATCAAAATTTGTATTGGCAATGGTTGTGGCACTTGTAAAAGGAGTCACTGTGATGTTCATATTTATATTAGTTACTGCGTCAGGATTTGATACTTGAAACTTTCCAGTTGAGTCAACCGTTACCTTCGCATTTGGATTGTCTACAGCACCTAACATATCAGTATTTTGTGCAAGGTTTTGCAATCCGTTACGAAGATCCTCACTATTAGTAAAATAGTATACACTATTAGTAGGTAAGTTCCATCCGACTTGATTTACACTTCCATCCGTATATATAAACTGTTTGGAAGGCGAATCATTAGCGGTAATCAAACCAGATTTTGCTCCTGTTGCACCGACTACTAGATCTATGTTTGTGTGCGTTCCAGAATTATCATTTGAAAGAGTGATCTTACCAGTTGCATCAACTGATGCAGTGACACCCGTTGAGGTTTGTATAGCATTGATTGCAGCAGCGATTGTGTTACCATCTGTCACAGGATTACCTGTTAATGGACCAACATTTGCTATTGGTATGGTATTTATTTTAATATCAGTACCAGTAATTGTGTCAGTTGCAACGGCAGTAGGAAAGGTAGAAGCCGGAACTTGAGCACTCCTAAATCCAATGTTTTCACCTTGACCATTTTGCAAAAGAATAGCTTGACCACTTCCGTTGACCATAACATTCATATTTTGCGCGTGTTCTATTCTTGTCCCATTTTTATCTTGTAAAATCAAATTTGATGTTTCATTGTTGGCTTCACCGGCATCAAGTACCCCATTGCCATTTAAATCGACTGCTCCATGAACTGAATCAAGTGCGCTGATAGCTCCAAAAGTGTTGACGATAGCTCCAGAATCAAGATTCGCTTTGAGAACAACTTCCGTACTAGCTTGTGCCGGAGTTGTTAGTCCCGATGGAATGCTAATTGGTGTGATTGGAGCTGTGGAATCGACTTTTCCAGTCACTGGATCACGGAGCCAGCCTTGAACTACATATCCGTTATTGTCTACAAAGTTTCCTGATGCATCAAAACTAAAATCTCCGTTACGGGTGAATGAGTTTGTTTTTCCAGCGTCACTACTGACAACAAAAAAACCATCACCCTGAATGGCACAGTCGGTATTTTTGTCAGTATTTTGCACAGAACCTTGAGAGTCGATGCGAGTCATAGAACTGATCGTTGTTCCAAGACCGACTCCAGTAGAGTTTTTACCACCAAGGTCGCCTTGTGGAGCCGTTGCAATTTGATTTACTTGTGAAAGTAGGTTTGAAAAGTTTGCACGAGAATATTTAAAACCCACAGTGTTAACGTTAGCGATATTGTTTGATTCAACATCCATCGCGATTTGATGCGCCTGAAGACCAGAAACGCCAGAAGACAGAGACTTTAACATTTTAAATCCTTTTCTGCTATATAAGTAAAGATGATAAGCAATTTATATTCCATATTATTTATGCATCTGTAAAGCTTTTTGTATCATCTGGTCACCCGTTGTGATAAGCTTTGCTGCAGCGTCATAGGCACGCTGATAGATTATGAGGTCTGTAAGCCCTGCTGTAGGGTCTACGTTTGAGCTCTCTAAAGTATTGGTCATAACCGTTGAACCGTTGATATTGTTACCATTGGCATCTTGGTAAAAAAGTGGCTTTCCACTGTTTGCACTTTGTAAAAAATTTGTTCCGTTGATATTATTTAAACCTTGATCGTTTACAAAATGAAAGACACCTATTTTTGCCATGGAAACTTGTTTACCATTTGTAAAGGTAGCCATAACTTCAGCATTTTCATTGATCTTGTATCCCATAAGATCCCCTCGAGGGAGTCCGTTGGCCTGAGAGGAAGATGTTACTGCTGAAGCATTTGATGTGATACCCGCGTAACCGGTTCCTAGGTTAAGAGCGACAGTTGTTCCATTATTATTTATAGAACCAAGAGTTGAGCTCAGTAGCGCTCCAGTTGAATCGAAAAGCATAGTTCCTGTTGTTGTATCATATACAGTTGGTGTGCCATTTAATGGAGCAGGCGAACTTACTTTTGCAGTCACATCCCATGAGAGGCCCGTTGCAGGTTGAGGTACTGTTTTAGTAAAAGTAAGAGCAAGGGCATTTTTATTGCCCTGCGCATCAACCATCGTTGCACCCATAGTTTGTACGGTACTGTCTTGTCCTAGATTGCCGGTAAAGGAGACAAAAGTTGTTGGTTCTGCAGGATAGGTCAAAGTCTCAGGAAGTTTGATGCTGGTTTGAGAGCCCGCCGCACCAAGATTTG
The DNA here is from genome assembly GCA_038205935.1 of Campylobacterales bacterium. Taxonomy (GTDB): domain Bacteria; phylum Campylobacterota; class Campylobacteria; order Campylobacterales; family Sulfurimonadaceae; genus Hydrocurvibacter. The sequence goes on from JBBRBK010000002.1 coordinate 50,594, forward strand.
TTGTGGTCTGTTTGGAAGTTAAAACATTGTTAGCATCAAAATTACTTGCGAGTGTCCCAAGTACATAGTACCCATCTGCATTGACAAGATCTCTCGTGGCATCAAAATTGAATATACCATTTCTTGTATACATCGTCTGTCCTTGACCCTGTATACCAAACCAGCCTTCTCCGTTTATGGCAAGATCAGTTCCGCTGTCAGTATTATTGATAGAACCTTCTTTGAGTATAGTTGGAGTAGCTTGAAGGCCCACGCCTACGCCAATAGTCGAATTAACGGGCCCTTTTGAACTAGATGAGACAGCATTTTCAAAGAGAGACTGAAACTCAATTCCGTTTCCCTTAAATCCTACCGCATCTGCATTTGAAAGATTATTTGCAGTGACATCAATGCCGGATTGTTGGGCCATAAGAGCACTGATTCCTGTGTAATATCCCTGTGTCATGTGTGTTCCTAATAAATTGTCTGAACGCTTGAAAGCGGAACGTAGTTAGGACCAACGCCTAAAAGTGTGTTAGTACCGTCAAATTTTACAGAGTCGATAGGATAAACGCCGACCTTCGTCGCTTTTTGTACACCGTTTGGATCTGTGTATGCCACACCAACATGATATGCACCAGCATCTGCAACTTTTCCAGTAGAATCTTTTCCATCCCATGAAAAGGAATATGTACCTTTTGTATTGGCAGCAATATCGATTGTAGCAACTTTATTTCCGTTAGTATCTGTAACAGTTGCCGTTCCACTTGCTACATCGGATGGGAAATAGATAGGAAAAGTCACAGCCTGCCCATCCGCTTTTGTTGTGACCGTATCATCGCCAAGATCAGCTATTTTACCGATTGCAGAGACGGTTGAGAGCTGTTGAGAACTTTGAAGTGATGCTGAGAGAGCAGCAAGGGATTTGTTAGTATTATCCGCAGATTCTAGAGTTGCTAGCTGAGATGTTTGTGATAAAATTTTGTCAGTATCCATTGGAGCTGTTGGATCTTGGTACTGCATTTCTGTGAGAAGTAGTTTTAAAAAATCATCTTTGCCTAAGGCACTAGAGGGATTATTTAGCGTAGAACTAGATGTTTTTATTGCCGCAGTTTGTACGGTAGATGCTGCTGCCGGTGTTGTGTTTGTTACTGACATAATTTATCCTTTATACGTATCGTGGGATCACGATCTCTAAAGAGCTTAAAATCTCTTCACTTGTCTCATCCTGATTGAAAGCCTCGTATGCCTGTTTTGCACTTTCTTTTTGATGTCCATTTTGTTGCTGCTGTTGCTGACTTTGTGTGTCAGTTGAGCTATTAAAGTTTAATGAAGCATTATTCATTCCATTTTGAGTCAATTGAACTTTCAAATCTCCTGCATTTTGTGAGAGCATATTGATCGCCGCACTGTTAGATGAGATGCTAACATGGACATTTTTACCACGCTGCACGACAGTAAGATCTACTTCTCCAAACTTCTGGGGATTGAGTTTGACTTTTATCCTCGTAAAAGGTGGCTTGTAATCTTCTATGGCTTGCTTGATGTCTTGCGCAAGATATTTTACGGCTTGTTTTGCTTCATTCATTTTCACGGTGAGATCAGCTTCTGTTTGCTTTACATGCACGCCGTTCCCTTGAGTCGCAGAGATCCCATGAGTTCCAACCTCAGACGCAGTTTGTTCTGTTGTTTGTGTTGTTTGTTGATTTTCTCCATGTAAGAGTTGGCTTAAAACTGTTGAATTGGCTTTGATCTTTGCATCTGTTTTGATTTCTGTTTTAACATCTTTTTTTGCTTCAGCTATCTGTGTTTGAGCAGGAAGAATTTTATCTCCGTGAAGAAGCGCACTTAGTGGACTTTGCGGTTTTGTCGTGGATAATTCTTGAGATGGTTTGGACTGTTTTTTTCCTACTATCTCAGCTGTTGAATGTGCAGAGACTGTTTCATCAGGTACACTAAAAAGAGGCATCTTTTTGAGGGATTCATCTTGTGTGAGTGCTTGCGCTAAAACCGTGTCTTGTTTTTGGACTTGTTTTGGAGTCTCAACTTTTTCATTTTGAGGCTCGGTGCTCTTTACATGTAAGGCTTTATCGTCTTTTAGTGTGTCGGTTTTTGGTGTTTGAATTTTTTGTTCACTTTGCGCAGAAGTGACGGCCGGAGTATCACTCTTTACATGTTGTTTGATATTTTCTTTTGAAATTTCTGATTTACTATCATTTTGATTTTTCGTAACGATAGAGGATTCTGTTTTTGAAGAGGGCTCATTTTTTAAAGGGATATTTTTATCATCTTTGGCGAGTAGTTCTGTCTTTTGGGCTAGCTTAGGATCATTTTTTGTGTCGATTTTCGATTTTGTTTCAAGGTCAGTTTTGGAAGTTTCTAATTTGCTATCATTTGGATTTTTTATAATAGCAGTAGCATCTGTCTTTTGGGCTAGCTTAGGATCATTTTTTGTGTCGATTTTCGATTTTGTTTCAAGGTCAGTTGTAGTACTGTTTTTTATCTCTTTTGGAATTTTTGTCTGCACGGTTTCAACTGTTATCTTGCTGACATCGATTCCAACCTTTTTTGCAAGAGCGACTAAACCCTGCGTAGTTTTTGGAAGCTCTTTGATTTCACCCTTTTTAAAGGCATCAGTCTCTTTTATCTGCTCAGCGAGATAGTTTTTTGCATCTTTCATTACAGATTTTAAAGTTTTTGTATCAAGAGCATTAGCCAATACTGGATTGATAGAGTGTACTTTTTGTTCATCACCTTTGAGTAATGTAAGAAGATCAGATTTGCTTGTAGGCTCTTTTATCCCTTTAGAATCTATAGGAGTTTTTGTGTCCTTAGCAGCTATTTTGACGCTCGGTAACCCTTTTTTATCATCAATATGCAAAGCTAAAACACCATTTTTTATGACAGGCGTATTACTTTTGGATGAGAGGGACTGTAAAAGAGCGGCAAAACTACCTGATTCAGATTTTGAAGATTTAGATTTAACTGCAAGTGACAATGGTGATGCAACATCTTTTGTTTGGACTGTTATCATAATCTACTCCAAAGTTCTCTACATGTAAGAGATTTTTTATAATGAAAGCAATTGTTATTCCAGAGATTATTTTTACTATGTAATCGAAGTGTAATTAATTTTTTTTATACTTCTTCCATCGTGTTTGTCACCACGATTTCATTTCATTTTCCTTATAAGCTTTGAGAGTTGGGCCGCCACCCTGTTTTCTCTCAATGCTTTTCCTTTTAAAGTAGAAAAAAACCTGATAAAATGCCAATATGAATACATTATATATAATTGCTTCAGTTCTTATGCTGCTTATAGTTTTGATAATAGTAGTTTTTTTGATTATTAGATCAAATCAAGAAGATTCTGATAGAAAAGCCAAAGCGGTATCAAACAGTACAAAAGTGCTCAGCCCAGAGCCAAAAATACCACATGATTTTGAGTCATTAAGAAAGATCATAAAAAATAAGAAAAGCACTGCACTGCAGCTTAGTGAAGCTCTTGATCTCATCATCAAGTATCATGGAGAGATCCATCCAAAGCTCGGTATAAGAACACATCCAGAATTTGACAACTATATAGATGTGATCATAAGGCTATGTCGTCATCCAAGAGCTGACTCCAAGATGGTTGTGAAGTTTGACAAAGAGCTCAGAGCCAAAAACCCTACTTATGAAAAAGATATCAATGACGCAATCACAAAAGGGTTAAACTCAAGAGTTTAGGTATGTTTTACCTGACGTTTATTAAAGGCTGATGTTGCGCTCTCTTGAAGCGTTTGTTTGTCTTTATAATAGGGTTTGAGATATGTGGGAACAGCTCTTCCTTTGATTTTTAGAAGGTCTTGTATCATCTCTTTTGCGACATCTTTTTCTTCTAGATGAAGCTTACACCCAAAGGGTACTTCACATGTAAGGTATGAAAAAAGAAGTTCTGCTTGTCTGTCTAGAGAGATTTTATATGTTGATGAGGTCTGTTCATAGATCCACAAACTAAAATCAGAGAAGTTTTGATAGATCGCGCCATCTGTTTTTAAAAGATTGATAGCATTTTTAAAATTCCCACTGTTATAGTAGATATCCCAAAAACGTGCAAATCTTTTCATATTTTGAATCTCTTTGAAGCTCACTTCACTTGTTTTTAAAATATCATAAGGGGGAATATCAGAATAAACCATACCAAAGGTTATATCGTGACGGTCGATGGCTGTTCCTGAGAGTTTTTTTAAGATGCCGATTTGTATCTCGCAACTACTCATTGAGATGAGCATATCAAGGTTCTTGCCAAAACTTATAAGATCTTCTCCGGGAAGTCCGACGATGAGGTCAAGATGAATATGCGCTGTTGTATGCTCTTCTAAAAAGGCGATGTTTTCTTTTATCTTGTCAAGTTTTAAAGGTCTGCTGATATTTTCTGCGATAACTTCATTGAGCGTTTGTATCCCTATCTCAAGCTGAAGTGCGCCGTGAGGAAAAAGAGCGATTTTTTCTTTGATAGATTCTGGAAAATGATCTGGAATCACCTCAAAATGGGCGAAATATTCTTCATTTTTAGAGAGAAAAAAGTCTAAAATTTTATTTGCAAGACGGATATTGATATTGAAAGTCCGATCTACAAACTTGAAGTTTCGAGCCCCTCGCTGCCAAAGTTTTTCAAACTCTTCCATAAGAAGATCAAGATCAAAAGTACGAACTTTTTCATCCATAGAAGAGAGACAAAATTCACATGAAAATGGACATCCGCGCGAAGCTTCGACATAGATGTAACGGTTTTTGATATCTTCGTCGGTGTAATATGCATAAGGAAAATTGACCTCTTTGAGGTTTTCCATGACAGGTTTGATGATGCGTGAGTCTGGTTTTTTATTTTCGCTTATCATTTTGGCAAGCTTGTAAAAAGAGGTGTCGCCCTCGCCTTGAATGATAAAATCAGCCAAAGAATAATCCACACGAAAAGGCTCATAACTCACTTCTGGTCCGCCGAGGATAATGGTCGTGCTTGGAGAAACTTTTTTGATAAGTTCGATGAGTTCTTTGACCTCTGTCGCATTCCAGATATAAACACCGATGCCCACAATAGAAGGTTCTTCATCGAGTATCTGTTCTGCGACACTTTGAAGTGCATCATTGATGCTAAATTCAAGTAGTTTTGTCTTACATGTAAGCTCTTTCATATTTGCCAAAATATAGCGAAGACCAAGTGATGAGTGTGTGAACCGTGAGTTCAAAGTTGTTAAAATTATATTCATAAGGGATTATATCAAATCAAAAGGAAAGTAGATGAAATTCTAAAGGAGTTAAGCAGACAAAGGGGGTGAAATCTGCCCAACTACACTTTAAATTTTTAAGGAGTGTATAAAATGAAAATCTCTAAAAATGCTAAGGGGGAACATATTTGAGATGTAAAAGTATAAGATTGTATAGTTAACCATTCGTAAATCGAAGCTATAAAAATGTGGCTTTGTTTCTACCCTCATCCTTAGATACGTATAGAGCATCATCAGATCTTTTTATCATACTATCTTCATCATCGCCGGATTGATAGCTTGTTGCCCCAAGACTTATCGTTACATGTCCCACCGTATCAAACTCATAACTTTCCATATTTTTTCTGATATTTTCTGCAAGCTTGAGAATTCCTTCTTTCTCCGTTTGAGGACAAACGATGAGAAACTCTTCCCCGCCAAACCTTCCAAGAGTATCGATCTTTCTAATACTTTTTTGTAAAATTTCTGCCACTTTTATGAGAACATCGTCACCCACTTGATGCCCAAAAGTATCATTGACATGTTTAAAATGATCGATATCAATGATAATGAGAGAAAGTTTTTTGTTATAGCGCTCTGCTCTTTGGATCTCTAAGTGAAGCGATTCATCAAGTTTACGTCTGTTAAAAACATTTGTTAATTGATCCATAATGGAGAGCGTTTCCAGTTTTTTCTTCGCAGTAATATCTGTGCCAACAGACATAAAATAGCTGATTTGATCATTCTTGTCTTTTACAGGAATAATTGTCTGTTCTAGCCAGTAGATTTCACCCTCTTTGGTTCTATTCTTAATCTCCCCATTCCAATTGTTACCTTTTAAAATAGTTTCCCATAAATTGTTGTAAAAGCTTTTTTTTACAATAGGGTTTCTAATGATATTCATCTTTTGATTAATAAGCTCCGTTTTAGTGTAGCCGCTTACTTTACAAAACGCTGTACTGACACTAGTGATAATACCGCCTATATTGGTACATGCGGTAACCACATATTTATCGATGATTGATCTAAATCGCTCAAGTTCAGTATTGGTATCATGAAGTTTTCTTTGAAGTCTTGATGGAGCGGTTGCGGCATACATGGCAAGAGGGATACTTAAAAGGATACTAAGGAGTGCAACGATAGCCGATGTTATAAGATTCTCATGTTGCATAGATTTTTCAAGCGCTTCTTTTGGCTGTAAGATAAGAATTGCATCATCACTATTGTTTAAAATATGATTGATTTTATAGCTGAAAAAATCACTTCCTTCTGTTTTTGCCGCTAAGATATCAGATGCGCTATCTGGGAAATCTTGATGTAAATTTCTCTTTACTCCTGTATATTTATTCCACGAATATTGTTCATTAGGATTCACCAGAAAATAGCCATCTTTATCAATAATGTAGATATTAAAGATATTGGAACTAAGGGATGAAAAGAGTTTTTTAACATTTACGTTGATAATAATAGTTCCTGCAAACTTTTTATCTTTAAAAAGAGGCATTGCAACTCTGAGCATCGGCCTGTAAGGTACTTCTATTTTTCCATGTTCAATATTGAGATCAACGTTAGAGTGCCATATTTGTGGGCTAGTCATCTTTTTGATGCTGATAAAATAATCACGAAGACTTTTATCTTGAAGTTCTATTTTTGGAATTATATGTGGAAGTGACTGTTGGTTATCCCTATCTACACGGATAATCTCTTTTCCAGAATCATCGAGATAACGTAATTGCATGATATCTTTTTCCGAGTTTGCAATAGTTAAAAAGAGGTTATTGAGAACAGCGAGCTTTTGAACATCGTTAGTTGTTATATAAGATTGGAGTGTTGCATCACTCGCTAAAGCTTCTGTAAGAGAGTTCATATGCTCAATATGCGGAGTTAAATAGTCGTTTAGCTTACTTTGAGAGGCTTCTTGTGCGTAGTGTTTAATAGTCTCATTGATATTCGAGATATGAATCTTATAACTTATCAACGCTCCAAGAGCAGTAATAAATATACCAAAGACAATAAAATAAATCGTGAATAAAACTTTAAAATTTTTGTTGAGCATTTTTGAACCTTTTTAATACTAACACTATAGAACAAATCGACTGAAATCATTATTTATGCGTTATAATTTCGCTATGAAATGGCGAAAACTCAAGCAGAAAAAACTGCATAAAACAACCGATAAGACTCCGACAACTTTGTATCCAAAATATACAGACAAAATAAAGGGATTTATCACAGATCTTTTTATGATTTATACTCCTATTTTATATATCATAACCTATGTTATTTTAAATGGAAAAGAGGCGTTCCAAGCTTCTGCGTCTGCGCAGTTTATTGGTGTTTTGCTTTATGGCGTTATTTACGCTTCATTCCTTGCTATTATGGGGCAGACTCCGGGAAAAAAAGCGTATGGATTGAAAGTCGTTGATGTTAAGACTCATAAAAAGCTCTCTTTCTTTCGTGCATTTTGGCGTTTTAGTGCTTTTTTATTGACTGCGACGACACTTGTAGGATTGCTCCTTCCTTTTTACAGAAAAGATAAACGTGCCTTGCATGATCTACTGAGTGCAAGCGTAGAAATAGAGATTCGTGCTTAACTTTTGATGCAGTTACTACTTTCGGGTTTTTACTTTTTTTATTTTGCGATTGTTGGTATCTATGTGATCTTTTTGCCAAAAGTGTTGGCAATGGTGGGTTACGATGGAGTGCAAATTGGCATCATCTTTGCGACGGCTCCGCTTGTACGCTTTTTAGTTCCTTTCGCTTTTATCAAAGGTTTTAAGCTTAGCCGACACACATTTAATTTCGCGCTTTTACTCATTATCATAACCTCTTATCTTTTTTATCTGACACTTCACAATTTTTATGCGCTTATCTTTACAAATATCCTCTTTGGTGTTGGACTTAGTCTTCTTTTGCCCTATGTTGAAGTGATGGCACTCTCGGTTATTTCCAAAGAGCGTTATGGAAGAGTGCGTCTTTTCGGTTCCATCGGTTTTATCGTTGTTGCGCTTGTGTTGGTAAAGTTTTTAAGCAGTGCAGATATCGCGATCTTTTATCTTATATTTATGAGTTTGATGACCGCTCTGTTTGGGTACTTTTTAGCAAAACATGAAACGCAGGAGAGTGAAGATGTAGCCATTGACGAGGGCGGAGAGATCAAACTCTTTTCACATTGGAGTTTATGGGTAGGACTGACTTTGATGCAAGTGAGTTTTGGTCCTTTTTATAACTTTTTTACTCTTTATGAAACCGATCACGGTATTAGTATGGACATGACTATTTACCTTTGGAGTTTTGGCGTCATTATGGAGATATTTATGCTTTTTTTTCAAGGCAGACTCCTGCAAAAAAATGCACTTATCATTCTTCAGATTGCGACATTTGTCACGGCTATTCGCTGGTTTTTACTCTATCTTTTTCCACATAGTCTGGGCATCTCATTCTTTACTCAGTCTATGCATGCCATCTCTTTTGCACTCTTTCATACAGCGGCAATCAGCTACCTTTTTACGCTGTATAAAAAACGAAAACTCGCACAGCAATTCTTTTTAGGCATCACTTATGGACTTGGGGGATTTCTAGGAGCGATTTATAGCGGATATGTGTATCAGTATTTCAGCACATATCTCTTTTTGAGTTCGGCTGTAGTGGCGTTTTTAGCATTTTTATTTATAGTTTATGAAGCGAAAAAAGGCTTACATGTAAAGGATCAATAATTGATGAAAAGAAGCGACGAATCCACCATACTTGTGAGTATTATTTTTTTCATCATTTATTTTTCTCCTAAACTTTTTTTTGGTGTAAATCCATTTGTGGATAAGGGATAGAGATTCCATGCGCGTCGCAAGCAAGTTTGATACTCTCAAAAACTTCAAAACGAAGATCTCCATAATCCTCAGTTTTTACCCATGCTCGAAGAGCGAGATTGACACTGTTATCTGCGAGTTCCAAAACGCCGACAAAAGGCTCTGGATCTTGGATGATTTTTTCATTGGTGCGTAAGAGTTCAAGGAAGACATTTTTTGCGGCTTTTAAGTCATCTTCATAAGATATTCCTACGGTAATATCGAGTCTTCTTTTTTCCTGCTTGGAAAAGTTTGTGATATTACCTGCGATGATCTTGGCATTTGGGATGATGATAGTTCGATTATCTATAGGTGTGATGGTTGTAGAAAAAAGATTGATTTCATCAACTGTTCCCATAGCACCCGCTACATCGACAGTGTCACCGATCTTAAAAGGGCGAAAGAACATGATAAGCACTGCCGCACCAATGTTTGCAAGAGAGCCTTGAAGCGCTAAACCCACCGCCAAACCGACTGCTCCAAAAACTGCGACAAAAGAAGTTGTCTCAATTCCAAGTGCGTTTAAAGAGGCGATAATAACGGCCAGTAAAAGGATAAAGTAGATGATACTTTGGCTAAATTCAACTAAGGTTGTATCAAGTTTTGATTTTAGCATGAGCTGTCTAGAGAGAATAGTGAGCTTTTTTACAAACCAGCGCCCGACAATAAAGATAACTATTGCACCTAAAATTTTAAAACTATACACTGAGGCATAGTTTATTGCCATATCAAAATATTTTGTATATTGCTCGGTATTAATCATTATGTGGCCTTTGTATATCTTCTATTTTTTGTTCGATCTCTTCATATTTTTTTGCATATACACTGATGACATGTAAGCGTAATAATTTGTATTTGAGATAATTATTGTAAACCTTTCGCGCTGAATCTTTTCTTCCACGTTTTATAAGCTCAAAGCTTACCGCTGCATTGATATAGCCTTTGAGGAGTTTTATCTCATCGTTCTCTTCAAAACGGCGTGGAAACCAGACTGCTTCTAAGGTTTCATGTGCATCATAAAAACGCTCTTCATTCAGACAAAGTATGAACTCATCAAGATGTTTACTGCTCATCGCGAACCGTCATATTTTTTCTCCAGTAACCTCTGCCACCTCGAAGAGAGATGCAGATATGGTCGGGAAATTTTTCTTTGTACTCTTTTAATCTGTTGAACGTTGCTTTTCCGCTGTCGCAGTAAAAGACAAAGACGCTTCCTTTTGGCTCGGAGGCGAGTTCAAAAGGGTTATAAACTACACTTTGTGCTTTTTCTATAGGTGAGAGAATCGTATCTATGAGCAGTACTTTTACGCCATTTTTCTCTAAGGCCATTTTGTTTGCAAGATACTCTTCTTGGGTCCATTCATCGGGAAAATTCATAGTTTATCCATTTTTTTTGTGAATTATAGTGGATAAATTTTATGAAAAGATTAAAGTTTAGAGAAAGGTTTGAGACTCAGAGGTTTTAAAATAAAACCAGAGTAGTCCCAAGAAGAACTTGTGAAAATTAAACGTTTGTATTGCCGCAGTGTCCACATTTTTTTGCAGCAAGAGGAATCTCCATCGCACATTCGCCACATACTTTTGTTGTTGGTTCTGCTGGTGCTGGCGCTTTCTCATTTTTCATCTTTGTATATGCTTTTATCATCATAAACATGACAAAACCAAGGATTAAAAAAGAGATTGCGTCGTTCACAAAAACACCATATTTGATCGCAGGTGCACCAGCCTTGTCAAGGGCCGCCATATTCTCATAAGTGTTACCATCAAGTGAGATATAGAGTTGTGAAAAGTCAACTTTACCCATAAGTAAGCCAACTGGAGGCATAATGATGTTTGTGACAAGAGATTTTACGAGAGTTGCAAACGCAGCACCAAAGATAAAACCTACGGCCATATCAATCATATTTCCCTGAATGAGAAACTTTTTAAACTCTTCTAACATACGTGTCCTTTTGAATAATCTATATATTATGGTAGCGCCTTAGAACTTAAGATTTTGTATACGCTTGTACTTTAGACATATAAAGTGTTAGAATGAGAATCCATAAATTTTAAAAATGAAAGGATTTTTTGTGAATAAAGAGAACTATTTTATTGTACAAAGAACATATATCATAGCCCTAGCTGTGCTTATAGCTTGGAGTACATTTGCCTATTATATATCTGAGAAAATCGTTAAAGATCAAGAAAGATATGTAAAACTGATCAATCTGAGTCAAAAACAGTGCATGCTTTCTCAGAGGACTGCTTTATATGCATCCTATCTTTATGTAACGTCTTCGCAAAAAAATAAAGAATTGCTTAGCGGTTTGCTTGTTTCAATGAAAAACGATAATCAGGAGATCATTGAAAATATCGCCTCACAAAATGTGAAAGATTTTTATACTAAAAAAGAGGGGCTTGAAGAGCAGTTAGAAACGTATATCACGTCTTTAGATACTTACATGCAAAGACCTAGTGTTATAAAATTAGCTGTGATCAGCGCACAAAGTGAGGAACTACTTCCTGTTTTAAATCAAGCCGTTACAATGTTTCAAGCTGAGAATACGGTACTTGTCAATCAAGCAAAACAGACAACATTTTATATATATATCGCAACTCTCTTGACGCTTTTGGTTATCACTTGGTTTCTTTTTCGTGCGATGTCAACAAAGGATGAATTAGAGTGAAAGTTACACTCTAAAACTATTCCACCACATAAACCACAGGCACGGTAATGGTCATACTTTCTTCTTTAAGCTCTTTGGGAATCGGCGCTGCTTTTGCCAGAGTGATGAGGATTTTCTTTGCCGCATCATCTAACATCGTAAATCCGGATGAGTCACTAAGGGAGATGTTTGTAATCGTTCCATCTGCTAAAACAGTAAAAGTGACTTTTGCTGTTCCGCTTTGTCCAAGCCTTTTTGCATTTTTTGGATAAACCTTGAGTTTGTCTATGCTTTGATAAAGAGCTCCTAGATACTTACTTTTAATACTCTTCGTATCAACACTTGTGATTTTTGGTTCGCTTTTCGGTGCTTTGAGAGCAGGTTCAACGGCTTTCGATATCGGTTTAGGTTTTTCTACAGGCTTTTCTTCCGCTGGTTTAGGTGCTGGTTTCAGTAAAGCTACCGGCGTAGGTTTTATCTCTTGCACTGTAGGTTTTGGTAAAGGTTTTACAATCTCTTTAGGCGGCTGTGGTTTTTGCACAGGCTGAGGTTTTACAGGTGTGGGCTCTGTCTTTGGAGTGCTCGGTAGTGCCACTATGGTTATAGGAATCACTTTAGGTTTTGGCGGTGTGTGTGTCGTCATCATAAAGTAAACAACAACAGCTCCAATGCTTACATGTAAGGCTGTTGAGAGTGCGATACTTTTTTTAAGCATAGCTCTACTCTTTCTTCGTCGCGATAGAGAGATGTGTATATCCGGCACCTGTCAAAGTATCGATAGTTCCTACGAAATACTCATAGTTCATCTTCGCATCTCCATTGATAACGATAGTCGTCTCTTTTGGAGTTTGCCCAAGTAGAGTAATAAGTTTACTTTTATCTATTGCAACTCCATCAAGATAGGTCTTGCCATCTTTTGTGAGTGTGATCTCACGAGGTTTTTCCACTTTGGCACTTTGAGCTGAGGCTTTTGGAAGATCTACTTTGATAGAACCTTTTGCGATGAAAGTCGCTGTTGTAAGAACGATTGCCAAAAGAACAAGCATAATATCAATGAAGGGAATGACATTGATAGATTCTATCTTTTTAATTGCCATTTTTGATATCCCATCTAATGAGGAGCACTTCCATCTTTCTCACAAGGTAGTTGTGAAATACAATAGAAGGGATCGCTACAACAAGACCAAAAGCCGTTGCTTTAAGAGCAAGAGCAAGACCTGTCATAATGGCACCACTGTCTGATAAGCCGTTCGTACCGATAGTAAAAAATGTCAAGATAATCCCAAAGACTGTTCCAAGTAATCCAACGTATGGAGCATTTGAAGCTATGGTTGAGATGATAGTGAGATTGTTTCCAAGATCTATCTCTAACTCTTTTTTATCTTTGTACTCTTCTAAAGATATTTTTTTATAAAACATTGTTCGCTCAATTCCTACACCGATAGAGAGGATGCTCATAAGTCCTAAAATTGCAAATATAACGATGTCTAGTATCTCTTTGTATTGTTCCATTTGTTTTGTTCCTTGTTTTTAAAATGTTGCTTTTATGCCCGCATAAACTGTTCTGCCACGAAGTGGACCCCAAACATACGATGTGTCAAAACCGCCACTAGCGTCATAAAATAACGGTGACTGAACATCTGTTTGTACAAAGTCAAACAAGTTTTTTGCACCTGCGTAAAGGGTAAAGTTTTTGTTGATCTTCTTAGATATTTTCATATCAACAGTCACGAAAGAAGGAGCTGTTTGATTTTTGAGATCTGAAACAGTTGTTCCATCATAGACGTTATATCCCTCATAGCCGTATTGTGAAAGATCACGTGCACCAACCCAAGTCGCTTCGCCATACAAATCCCAACCGCTGTAATCATAATCCACGCTCACACGTGCGCGCTGTTCGACAGGCGCTAAAGTCATAAGTGATTTGTAGTTACTGTCATATCCATAAATTTCATACGAACCTGAAAGGGTAAGATTATTATTAACGATATATCCAAGGACGATATCTCCCTCTTTAACACTGATATCATTTGAACTGTTACGAAGAGTAGGAATCGCTCCTGAGTTGTCCACATAAGCAAGATTTTTTACTTGAGTGTATGCGGCTGAACCTGTGACACTGAGACCATTTTTATTGTAAGCAAGAGAGTAGTTCACTCCATTTGATTTTTCAATAGCGTTGATATCCATTGCAAATCCGCCATTAAGCATTCCGTGATCTGATTCAAAGAATGTTAATGGAGAACGATAACCCATTCCCCAGCCCAGACGTGATGTAAGATAGCTTGTATGATCATGACGAAATAAAACGCGTGGAACAAGCAGAGTCTCGTCGATCTCATTGCCTTTAGCTGTTTGGGCTAGCCAGTTAGTCGTGATCTTTTCGCCTCTGAGTGCTAAAGTAAGTTGGTTGGCATCATTGATTGTCCACGCGTCTTGCCCATAAACACCGTATGCCGCGTAATCAAAATCATCTTTGGCCATTGCCTTTGTTACATAGTAATAGGTGGACTCTGAACGTGCTTGTTCAATCTTTGCATCCAAGCCGTAAGTTAAAAAATGACTGTCATTTAATGCATGATCTATTTTGATATCTCCAAAATAGGTCTTATCTACATTTGAATAATCAGCACCTTCATAAAGAGAATCTTGTTTTTGCTCTGAGTAAGCAAGGGTTGTTTGTAAGCTCATCGTATCGCTAATGATGTGGTGCTCTTTTGCGTAAACTTCATCACGAGTTGTGTTGATGACCTCGATCATATTTATCGGATCACCTGTGTATTGATTATTGACGTTGTTTCCCACAAAACTCGTATTGCCAGTGTTTCCTTGGGCAATAGCAGAGTTCTCAGAAACCATCGTTCCACCTTTGACATCTGAAGTGAAATGCGCCGCATGGATATCCAAAGAATCATAAGGAGAAAATTTATGAGTAAGCATCACGGAGATCGATTGATTTTTCATAGATGGAGATTCGCTGATACCGTTATGGTCGTTATCTACCTGATCTTGTTGATGAGAAGATGCCGAAACTAAGATCCCTGTTTGTTTGTCATCAGTGATTGCTTGACCGAGAATTGAGTAGTTTTTCTCGCCCAATGTTCCCACAGAGCCATCAAACTCCACACCATTTTTATATGGACGCATAGGGATGATGTTTACAGTTCCGCCAATAGCTTCAGGAGCAGTAAGTGAAGCACCTGCACCGCGAGTGACTTGGATACTTTGGATATCAGAAGTACCCACAGCATCAGCGCCATAAAAGCTCGATACTGTCGAGTTGAACGGAATTCCATCCACGAGTATCGTCGTGTGATCGCCTGTAAGACCGTTGATTTGTATACGTTTCATACCGCAAACAGAACAACCTGTTTGTATATTTACGCCTGCTTGTTGGCTGATTGCTTCACTGAGTGTAGCAGATTGTGTTTGTTCTATCTGTTTTTTATCAACAACCTCAGTCTTTTCAACTGCATCTTGTAAAATTCTTCTTTGTTGTACTTTTGTGGTTTTTGTAGTCTCTAAAGAGCTAGGGTTTGTATCACCTACAGTGATAGAATTGAGCTGAATATCCTCAGCAAACGCGCTTGTATAGATCGCTGCACACGCAACGACTGATATAAATTTTGTCATAGACATTTCCTAATCTTTATAAATTATAGTAGTAATTATTATTGGTAAAAAGATTAGGCGAGAGGAGGGGCTCTGCTACGAGCTTGGATAAGACAGGGTTGCGCTTTGCTTTGGGGTAGGGAGATAAATTCGGCATAAGTTTTGTCGATGGATATAAAAGATGGTGCATCAACGCCAACGGCCGGAGTATGGGAAAGAACACATACACTACAATTGTCACCAAGATGGTGCACATGCGAGATCTCATGTGCGACACCCATAAAGATAGAGAGGAAATAGATTAACGCTAATAATCGTTTTATTTTACGCATTCCTCTCCTTTACTTTTTTGGAATTATAACATTTTTATAAGACTTGTAACTTTTAACATCTTCGTAATTGGATACAATTATGCATGGCAAAGAAAAATAAACACTCAATAAAAATAAATACAAAAATAAGACATTTTTTCGGCGACGATCCCTTTGATGTAGGGATTGATCGCGTCGATGAAAAAACCCTTATAGAACTTGCTCACACCATTGGGCTCTTTGATGTGGAGTTTAGTAAAAAAGAACTTCTTCGCGCATTGCGTCAGCTTTGGTCTACAGGCGATACGATGGTGCGTGATGATATCCTGCATTTTTTTCAAGCAGATAAAAAACTTTATCCACCTCTCACAGCGCCTGAACCCTCAATGGAAAAAGAGGAGAAGATAGACTCGCTTTTAGAAGAGTTTAAAGACCTTTCCCCAGATGAGCGTTTGCAGATATTTGGTGCATTTTTAGATGTAAGAAGTAAAAAAATCACTTACGCAAAGATAGAATCAAAACTCAGACATCTAAGATTTGAAAAGAAAAAAGAGCGTCTGCAAAAAGCCCTAGATGGCAAATTTGACAATGATGACAAACTTGAATTTAATGCTTCCATAGCTATAACAACTGCAGAACACAGTTTTAAAAAGATAACAGTTTTAAAAACATCTGTTATAGATGTTGATGAGCTTATGAGTGAAAATGATGAACATCTCATCCAAAAAATAGAATCGCTCAAAAATACTGCGACTCTAAGGAAACAAAAAGAAGTGGATGAGTTTATCAAAAATCTCAAATCTCCACATCCATATTTGAGCGATCAGCAAATACTCAATGCTCTTAAAACTGCATCTCCTACAGCTGATTTAAAACTTCCACCTTTGAGTGAAACTTTGTTAGCTGCTATCTTAAAACAATATTCAAGTGTTGAGGGCTTACATGTAAGCCAAGATGATGTTGTTTTGACTTCAAAAGAGAAGTTTGATTTTAGTGATCTTGATATCGAGATAAAATATGAAGTACACGTTGTTATAGAGTTAGAAGAACTTTTCAAACTTATCTGGAATGGGCATGATCTTTCACTCAATACTCAGATAGAGATGGCAAAAAAAGAGCAAGAAGATGAGTTTGTAAAAGAGTTCAATCTTCTTGTCGATGAGTGCCAAAAAGCTTCGACGCTTCTACAGCTTCCAAAACAAGAGCTTCTTGAGATAGTGTTTGAACACCTTTCTCCCTATCTTTATAACACTCTGAGTATCTCTGCAAAAACACACAGAAAGATTATTTACGCCTTTAATAAGCAGATTCAAGATGAACTTTTAAAACGTCAAAAACAGATGCTTTTAGCTCGAACTATTCGTGACTTTAAAAACCTTTTTCCTATTGCGCGTTCTATGAAACGAGAGTTGATCTTACACATCGGACCAACTAACAGCGGTAAAACATACGAAGCACTGCAAGCTTTAAAAAAGGCAGACACAGGTTATTACCTCGCACCGCTTCGACTCTTGGCGTTAGAGGGTTATGAGGACTTAAATGCAAGCGGTGTCGATGCTTCACTTATAACAGGTGAAGAACAGCTTATTAACGAAGAGGCGACACATATCAGCTCGACCATTGAGATGCTCAACTTCGATGTTGACGTAGATGTCTGTGTCATCGATGAGGTGCAAATGCTCGATGACCGTGATCGCGGCTGGGCGTGGGCAAATGCCATCATCGGCGCACCTGCGAAAAAGATCATCATGACGGGTTCTATCAACGCAAAAGACGCGATAATTGCGCTTGCTGAGTATCTTGGTGAAAAGCTTACTATCATAGAGTTTGAGAGAAAAAACCCTCTTAAACTGCTTCCAACTGCGACGGCGATAGCGGATGTTATGCCAGCAACCGCCATCATCGCGTTTTCAAGAAAAGATGTCTTACGTCTCAAACAAAACTTCTCACGCAGTTACAAAGTGAGTGTCGTCTATGGCAATCTCTCACCAGAAGTTAGACGTGAGGAAGCAAGAAGATTTCGAGAAAAAGAGACGGATATTTTAATTGCCACCGATGCAATCGCTATGGGAATGAACTTACCAATTAAGACGATTTTATTTTCAAAAGTTATCAAGTTCGATGGAGAAAAAGACCGCTTTTTAACTCCCTCAGAGATTCATCAGATTTCAGGACGGGCGGGAAGATATGGCTTAAATGAAGTCGGCTATGTCGGCGCACTTCAAAGTGATGCCTTACATGTAATCGAAAAAAATATGTCAAAACCTGCAAAACCTGTGGATATTCCTTTTAAAGTGATGGCAAATCTTGATCATATCAAACTTGTCGGCTCTATTTTAGAAGAGACTTCACTTACAAAAATTCTAGAGTTTTTTGTTGAAAATATGAAGTTTAATGGTCCTTTTACCGCGGCAAATATTGAAACGATGCTTGAAGCGGCCAAAATAGTTGATGGATACGATATTGATATCGCGGCAAAATATCATCTCGCTTCTGCGCCGCTGACACTTAAATCGCCCTTTATTGTGGCTTCGTTTGAGCGATACGTGCATAAGTTAGAGCAAAAAGAACCAATCATGTATCTGCCTCCTGAGATGAAAAGCGAGTTTGCAAGTACGATGGAAGAACTCCTCGAGATAGAAGATCGTGTTAAAGAAATTACACTTTATTTATGGCTTAGTTACAGATTTGATGAGTTCTTTATTGACGCGGATAATGCAAGACATTTTAGAAGTGTACTCAACAGATATATAGAGAACTCTCTCAAAAATAGCCATTTTGTACCAAGATGCAGAATGTGTACAAAACCACTTCCGCTCAACTCAAACTACGGTATCTGTCAAAGCTGTTTTAGAAAAGAGTATAAAGGAAAAAGACATGGGTAAATATAAAATTTAATAACCAGTTATGCTATGTTATGCTCTAATAAAGCTTATATATTTTGATGAAAGGTAGTTTTGATGTATCTACAGGTTTTTAATCTTATTAAAGATTTAATTTTTCTTCACGATAGTGAGTATAAAATTGTTTTTGCAAATGAGGCGTATCTTTCGTTTTGTGAAAAAAAACTTGAAGAGATAGTCGGGCGACCCTATTATGAAATCCTGCCTCTGCATGATGGTCCTCTTGAAAGCTGTTTGAAGTCGTTGAAAAGTGGAGATGTTTCTGAGCATAGTGAAACTCTCATACTTAATGAACAGCCTTATTTAAGCCGCTCTATAAGAACTCAGCTCCCAGATTTCTCTCTTCCTGTTTCTATTCATATCTTAGAAAATTTAAACTTTTTACCGAAAAATCGAGATATTTCTGAGAATGTACCACAAAACAGTTTCGTAAAAGATCGTCATTCAAGTTATCTTTTTTCTTATCAAGACTATAGACAGACAATATCACAGCTCAATGGTATTTTAGACACTATCCCTGACCCGACTTGGCTAAAAAGTGGTGATGGAGTCTTTCTTGCATGCAATCCTATGTTTGAACGCCTATATGGAACTAAAGAAAAAGATATCATCGGAAAAACAGACTATGATTTTGTTGACAAGGAAGTTGCTGATTTTTTCCGTGAAAAAGACCGCTTAGCGATAGATGCGAAAGAGCGAACCCGTAATGAAGAGTGGCTAACATTCGCGGACAATGGATACAGAGGTCTTTTCGAGACGGTTAAAACTCCTTTGTATGATGATGCTCATAATTTGATCGGTATTTTGGGAATCGCACGCGATATTACCGAGCTTAAAAATCAAGAAAATAGATATCGTACCTTGTTTGAAAGAAACGGTACATGTACGGCTATTATTGAAGCGGATGGGACTATCTCTTTAGCTAATGAGCAGTTTGCAGAACTTGCAGAAACTTCAAAAGAATCATTGATCGGAAGCTCTTTTGTAAATCTTATAGATGACATAGATAAAGAACGGATAAAAACTTATCATCTTAGACGCTCATTTGATGAAACAGTTCCTAATAGTTATGAGCTTAACTTTATTTCGGCCAAAGGGCAAAAGGGAATCGGATCAGTAACTGCTGTTTATTTACCAGATAGCGCTCAAACAATTGTTTCATTGATAGATATAACACAGCAAAATAAAGACAAAATATATATCCAGCGGTTGACTCAGATGTATGCAACTCTAAGTCAATGCAATCAGGTGATTATCCATGCTCTCAACCCCCAAGAGCTTTTTGAACAGATTTGTAAATATGCCGTTACGCTCGGCGGGATGAGTATGGCATGGATAGGTCTTGTAGATGCGCAAGAGGAGATGATATGTCTCGCTGCTTCTTACGGAGATGTGCATCATTATCTTGATGAAATCGAAATTTCTACCCGCGGGGATGTTCTTTTTGGACAAGGACCTACCGGTACTTCCGTTCGTGAAAAACATCCAGTTTGGTGTCAGGATTTTATGAATGATCCATCTACTACTCCATGGCATGAAAAAGGAAAAGAAATGGGTTGGCAAGGTTCTGCTTCGATTCCTTTTTATCAAAATGGAAAAGTTATAGGCGCCTTTACTCTTTATTCTACAACTCTGAATGCATTTGATTCTCTAAGTCAAAAGCTAATTGCAGAGATGACGACAGAACTTAGTTTTGCCATGGATAATTTTGACCGTGAAGCAAAGCGAAAAGCTTCACAAGACCATTTAATACAAACAGAAAAACTCTTAGAAGATATGAGTGCGATGGCTCATGTCGGGGCATGGGAGTTTGATCCAAAAACTGGCGAAGGAGAATGGACTGTTGAAATGGCCCGTATTCATGATATGAATCCAGATGATTCTACCTCCGTGGAAATAGGACTTAGTGTATATCACGGCGAGTGGCTTCAAAAAATAAAAAGTGCTATAGATACAACTATGCATCATCACATCCCTTATGATCTGGAACTTCAGATGAGAACACCAAAGGGAAATGAAAAATGGATCCATACTATCGGAGTTCCGGTTATTGAAAATGGAGAAGTGATGAGCATTCGCGCTTCATTGCAAGATATTACAGCTCAAAAAACAGCGCAGGATCAAGCTAAGTGGTTGGCTCATTTTGATGCTTTAACAGGATTGCCAAATAAAATATTACTAAGCGATAGGGCTCTACAGGCAATTAGTATTGCTGATAGAACGGACACTTCACTAGCCGTAATACTTCTTGATTTGGATCATTTTAAAAATATCAATGATACTCTTGGACACTCTATTGGTGATGCTATTTTAGTTGAAATTGCTTCACGGATGAAGTTGATAATACGATATGGCGATACGCTCTCTCGTCAAGGAGGAGATGAATTTGTTATCCTGCTTCCAGGTGCTGACGTTGATGGAGCGATTCACTTTGCTGAAAAAGTGACACATCTTATCTCTCAAGTATATCAAATTGAGCATCATATTCTTACGGTAACTCCATCCATCGGGATTGCCATGTATCCCATAGATGGCAAAGATTTTCAGAGTTTGTTTCAAGCTGCTGATGTTGCGATGTATCGCGCAAAAAATGATGGACGCAACTGCTATCGTTTTTATACTTCTGAGCTTCAAACAAGTGCAGCTCGCAATCTTCAAATTGAAAATGCTCTACGTCAGGCAGTAGCGAATAATGAATTAGAGGTTTACTATCAACCCCAAGTTGATGCTATGACAGAAAAACTAGTTGGAAGTGAAGCTTTGCTTCGTTGGAAGAATCCAACACTTGGGATGGTCTCTCCAGCAGAGTTTATTCCCATTGCAGAAAGTAGTGGACAAATTATTGCCATTGGCGAGTGGGTACTTCGCACTGCACTAAATCAGCTGAAAATATGGATAGACACAGGGATGGAACCTTTTCTAATGGCTATCAATCTCTCAGCTGTCCAATTTCGTCATCCTAAACTTATCTCTCTAGTTTTAAGTGCGTTGCAAGAGAGTGGAGTTTCATCAGAATATCTTGAGTTGGAACTTACAGAAAGTATCACGATGCAAGATCCCATGAATGCTATAGCTATCATGAATGAGCTTCACAGCCATGGGATTCGAATGTCTATTGATGATTTTGGAACTGGATATTCCTCTTTGAGTTATCTCAAAAAATTCAGCGTATATAAACTGAAAATAGATCAATCGTTTATTCGTGATATCAATGAAAATCTTGATGATAGAAATATTGTAAAAACAATTATCAGTATGGCACACAACCTTAATATGATAACTATTGCAGAGGGTGTGGAAACTGCAGATCAACTAGAGTTTCTTCGAAAAAATGGATGTAATGAGATACAGGGCTACTATTTTAGCAGACCGCTTCCTGCCAGTGAGTTTGAGGTTTTTGTACAACAACATACTACCAAAGGCTAAAGTAGATTAGGTTTTAAGAAAAACTTATGCTACAATTCGCTTTCAAAAATTTTAAAAGAAAGTGGGTGATGTGAATGCCTGGTATCGTATTACGCCATGACGATAATTTTGATGCTTCTTACCGCCGTTTCAAGAAACAAACAGATAGAAATCTGATTGTAACTGAAGCGCGTGCTCGCCGTTTCCACGAAACAGCGACTGAAAAGCGTAAGAAAGACAAAATTAGCGCTCGTAAGAAAATGCTTAAACGCCTCTACATGATGAGACGTTATGAGTCTCGCTTATAGAAACCGCACAACATCGTAGAATAGGGCTTAAAACACTCCTTTAAGGTTTGTTTTAAAAGTCCATTTCTACCCTATTTATACCTACTAATCAAAAAACACTATAAAATCACTCTTTTTTTTAACATATACTTAACAAGCAATTTACATTTATTTACATCATTTATCAAGTGAATATTTTGCAAGTGTCGTTATTTGTGAGCTTTTATCTTAAGAGGATAGAATTTTGTTTTTAACCTTAACATTTCCGTACATTTGATACTACGATTTTACTAAGATTTTATTTATACAATCCATTCAATTTAAAATCTTTGCGGATCTTCTTAAACTCCAACATATCAACAAACTTGTTTTCATAATCATCTAATCTACTCATAATTTCAAGGGCTTTAAACGAGCATCTATCAGCGGATAGATTTCCCGTTCTGTGTGAAGTGCCTCTTATAATTTGTGAGCCTTGATACAATAAGTTAGCACTCAACAAAATAAGCTCCGATTCGCTCGGAACTTTGAGCCTTGATACTTTCACGGTCGTGATAGGTTTGTAGCCTCTGAGTGGCTTTAAACCATCAATTATGGTTAAGTCTTGGATAGTTCTTAGTTTCATATTTCATTTAATTGAAGAGTGATATTTGTTTTGGTTCCCGTGTACTCGCAAGTTTTTTCAAGATTAGTTTTTGTGTAAATAGTTCTTTTTTCTATCTGCTCCAACTTGAATAAAATATCATTTCGGATCAAGTGCAAATCTTTTATATTCGTAGTTTTTAAATCTGCTCCATCTATCGCATCATCAAACTTTTGCAATTGCTTAAGTAGTGTTTCATATTGAGATTTTTTATCGTGCTTGTATCTCTCTTTGAGTTCTTGCATATCCTGAAACTTTAAATCATTAATATCATCTTGAAATAATCTACTCCATTGTATCAAGGTCGGTTTTGAGACTTTCAGCTGCTGAGCTATTTTATCGAAGCTTAATCCATCAGCACGAAGCAATAAAAACTTCTTTTGATTATCGTTCATTTAGCACCTCATCAAATATCTCATCATAATATTTATTGATTGTTACATAAGCAATAGCAGTTCTTTTGTGTATCTGATACTTGGACGGCTTCATATCTTGGCTGTGAAGCATTAAAAGAGTTTCTTTGATAGATTGTTTTACTCTTTGAGTTTTTATCGCTCTTGCATCAGTGAGAGAGTTGTTTGAAGTAGTAGGCTGTAACTGTTCTAACTGTTCAAAAATAGCGATATTTCTACCCTTAACAATCTTCTTAACTTGGTTAAATAAATCTTCATCTATCTCTATAATCAAAATAAGCCTCTTTATTGATATAATTTAGCTGTATTATACTATAAAATAGTTATATTGTAGTAGTGGGTAGGAACTCAAAGAGAAATTAATCCCTTATGAGTTTTGATTATGTCGATTAGTGAAGATGTAAGGGCTTGTTAAAAACATCTACTTGTAGCAAGTCAAGTTCTTGATACACTTCTTTGATATTAGTTACTCCCATACTTACTAAGAATTGAGATAAATGTTCTAATGTTTCATCATCTATCAAATTAAAAGCTATGATGTTAGATTTAAACATTTGTTCTATAAGGTCGGTTTGTTCTTTGCTTTTAGATACTTGCAATAAATATTCATAAACTTTGATTTCTATCTCATCATCTTCTATGAGCTTTGCAATTTGCATAACCATTAAAAGAGTTATCAAGTTTTTATCTATAACTTCTTTGGTACTTGCATCGTACAAAAATAAACTTGTTACTCTCAACCTCTCTCTAAGCTCTGATTTTTCCATCTCGGATAAAGCCTCATCACTTGCATAAGTAATTCCATTTAGTACAAAGTTTAGTTTGATTGCACTATCACTAATTTTAAACATTTCTTGCATTGATTTTTCCTTGTTTTTGAGTGCTTTTTTTCAGTTCACTTTTTGAAGCCTCATAAAGCCCTATTTACTTGGCTTCGTTGAGGTTTTTGTAAGAATTATTTATTATGTTACTTATAGGATAGAAATATCAACATTTAAGCCACTAAATCGCTTGATAGATTTTTCTATTTTTGCGTAAAGTTTCTCTATGTCTTGGACTTGTATCTTACCTATGTAACTACTCATAAAACTAAACTCTAATCTGTAAATATTTACTGTATTGTTATTAGTCTTGGACTTACAATAAGTTTTTATATTTACATAGCTGTTACTCTTGGCTTCGCTCTCACTTTTGTAGTAAGTAGTATTCCATCTTTTAGTTGGCGTTCTATCCTTGCAAATTAACTTAATAGCTTTTGTAGGTACATTACCATTAAAATCAATAGCAACATCAAGCCGTGTGATTAATGCCTCTTGTATCTGCTCCCATATTTCACTTAGTAGCTCACTCAAGAACATAGATTTTTCATTGTACCCGTGAAGCCCTGCAAATTCTAAAGTTTCTCTTTGTGGACTCCGATTAAATCTTTTTATAGGCACGGTTAAGCCTTTGGCGGTATGTAGTATTTTCGCCTGTGTTATGCTTTTAGTGAGAGAGCGTTTAAAAGTTTCTCTCCATATTTGAGGCTCAAAAACTCCCATACCCTTAACTATTTCTATGCTATAATTTTCATTCAATTTGAAATAATCCTCTATGTTTGAGCTACTAATGTTTAGGGAGTCAATAGCTCCCTTTACTCTCATAATACATTCTCAAACTACACTCAAAAAGTCTAACACTTGTTTTGTAGTGTAGCGGTCTAATAACTCTTTGGCTCTTTGGATATTTTCTTTATTGCCTATGAGAACATAAGGCTTATAGTTAGAGTACTTTGTAGGTACTCGCTCATCCTCAAATATTAAGCCATTGTCTGAAAATTCCAACTTTATATTTTCAATTCTACCAACATAATATTTTATGCGACTGTTATATATTCGTACATCTATACCATCGATCAAATCTTTTAATACTAAGTAGTGTGATACATAAGGCGGTTTTTTCATAATACCACCTCATCAAAAACGACCGATAAAGTAACTTCTACTTTTTGCATATCTTCAAATAAAACATTATGAATAAACTCTAAATCTACAATATCAACACTCTTGAGCATTTGAAGCACCTTGAGAGATACTTCTATCGTGCTGTTATCTTCAATAAATTCATCTTTGAGCATTTCATCAAGTAACCAACTTTTGAGGCTCTCATCACTCTCATTAGTTGATTTACCGCTGTTATAAAAATCTTCAACTGTTAGAGATACAATTCTCTTTATTCTTTTTGAGATGTTCATATCACACCACCCTAAGCCGTTTGAATATTAGATTCAGTTAAGTATCTAACTATCTCTTGGAGTGGATAAACAACCGTTCCATTTTTCGACTTACTATCCATCTTTTTATATGATGGTCCTATGCCTTGTTCTCTCATTCTGTAAAGAGTCGCTAAAGATACATTCAGCACCTCTATCGTTTTGCTTTGCTTTACAATAGCACCATACACGGGTAACATCAAAGAGTATAATTCTCTTTGTTCATCTGTAAGTATTTTATTACTCATAATTTGCCTTGTATACCCTTTCAGATATACGCCCTTAGCTAAAGGGTAGCTACACGATATTTAAAAATTTTATCGCATTGGTTTAAACTTGCTTGAATTATAAAGAAGTTGAAGATTTATGCTCTTATATGTTTTTCTTGCTTTTGTGCTATTTATGTATGAGTGTTCTATTTTTGGCTGTTTATGTAGTGAGTAATTGAAGATTTATACTTGTTGGTATTATTTTCTTTAATGATAATTTCAAAATTACTTAAAAATCCTATGGCTTTAGAATTATAGTCTTTTGGTATAGACTCATTTATCAAGTTATTAAGTTCAGTTTCTAATGCTTTTTTTCCTTCTTTTTTATCATCATATTCTTTTATTTGCTTGTTTATATTTTCTATCTTTATATTGTTTATTTCAAATTGTTTATCATAATCCCTTTTTATTAAGTATTTTATGTCTCTATAAAGTTGATACTTTGCAGTAGATCTTAAACAATAATCATTATTTTTCAATTGCTTGATGTGTTTAATCAATATTTTTATTTCATCTTCTACACCTTGATATAAGCTTTTATCTACTTCTTTAATACCTAAAATTATTTTTTCAAAATCACGATTTCTTAAAACATTATTTTGCTTTTGTTTTGTATAGTTTAATAAGTATCTTCTTACTTTACATAACTCTTTTAGCTCTCTCTCTGATTGTTTCGGCGTTAATCTATCTCTTATATTTTTGAGCGTTTGGGCTTCATTATCAAAGTAGTTTTTTATATTATAATAAATAAGCTCTTTTGTAGTTGCTTCGTTAATAGTATCGATTACTCTCGGAGGTTGAGAAATACTAGAGCGGAACGTTAGCCCAATAGTATTGATTACTCTCTCATCTTTAATATCAATAACATAAGTTTGTGAAGTAATGCCCTCATTGTTTGATAATTTTAAATAATTCCAGTCTATTACTACATCATTTATTTTAGATAAATCTTTATCAGTTGGATAAAATCTTGGATACTCTCTCATCTATAAAGCCCTTGTATAGCGTTCATTCCATTTTCAGGACTTAGTTTTGCATATCTTAAAGTTTGTTCTATTTGGGAGTGGTTCATTAATTTCATAATTGTAAAGATAGGAATTTCATTGATTGCTAAATGTGAGGCGAATGAATGCCTAAAACTATGGATTACGGCTCTGTTTTTAGTATCCTTAACATCAAGCCCTTTATTGAATAGCTCATCTAATAAGGGCTTCAATCTGTGTTGTATTTGCCTTTGAGTGAATTTCTCGCTGTGGATATTCTCATAACTGATTAAATAATCATTTACGCTCAAAGTTTTTAAATACGCTCTTATGCTCTCTAAGAAATCTTTTTGTAAGTAGCCTGTATATGTTTTTTCAGTTTTGAAATTATGGAGTGTAACCGTTCCGCTTGATAAATTAATATCTTTTTTTTGTATGCTTAGTATTGTTTCAAATCTTCCGCCTGTTTGGAGTGCTAAATTTACAAAGGTACTAAGTAGAAAATTATCTTTTATGCTCTCTTGGAGTTGCTTAATTTCTTGGATAGATAAATATCGTTCCCTGCTATTATCTATTTTAAAAGTTTTTGTACCTATGCAAGGGTTTAGCATCTTTAAGTTATGTTC
Source organism: Campylobacterales bacterium (assembly GCA_038205935.1). Lineage (GTDB taxonomy): Bacteria > Campylobacterota > Campylobacteria > Campylobacterales > Sulfurimonadaceae > Hydrocurvibacter. The sequence goes on from JBBRBK010000002.1 coordinate 78,015, forward strand.
TTTGATACTGTGATTGTATATCACACTAACAAGCTCTTTAATACTTTTGAGCGTTTGATTTGCTTTACCTGTTGCTTTTACATCATCAAGTAATGTATCTATGCTCTCTTTGCTTATGTTCTGAATATCTTTTGAGCCTAAAACATTCTTTATGTGAATATTGTAACGGCTCATTCTGTTTGGAGTGCTACTCTTATCTTGGAAGTATGTTTGTGCTAAATCATCAAAGGTTACTATCTCGGTTTTTTTCTTATTTGCAATTACTGTTATATCTTTGCCGTGCTTCATCTTTGATAATTGTTCAGCTCTAAGAGTAAAGGCGGTTTCTTGCCTCATACCATCGGAATATTTACCAACATTTACCCACTTCTTTTTTTTATTATCATTTATATCATTGTAAGTAAAATAAAAAGCTTTATCATCATCTTCTAAAGGATTGTAATATACACCTGTTTTTTTCGTTTTAATCATTGCATAAACCCCTTTATATTTCTACCTCATTTATACCTAAAGAGGGTAGAAATAGCATAAACTTGATTTAACTTGATTATTATTATACAATGTTTAAAGCCCTATGTAAAGGGGTTTGATTGAAGTTTTTATATACTTTAAGAAACTTGGAAAATAGCCGTGTTTTGATGTTATGAATCACGCCTGTAGTAATTAGTCCTTCGGGACTTTTTGCTCAACTCCGTTAAACCTCTTCTATCTACTCTTAATCTGATATAATTTTAACAACACTAAAAAACTTGCACAAAGGCACTCCTATTTTTTTAATTAACACACCCATATCTGAGCAGTTTAGCTCATTTTACACAAAAAACAAGTTTGAAGATTTTGAGACGGCAATAGAATATTTCACAGTATTTGGTGGAGCAGAGATTAAAATTGATGCTACAAAACCACTTGATGAACTCATAATCACTCATATACTCACCAACTACAACTTTTTACACAAGCAGGTTTCACAACTTGTAGATGTCGAAAAAGTGCCGCTTTTGAGCGCTCTCGCTCTTGGTGATGGACGTATACATTCTGCATTTAAACGCGCACGTAGCTCAGATGCAAATGCCAGTGAAATAGCACAAGAACTGATGGATACAAATGTTGTAAGACTTCAAAAATCAAGAAAACTATTCACAAGCTGGGTAGATGATGAAAGAGTGAGTGACAAGCTTCTTTTTACAACTCCATTTTTAAGATTTTGGTTTGCCTTTGTCGCGCCTATTTTTAAAGGAATCAAAGAGGGAAATTACTCTGAGTTTAATACACGCTACGAAAATAAGATCGTAGAGTTTAGAGAGGCTGTATTTAAAGAGCTTTCTTACGCGCTTATTACTAAAAGCTTTGAAGAGGATAAGATCGTCGAGATTGCAGGATATTGGGATCGAGATAGTGAAATTGATATCTACGCAACAACAAGCTCTGGAAAAGTTATAGTAGGTACATGTAAGTACTCAAATGCAAAAGTAAAAAAGAGTGAAATTGTTAAACTGCAAGAATTAAGTGCTAACGCGAAGATCAAAGCTGATATCTTTGTCCTCGTTGCAAAGAGCGGTTTTACAACTGAACTTAGAGGATTAAAAAGTGAAGAGCTAAAGCTTTTTAACTTGAAAAACCTTAAGAACTTGCTATAACAACTCTGTTTCTTCCAAACTCTTTAGCCATGTAAAGCGCGGAATCAGATTCTTTTACTAAAGTGTTAACATCTTGAGCACCGTTATAGCAAGTGATACCAAAGCTTGCTGTGAGCTGATGGAGATTATTTGAGAAGTCATGTTCGGCGATTTTTTCTCTTAAATGCTCCGTCACTTTGAAAAGAGCATCGATCTCGATTTGAGGGCAAATGATCATAAATTCCTCTCCACCCCAGCGTCCCGCACTGTCAGTATCACGGATATTTTCTTGTATGATGTTGGCAAACTGTTTTAAAACATCATCTCCGACTTGGTGTCCATAGATATCGTTAACATCTTTAAAATGGTCGATATCAAGCATAATTACTCCAAAAACAGTGTCATATCTTTTTGCGAGTTTATACTGAAAGTCTAGTATTGCATCAATTTTCATTCTATTGTTTAAACCCGTTAGTGCGTCCGTTGTTGATAATTTCTCAAGTTTTTTATTGTACTTTGAAAGTTCATGATATCTGTAAAAATAGATCAATGAAATAGCAAGAAGAAAGAGTAAAATTTTATACAAAACTGAATAGTTAACTCCTTTTGTTTCCTCTACGGAGATCCAATTATTAAAAATACTTTGTTTCTCTTTTTCAGAGATACTGTGTACTAATTTTTGAAATATATCATGTAGCATCGGCTCATCGTTTCTTGTACCTATAGCAAGAGCAACATCCTCATTGACCCTTGAAGAGACTTTGAGTATCCCTGTATAATCATGTTGGATAATATAAGCTATACCCACTAGATTATCAATATATCCGTAAAGCTCCCCATTTTCAACTTTTGTAAGACCTTCATGAATGTTTTTAACTTCTACAATTTGCATATTTGGATATTTGCTGTGGAGAATTTCAGCGATTGAATATCCTCGTACAACACCAATTTTTTTGTCTTTAAGTGTATAAAAATTTTCTGTATAGGGCTTGTCTATTTTTGTCGCAACCACCAACGGAAGCTTGATATATGGATCTGTAAAATCCATATATTTTAATCTTAAAGGAGTTGCAGAGGCGAGTGTAAAAATATCACATTTTCTATTTTGTGCAGCTTCGAGACTCTCTTGCCAGCTTTTTGTAGGATAAAGTTCCATAGAGATATTGGAATTTTTTCTCAAAATATTGAAATAATCAGCCGCAATGCCTACATGTTTATTATTTTTAATTGCTTCAAAAGGCATCCACGAGGGATCCGTACAAAGCTTGAGTGTTCCTTTAGCTTTTAGGTACTCAATTTCTGTTTTTGATAGATCTGTGTTGTAGCTGATATCGTTATAGATAAAATCATCAAAGTCTAGGCTAGCATCATTTGCGACAAGCCCCATCTCTATAAAATCTTCAGCCATAATGCGTACACGTCTTTTATCGATACTTCCTATTTTAAAAAGTGTAGGATTTACCATCTTTTGAATTTGCATTGCTTCAAATTCGAGCGCTTCGCGTGATTTGTGTTGTGTATTGTATTTTTTTAAGATGAGATCTATAATTTCTTCTTTATGAGAAAGAGCATATTCCCACCCCTTGATACTTGCTTCTCTAAATTTTTTTGCTCTCTCTGGGTGGTTGATAAGCTCCTCTTTGGATGTAAAGAGATTGACATCATAGAACTCTGTTCCATAACTTGAAGGATTCAAGACATGGTATTTGATACCAGATTTATCTAGGTTATAGAGCTCATTAGAGCTAAAAACTACCATCGCATCTACTTTTTTATTAATAAAATCATTGACATTGAATGAGGGCGGTACATTTGTAAAACTACTCATATCCATACCAAAATCTTTAAACATCATCAAAAAAGCGGTGCTTTTAAGAGAGTCTTGCACACCCATAATTTTTTTGCCCTTAAGGTCGCTTGGAAGCCGGATCTCTGGCTGTGTTACAAGAATAAGAGGGGAATGTTTGAAAAAATTTGCTAAAAAAACTATCGGCTTCCCATGCAGGTAATCAACAATAAGATCAGAATAAGTGATGCCATAAGTAGATTTTTTATTCAAAACATCATCTATGATGTTCATCCCGTTTGTATACTCTTTGAAGGTAACATCAAGACCGACATCTTTATAAAAACCCTTCTCTTGTGCAGCATAAAATCCCGCATATTCAAACTGATTTTTCCACTGAAACTGGAGAGAAACATCTTCAAGTTTGTCTGCGCCGTGAAGGGCGGAAAATAGGACCAATATGTATAAAATATTTATAAATCGCAACATCCTACGATTTTATCAGAAGAATTATTAAACTTTTCTGCCAAGCAAGTTATGTTACAATTGCAGTAATTTTAACATAGGATTTTTGATGCAATTTTCTGCTCCATTAAAAAGTAATTCAAAGCGTATTATGCTTTTAGGTTCGGGTGAATTAGGTAAAGAAGTGGCGATAGAAGCACAGCGTTTAGGACTTGAAGTGATCGCCGTAGACAGATACCAAAATGCTCCGGCTCACCATGTGGCACATAGAAGTTACGTGGTAAATATGCAAGATAAAGAAGCAGTGCTTGAGATCATCAGACGTGAAAAGCCTGACTATATTTTGCCAGAGATTGAAGCCATTAGCATAGAGGCTCTTTTTGATGCAGAGAAAGAGGGATTTAACGTTATCCCAAACGCTGATGCGGTCAACAAAACGATGAACAGAAAAAATATCCGCCGTTTTGCAGCAGAAGAGTTAGATATCAAAACAGGTGCTTACGCTTTTGTTAGTACACTCGAAGGCTTAAAAGAGGAAGCTGAAAAACTTGGATTTCCTTGTGTTATCAAACCTGTTATGAGTAGTTCAGGACATGGTCAAAGTGTTGCAAGAAGTGCAGGTGACATAGACAAATCATGGGAGATAGCAAAAGAAGCGCGCGGCGATGCGAGTGAATTGATCGTTGAAGCGTTTGTTGATTTTGATTATGAGATCACGATGCTCACAGTGCGTAATGGCAAAGAAACAGTCTTTTGTGAGCCAATAGGTCACGAACAACGCGATGGCGACTATGTGTTTTCATGGCAGCCGATGCGTATGAGTGAAGTGGCAAAGAAAAATGCGCAGGAGATTGCGAAAAAGATTACAGACGGTCTTGGCGGACGTGGACTTTTCGGTGTTGAGATGTTTGTCAAAGGCGATGAAGTTTATTTCAGCGAAGTAAGCCCTCGCCCGCACGACACGGGAATGGTTACACTCATCACTCAAAGTCAAAGTGAGTTTGCTCTTCACCTTCGTGCTGTACTTGGTTTGCCTCTTGGATTTACATTTTATGGAGACGGCGCATCAGCGGCATTTAAATCTGACAAACACTCATATACGCCACTTGTGGATGTAGATGAGTCACTCTTTACTAACAACTCGTTTGTAAGAGTGTTTTCAAAACCGGAATCCCATAAAGGCAGACGTATGGCTGTCGCTCTTGTTTTTGATGAAGTAGACGCGGCGCTCAAACAAGCTCGTGAGATTATTAGTAATATCAAGGATGCATAAGTTATGAGAATTGTTTTACTCGATACCATCACTTTTGGTGATACTGATTTAAGTGGTTTTGATGTACTTGGTGAGGTTGTCGCTTACCAAAAAACTTCGCCCGAGGAACTTGATGAACGCATCGCTAACGCGGAAGTTATAGTTACAAACAAGGTTGTTATCTCCGATCTTTCGATGGATAAAGCAAAAGATCTTAAACTCATCTGTGTAGCAGCAACGGGAACAAACAATGTAGACATAGAAGCTGCAAAAGAGCGGGGGATTTCCGTGAAAAATGTAGTCGGCTACTCGACTGAGTCTGTCGTACAGCACACTTTTGCGATGCTTTTTTACCTGATAGAACATATGAAGTATTATGATGGCGCAGTTAAAGATGGTTTTTGGAGTAGAAGCGGCGTTTTTACAGATATCTCAAATCCATTTTTTGAAATAAGTGAAAAAAAATGGGGCATTATCGGGCTTGGAACTATCGGCAAGAAAGTAGCTGTTTTGGCAAAAGCTTTCGGATGTGACGTGAGTTATTTTTCTACAAGTGGGAAAAATAATGATACAGATTTTAAAAATATCTCACTTGAACAGCTCTTAAAAGAAAGTGATATTATCACGATACATGCACCTCTTAACGAGACGACAAATAACCTTTTAGATTATGAACAACTGCTTACATGTAAGCCTAATGCAGTGATCTTAAACCTTGGTCGAGGCGGTATTATCAATGAAGAAGCTGTGGCAAAGATTATCGACGAAAAAGATCTCTTTTTTGGACTCGATGTTCTTACAAAAGAGCCTATAGACAATCATCATCCGCTTTTAAGCGTAAGAAATAGAAACAAACTGCTTATCACTCCGCACATTGCATGGACTTCCAAAGAAGCGCGCGACACTTTGATAGCAAAGACCATAGAGAACATCCGTTCACTTTGATCGCACTCTCTCTCTTTTTCTCAGCTTTTTTGGCTGCGACGATTTTGCCCTTCTCTTCAGAAGTGGCGCTCTTCGCGGCTGTAGAAGCTGGTTTAGATAAACATACAGCTCTTCTTATTGCCTCTTCTGGAAACATCTTAGCAATTATATTGAACTACTATCTTGGATACTTTTTATATGAAAAAACAAAAGAGAAACTTTTAAAAAATAAAACCACAAAAATGGCTTTACATGTAGGACATAACTACGGCTACTGGGCACTTTTACTCTCATGGCTCCCAATCATCGGGGATCCTCTAACTTTAGTAGCTGGAATGGTAAGGCTGAACTTCTTTTACTTTTTGCTTATTGCCGCAACGTTAAGGATAGCTCGGTACATTGCAGTTCTTTATTTTTTATAAGTATTTAACTCAATTATATTTGCTCTCTACTTACTTCCACTCTATTTCTTCCCAAATGTTTTGCTTTGTAGAGTGCTTCATCTGCACGCTTAAAAAGAGTTGTTTTATCATCATCACTTTGTAGCTGTGCTACACCAAAACTAATTGTAAGATTCTTTTCAACATAACTAAAAGAATGGTTTTGGACAATATTTCTAAGATTTTCTGCTAAAGTGTATGCTCCATCTAAGCCAGTCATAGGAGTTAAAACAATAAACTCTTCACCGCCCCAACGTGCGAAAATATCTCCATTTTTGATCTTCGAACCAATAAGTGTAGCAATGTCTACAAGGATCACATCTCCTGCTTGATGTCCATAAGTGTCATTAATGAGTTTAAAATTATCAATATCAAAGATTAGCAAACTCAAAGGCTGATTGTTTTGTTTAGCATTTGCAATTTCAATGACAAAATAGTTTTCAAAATTTTCTCTATTATTGATTCCTGTTAGATTATCTTTATAAACTTTCTTTTCCAGAGAATTTGTCATAGAGTAAAGTTCATCAACCTTATGTTTCATTGCTTTATTGATATTTCTCAACTGCTGTTTAGTCTCTTCGAGCTCTGTGATGTCGTGACGAACAGCGATGTATTCCACAACATCTCCATCTACATCCAAAATAGGAATAATGGTAGTATCTACGATATATTGGCTTCCATCTTTTTTCATATTTGTCACGATGCCGTTCCAACTTTTTTTCGCTTTGATTGTGTCCCAAAGCTCTTTAAACGCCTCTCGTGGCATATCTGGATGACGGATTATATTATGTGGCTTGCCTATAAGATCATCTCTGGTATATCCTGATATCTCACAAAATTTATCATTTACATAAGTGATTACACCCTTTGGATTTGTTTTTGAGACAATATTGCTGAGATCCACAGCTTTTTTGTATTCAGCTAAAAGATTGGAGTTTTCACTTTTATAGTTTTCATTGCTTTTGATGATGGTTTCAAAATTGGATGCAAGATCATTTGCCATAGCAAGTGTGAGTGAATCTATCTCACTTTGGAGTGCAAATGAGAGATTGCCATTTTCAAAAATAACCTGCTCTATTGAACTTTTGAGTATTAAAATGAGTGTAAAAAGATCTGCTGTCGTAACATTATAGTTATTTAAAAGCTGTAAAAAATCAATTTTCACTTGGCATTCTGTTATGGTTGAGCCCCATTCTATTACACTGATAAAACAGTCACAAAACTCGTAAAAGAGATGCATATTTTTCTCAATGATAGGCAAAGAGTGTCTATGAAGAACATTTTGTACTTCACTTTTATCCATCCATCGCTTGATAATATCATTGCGATGAACACGTAAAAAATAGGAAAATTCTTGTGTGTTAATAATCTTTATCATCTTAATCTCTCTTTATTAAATCTATTGTAATCATTTCATCTTCTACAGTTTTCATATTTGAAAAATTTGAATTTGGCTTGCCGATATGAAAACCTTGTAGGTAATCCACACCCATCTCTTTGAGTGTGATTACAATCTCTTCATTTTCAACATACTCTGCGACTGTTTTTACATTTAACTCTTTTGCAAGAGTTAAGATACTATTTACAAATGCACGATCTTGTTTGTCTTTATTGATATTAATAATAAACTCACCGTCGATTTTGAGATAATCGATAGGGAACTTTTTTATGTAATGAAATGATGAAAATCCAGATCCAAAGTCATCGATTGCAAACTTATAACCTTGCATTTTAAGGTTGAGTACAAATTTTTCCAAAATAGAGAAGTTTTTGACGGTTTCTCTTTCAGTGATCTCAAAGACAATATTGTCTTTAGAAATATTATATTTTTTAATCAGATTCGTAATCGATTCAGCATAATTTCCGACAATAAGTGATTTTGGGGAAAGATTGATAAATAAAATCCCTTTGTACTGTTCTTTATTTATTTTTATAAACGCATTTTCTATGACCATCAGGTCCATACGATTGATCATACTCATACTCTCTGCAACCTCTATAAACTCATATGCAGGGATCACCTTGCCATCGATTTCGATACGCATTAAAAGCTCATGTATCTCAACTTCTCCTGTTTTTGTATTTTGCAGAGGTTGAAAATATGCAACAATGCGATTATTGGAAACGGCATCTAGCAAAAGTGCTGATTTTGCTTTTTGCTCTTTGACGACAGAGAGAATATCCTCTTGAGATGGAAGTTTGATTCCATTTTTCCCCTCTTCTTTAACTCTATACATCATACTGTCGGCGATAAGAAAGAGTTCTTTTTCTGTTTGTGCATGTTCTGGATATACGGCTACCCCAATAGAAGCAGTCACACTTACGTATTTACCATCAGATGCAAGCAATCGGAACTCTTCGACCGCTTGTAAAATTTTGCTTGAGACTTCGAAAGCACCGTTGATATCACACTCAGGAAGTATAATTGTAAATTCATCTCCTCCATAACGTGAGAGGATATCCTCATCCCTTTTATTTGTAGAAAGCAATCTTGCAAATTCTTGAAGAAAACTATCTCCAAAAGCGTGTCCATAGCGATCATTGATGGGTTTGAAGTTATCGCAGTCTATGACTAAAAGTGCGAATTTGTATTCATGACGAGCTGCTCTTTTGATCTCATATTCAAGAAGATCTGCAAAAATTCTTTGATTAAAGAGTCCTGTTAGGGGATCATGTGCGGCATAATATTCAAGATCGTTTGTATATTTATTGATTGCTTTGACTGATCCTACAAGATTGACCATAGTTGTTAGAATGCTGTCTATGACGATATGTTTTACCGGATCTACTGCGATCTCTGATTGTACACTGAGTCCCACTATACCGCCAATTTTTGGGGTATCTAAAAATAAAGATTTTGTTCTGTGAGCAAAATTATCATACTCAGAACTATTGATACATTTATTATGATCAGTCACATTGTGACGAACCGTATAATCACTGTATCCTAAAAAGTGATCAGTTTGTGTTATTTGTGTTTTGACATACTCTTCATATCTCTCTTTCACATTTTCTTCAGGAGTTCCAAACCAAAAAATATCCACTTCAAATTGATCATCACCGACTCTAAAAATAGTCATAAGCGTGTATGTCGCCATAACGCTGTTGATATCTTCTAAGAGCTCAGAGATAAAATCACGCCAATCTCTTACTATGTCGGAAGTGATAATAAATTTATCCAAAAGCTGTATCTCAAACTCTAAAAGATCCTTATCGACGGCGACCGCTTTTAATTTTTGAGCAAGAAGATTAACATTTGAGATAATTTGATTGAGTTCATCAAAGTGCAGATTTATCTCTGTTGAGTCAAACTCTTTAAAGTCTTCTACAGAGTTGATGTTTTGTACTTTGTCGTTAAAAAGTTTGAGAGAATTCGTGATTTTTGAAGTGGTGTATCTTGAAGCAAAAAAAGCTGCCGCTCCAAATAAAGGAAGGGCGATTAAAAAGAAATAAACATACTCTAAAAAAGTCTCTCGAATGATACTTACAAGATTTTGTTTTACTTCTATTACTCCGAGGGTATCGCCTACATGCGCGTTAACATGACACTTTAAACATTCATCTTTTGCATTGAGTGGAAGTAAATTTCGCAATTCTCCATCGTTGTTGACAATCTCTTTTTTCCCAGTTTGAAGAGTATGGTCGATGAGAGCATCTTTTTTCGCTTCCAAAACAGTTCCAAAAAGCTGTTTGACTAAATCACTTCGATAAATTGTGATGACATAATTGGAATCATTGAAATTTTCTTTGAGTGAAGACATAAAATCATTGAGATCATCTCTACTCCATCCTCTTTTCATAACTTGATACATGGAAGTAAAGACTTGACTTGATATGGCATTTGCATGTTTGATGGCATTTTTTTCGGCTAATGCCGTATGAAGATAAGTCGTAAACACAAAGACCAAAACAAACAAAGAGGATAAAAGAATAAGATTAATTGAAAAGATGAAATTTTTTAGTGTTTTTGGCATACTCTACTCTATTATATATATTTCTTAAAATTATATCAAAATATTTTATATAAATATTTTTATTAAGGTTTTTGACGTAATGAAAATTTCATTACTAAAAATTTTTTTGAAATGCATTATAATTATCATTAAATATGACACTTGCGCTTAAGTGTTACAATACTATAGCTATAAGCATTGATGAAATAATTATTTTATTTGTCAAAGATCTTAACTTCAGTAAGCTAGAAATAGCCTATGATCTTCGTGGCTATAAAAATAACTCCCAAAAACATCAAAGAGCTTATAAACACTAACGCTGTCACGACTCTAGGCACGCAGTCATAAAGTGAAGCGAGATTAACGTTTGCTATGGCGAGGGGCATCATCAGTTCTATAAAAACGATCCCTTTTATCATCGGTGAGAGATCAAGCGGATATAAAACCCCAAAAGCGATAAGCGGTAAAAGGATAAATTTTACAGAGCTGACAAGGCTCAAAAGTGTCCTGTCAATCTCTTTGATTTTCGTGCCATAAAGATAGATGCCAAACAAAAAGAGTTGCATGGTTATAGAAGCGTACGCACCCATCATCAGCATATTTGCCACGATTGGCGAGGGTTTATAGCCACTAGCACTTAGTATTATTGCGATGATCGCCGCCCAAAGAATAGGGATCTTAGCTATGTTTGTAAGTGATGTTTTCACATCAAAATTGCCGCGGGAATAGTAATAGACTCCAAAGCTGTAAACGACAAAGACATTGACAAGGTTTACAACTGTGGTGTAGGGAATAGAAGCTTCTCCAAATATGGCGATATTGATGGGAATTCCGAGATTTCCTGTGTTGCCTATGATGGCGGCGACTGTGGCGATGGAGCGCTCTTTTTGGTCAGAAAAAAGTTTACGTGCGACTAAAATGGAGATAAAAAGGACAACCAAGACAACGACGAGATAAGCTGATGGAGCGTATAAAAGAGAGATATTCACAGGCTGTAAAAGAAGTCCCCAAAAGGTGAGAAATACTTGTAAAAAGTAGACGTTAATGATGGTAATGGTCTTATCATCGATCTTCTCTTTAAAGCTCATTTTTGAGAGAAAGCCCATAACGATAAAGACATAAACACTCAAAATAGAAAAGATAACATTTATCATAGTGAAAGCATTTAGAAGATGTAAGGGATAAGACGATAAGTATGTTGTGTGTACTCTTTATAAGCATCATCTTTACAGTGCCAAAGTGACTCTTCGTAAAACATTTTAGTCAGCATATTGACAAGCAATAACAGATATATAACACTCACATAAATGTTTGCATATAAAACCAAAACGCCAAACATCGATAACAAAACGGATGAGTACATAGGATGACGGATATATTTGTAAATACTGTGACTTACGAGGGTGCAGTTTTCTTTGATATCTGGACGGATGTTAAAGTTTCCCGGAGTATGGGCTTTGAGGGCAAATAGTCCGATAATGATGCCAAGAATGATGATAACAAGACCTGAGTATAGATTTTGCACTCCTCCACCAAGAGGCAGAATCATTAAAAAGATGGCGAGAAACTGGATAAAAACTAAGATACGACTTTTCATAGAAGAATCTTATCAGATTTACTCTAATTTCAAAACAATACCTTGAGTAAAGTCGAGATTTTGTAAAATCATCTGCTTGAAGGTTCAGGCGAGACTAAAAATGTATCTATCTGTGCTCATTCTCAAAATTTCATAGATGAAATTTTTCCGAGGCTGCGCTTTGCTTAGAACCGCACCAATAGATACATTTTTATTCTTCATACTTTTATAACAGCTTACATGTAAAGGTTTTTTTATGGTTGATGTTTTAGTGATTGGTGCTGGCGGTGCTGGTCTTGTGGCGGCGTTAAGCGCTAAAGAGTCTGGTGCGAGTGTGAGGGTGCTTACAAAGACTTATCCGACGCGTTCACAGACTTGTATGGCACAAGGCGGAATCAACGCAGCGCTGGGCAATGTGAGCGAAGACAGCGTCAAATCCCATTATGAAAATACTCTCAAATCAGCTCACGGCATTGCAAATAAGAAGATGATAGAAAAGCTTTGTAGTGAGGGCATCGAGGCTGTAAAATGGCTCGATAGCATCGGTATGCCTTTTAGTAGAACTGAAAATGGGACGATTGCTCAAAGACGCCTTGGCGGTGCAAGTGCGCCTCGCGCTTGTTATGCTCAGGATTACACGGGACTCAAAATCCTTCATACGCTTTACGACCAGTGTAATGCGAACGATATCGAGATGCTCAGCGAGAGATTTTTGCTGGAACTTTTAGTAGAAGATGGTGTTGTTTGTGGAGCGAAAGTGCTCAATATCAAAACAGGTGAAATCGAAATTCATGAAGCTAAAAGTGTTATCTTAGCAACGGGCGGATATAGTCGTGTATATGGCAAAAATTCTACAAATGCTGTCGGTTCTACGGGTGATGGGATTGCCGTGGCTTATCGAGCGGGAGTAAACTTGAGCGATATGGAGTTTGTGCAGTTTCATCCTACAGGGCTTAAAAACTCCTCTATTCTTATAAGTGAAAGTGCGCGAGGTGAGGGCGGATATCTCTTAAATAAAGAGGGCAAACGCTTTACTGATGAGCTTGCACCACGTGATGAGGTTAGTCGAGCGATTTATGAAGAGATAGAAAAAAGCGGCGAAGTTTATATAGATATTCGTCATTTGGGAGAGGAGTTTATTTCTCATAATCTTCCTCAAGAACGTAAACTCGCAAAGCTGTATGAAAATGTTGATCCCGCTTTTGACCTTGTTCCCATCAAACCCGTTGCTCACTATACAATGGGCGGAATCGATGTAGATGAAAATGCACAGACAAACATTCAAGGACTTTTTGCCGTAGGTGAATGTGCAAATCAAAAAGTACACGGAGCCAATCGTCTTGGAGGAAACTCTTTGCTTGAACTCATTGTTTTTGGGCGAGAGACGGGAAAGAATGCTGCGAAGTCGGCAAAAGAAAACCTACTTACACCCGCAGGGCACTCCGCATCTGCGCAAGTTAAACACGAAGATCTCTTATTTGATCTTGAAGTAAGGTCTACATGTAAAGTAGATTTTTATAAAAAAAGAGATGAACTCGCAGAGCAGTTTTACCAAAATGTTGGGATAAAACGTAATGAGCAAAAGTTATCAAACGCGTTAAAATACTTGCAAACTCTCAAAGAACAGCTTCCTTTGATGGGCGTTAGGGATTCAAACAAACTCTATAACACGGAGTTAGTCGATTTTTTAGAGTTTAAAAATATAATAGATTTAGCAGAGATGGTTGTGTCAGGTGCACTACAAAGAGAAGAGAGCCGAGGTGCGCATTACAGAGAAGATATGCCGAGTGAAAATGAAGCCTTTGAAAAAAATACGATTTATTATAAAAATGGAGAAAAACTATGTATCGAGTAGATGAAATAAAATGTATGAGTGATGAAGAAGTTGAAAACGAAGAGAGTTTAGAAGAGAGCGAAGATGACTGGGAAGGATGTTGCGAAGACGTTTTGATGGATGATGAGTTTTATGAAAGAGAGTATTGTGACTGATGAAAATTGATATTAAAAGAGATGAGCAAACAGTTAGTTATGAGCTGGCTTGCGAAGATCTTACTTTGCTGGAACTTTTAACTCATATCAAAACTGAGATAGACAGTTCTTTGGCCTTTTCATCAGGATGCAGAAGCGGCGTTTGTGGAAGCTGTGCCATGCGCGTCAATGGCACAGAGGTGCTTGCATGTGCATACAAACCTCAAGATGGCGACGTAATAGAACCGCTTCGTTATGCTCCTGTTGTACGTGATTTGGTTGTGGATATGGATAAAGTGCTTGCCTTTAATAAGATTGCAAAAGCTTGGGGATTGCCGACTTCACACGCGCAGAGTGCCTTGCGTGTAAGCCAAAAAGATGCAGAGATAAATGAACTTCAAAGCGATTGCATCTTGTGTGGAGCGTGTTATAGTGCTTGTCCTGTTTATGCTGTAAATCCCGAATTCATAGGTCCATTTGCCCTCACACGCGCTTGGCGATATGTGAGTGATGTGAGAGAAACGGATGTAACTCAAACGATTTTGGCTGTACAAACAAAAGGGATTTACGACTGCACACTCTGTAATGAATGTGTCCCTGTTTGTCCTCAAGGAATCGCTCCAAAACAAGATATTGTGATGCTGAGAAATAAAAGCGGTGTAATGGGATATATGGATCCAAATTTCGCGAGCTCTTTTGGTGGTTTTGATTCAGGCTTTACATTTTAAAATCTTTTTTCACAATTTTAGTAAAAATGAAGATATTTTGTCTTACTATACGCTTACTTTAGTATAAGGAAAAATTATGACAAGGCCCACGCCTACAAGCCAAGAGATCGATTTTCAGGATGGAAATTTCATTTATGAAATGGACAATGATGGGTACATCACTTATGCAAACAGATCTTTTTTAAACTTTACGGGTTACGATAAAGCTGAACTTATTGGTTCACATTATAGTCAAACGGTTGATCCGCATATGCCAACAACACTCTTTCACTGCATGCAGACATCTACAAGAAAAGGTGAAGAGTGGAAAGGGTACTCTAAAAACCTTTTAAAAAGTGGAGATCATTACTGGTCAGTTGCGCATGTAAGTCCAAAAGAGGATGTAAATGAGGGCTATATCGTGATGTACAATCCAGCTGGAAAAATGGCGGTTGAGGATATCTCAAAAAAATATGAAGAGATTTATGCACTAGAACAAAAAGGGGAAGATACACGTGGCTTGATTAGAAATATTATCGTCTTGAGATAAAACAGATTTAAAACCCTAAGTTTTATCTGTTATAATTACTAAAACAGTTGTGAGGTGGTATGTTATGGCTCCAAAAGAATTTTCATTTGATATTTCTGCAAAAATTGATATGCAGGCGTTTAAAGATTGTATCAATCTTGTTGATAAAGAAGTCGCTAACAGATATGACTTTAAGGGAACTCCTTATGAAGTGAGCTACAAAGAGAAAGAAAAAGCTCTTGTGCTTATAGCATCAAGTGACAATAAACTTGAAGCGCTTTATGACATAGTAATATCAAAATTGCTTAAGCGCGACCTTTCTTCAAAAGCTTTAGATGAAGCGAAAGTTGAAAACGCGAGTGGTAATACACGCAAAGCAACTTACAAGATTGTCGATTATATTGACTCAAAAGAAGCGAAGAAGATCGTCGCAGAGATCAAAAACTTAAAACTCAAAGTTACAGCGACTATCGAAGGTGATGCGATTCGTATAAAATCAAAACAGATTGATGATCTTCAAAAAGTGATGAAGACTATCCGTTCTATGGAGTGGGAAGCACCGCTTGTTTTTGAAAATATGCGTTAGGAGATTGTTATGGCAAAACTAACTATACAAGAAGCGTCAGATCATTTTAAAGTCTCAAAAGAAGCGATCCATAATCGTATAAGACGTGGAAGTCTTGCTTGTATAACTGAGCACGGCGTAAAATATGTGATAGTGGAAGATGCCATAACACAAACCAAACAAGTTGCAAACGATGATAAATATTATGCATTTTTAGAAGAGCAAAATAAAACACTGCAAGAAAAAGTCAATCGTCTTGAAAAAGACAACTCATCCCTTCGAGATCAAAAAGAGCTTATGCTCATAGAAGAGCGTATAAAAATCGAAAATATTTATAAAGAAAAAGATGAACAGTTAAAAAATATCCTCCAAACTATCTCTGCAAAATTCTTATCTCAACATAGTCAAACTGAGGTTTCAAATGTTGAAATCATAGATGTTGAAAGTGATGAGATCTCTTTAAAAAAATATTTACGCTCTCTAAATCTCAAGTCAAAAAAAGAGGAAAAAGTAAAAACCCGCTTTAAGATGATGGCGCACAGAGATGAGCGAATCTTCATAAGAGGCGATAAACTCTTTGTCAATCCAAAACTCTACAGTTATGGCGATATTACCTCTATATGATAGCAAACGACTCGATTGAGCAGTTAAAGTCCAGACTCGACATCCTTGATGTAGTCGGTTCTTATATAGAGCTCAAAAAAGCTGGCGCAAACTTCAAAGCACCATGTCCATTTCACGATGATAAATCTCCAAGTTTTGTAGTAAGTCCTTCCAAGCAGATATACCACTGTTTTGGCTGTGGTGCAGGAGGCGACAGTATCCGTTTTGTGATGGAATATGAGAAACTCAGTTATCCAGAAGCAATAGAAAAGCTCGCTGCACAGTATAATTTTTCACTTCAATACACAGACAATCAACATCAGCAAAAACGCTCACAGCTTTTAGACAAGCTTAATGAATATTATCAAACGCTTTTGACGCATAATCAAAATGCTCTAGCCTATCTTAAAGAACGTGGGATTTTTGAGTCAAGTGTTGAGAAGTTTGGCATCGGCTATGCTTCAAGTTCAGCCCAAACGCTCACCTACATACAAAAAAATATGTTCACTATGCGTGAGGCGATGGAAGTTGGAGCTGCAGGACATGACAATGGCAAAAGTTTCGCCCGTTTTATAGAACGCATCACTTTTCCCATTTTCGCGACAAACGGTACTATTGTCGGTTTTGGCGGACGTACGATTACCGGACATCAAGCCAAATATGTCAACTCTCCTCAAACGAAACTTTTCAATAAATCAAAGCTTTTATATGCGTACAATTTTGCAAAAGATGCCATCTATAAAAATCGCCAGATCATTATAACAGAGGGTTATTTGGATGTTATCATGTTGCATCAAGCTGGTTTTACAAACGCCGTTGCCACACTTGGTACGGCACTTACCCTAGAGCATCTGCCACTCCTTCGAAAAGGTGAGCCGGATGTTATTATGGCGTATGATGGAGATAATGCCGGAGCTGCGGCTGCACTCAAAGCTGCTCGACTTTTAAGCGCTTCAGGTTTTAATGGAGGCGTTATACTTTTTGGCGGAGGAATGGATCCCGCTGATATGGTAAAAAATGGACAAATAGAGGAGTTAAATACTCTTTTCAGGCATCCAAAATCATTCATTGAATTTGTTATAGATCGGATCGTTATGGGTTATAACATCAAAGATCCAAAAGGAAAAGAGGGTGCATTAGATGAGGCGATCGGTTATTTGAAAACACTTACACCTCTACTTCAAGAAGAGTATAAGATCTATCTTTCCTCAACTCTTGGAGTCAATCCCTCTTTTGTAAAAGTTTCATCACATAATCTTGTGCATACAAACAAAAAGGAGCTTCGCACTCCGCATAGAGATATGTGGGAGCTTTCTCTTGTAAAAACTGTTTTAGAACATCCAGAACTCATCGATCAGATACTCGATGCCATCGATCCTTCGATATTACAGTTTCATCAAAGAGAACTTTCTATTGCGATCAGTGGCAGATTGGATGCTCCAGAACTGATGGCAATCGCTGTGGATGATGGGATTGCTTCGCATACAAATTATGAGGAACTCAAAGCGGAACTCATAACATTTTTAACGAAATACTATAATCAAGAATATAAGAAAATACAATTACGCCAAGATATTGGATTTGAGCAAAAAGCTTTTTTAATACGCTCGATTCGTGGTAAAATTTCAAAATTACAAAGAGGTGAACTAGTTGCATATGAAGCTTAACGCTTACATGTAACCCTTGTGCCTACCCAAAGGAAAACTATGTCAAAAACAAAAGCGATCGCACTTTTTAGCGGCGGTTTGGATTCTACACTCGCTATGAAACTTATCATTGACCAAGGTATCGAGGTTATTGCATGTAATATCAACACAGGTTTTGGTTCTACAAAAGATCGCTATGATCATATGAAAAGTATGTGTGACCAAGTCGGAGCCGAGCTTCGTATCATTGATATTCAAAGTGAGTATCTTCAAGAAGTTTTATTTGATCCAAAACATGGATATGGCAAAAATTTCAATCCTTGTATTGACTGTCATGCAAAAATGTTTGAAGTGGCTAAACGTATTATGGTAGCAGAAGGTGCGAGCTTTTTGATAAGCGGCGAAGTTTTAGGACAGCGTCCGATGAGTCAAAATAAAGATGCGCTTCAAATTGTTTTAGACGAAAGTAATTGTGATGGACTCTTATTGCGTCCGATGTCAGCTAAACGTTTAAAGCCTACTATTGCAGAAGAATCTGGGCTAGTCGATAGAGAGAAACTTGAAGAGATTATGGGAAGAAGTCGCGAGAGACAATTCGCGCTTGCGAAAGAATTCGGACTCAAAGATTTTGAAAGCCCAGGTGGCGGATGTTTGTTGACTGATGAGAGTTTCACAAAAAAAATGCGTGATTTTTTAGCGTATGACAACTTTGAAATAGAGGATATTCCCGTTATCAAATATGGCAGACATATGCGACTCCCAGATAAGGCAAAGCTTGTTGTAGGGCGTGATCAGGTAGATAATGAACATATGAAAAATGTGAAAAGTCAAAAGTACTTACATGTAACCGTAGCTCCGATGGCTGGACCATATGCGCTCATTTCAAAAGCTGCTACCGAGGATGAAAAAAAACTCGCAGCAAAGATAATTCTTACTTATTGTAAAACGAATCCTGATGAAACCTATGCAGTGCTCTTTGGTCATGAAGAGATAATTGCTTCACCTTTAGCTTCAAGAGCAGAGATAGAGCCTTTTACTGTTTTGTAAGATTATAAAATATATACTAGGTGAAACAAAATCAAAGGAAGCGGCATGTCTGGCATCAAGTTTGCATTTAAAAATATCGTCCCATTATTAGATTTAAGTATTGGGCTCGCAAGAAGAGTCGATGAAAACAGAGCTGAAAGTATGACGGTTTTGTATTGTAATTTTGGAGAGTTTTCCCAAGATCTTATAAATGCAAGTCTCGGACAAATTTTACGCGACTCGGATGCTATTTTAAGCTACGAAAATCATTATTTCTTTATTTTACAGTATACAGATAAATATGGAGCGACGATAGTCAAGGATATGTTTGAAGAGTTTTTTGCCTCTTATCTCGAATCATCCATGTCAAGTTATCCCATAGATGGCGAAAATGCATATGAATTGATAGAAGATATTCAGGCAAATGTGAGCACTCAGCTTTCCCTTGATCTGTTGTTTTTAGATAAAGAGAGACTTAGTTAAAAAAGTTGTATTTGGAAAATTTATAAATATTTGAGTTTTTATAAAACTCGATGGCTTCTGCCATTTTTTCTTCACGAGAGAGTTTTTTATCACAAACACAGTGGCATTGAATCTCCACTTTTTTACTTGTGTTTGTGTCTGCTTTCGTAGTACACGTTGAATCCGCAAAAAGAAAAGTTGACAAAAGAGTCACTGATAAAAAAATCTCTACAAATCTCATTGTCTCAACCGATTAAATAATTTATTTAGAAATATCATATATGTATTTTGTATACATGTAAGTAAAATACTTACATGTAAACGTTTTAGATTATAGTTCTGTTTTTAGAGATGCACCGTTTGATGCATTTGAAACTAAAAGACTGTAACGTTTAAGCCATTTTGATGTGATCTCTTTTTTCACAGGTTTGAAATGAAGACGACGACGCTCTAAGGTTTCTGGATCTACATTGAGTTGAAGTAAGTGTGTATCAACATCGAGTTCGATCTCATCACCATCTTCTATCAAACCTATCATTCCGCCCTCAGCTGCTTCAGGACTCACATGGCCGATACTTGCGCCATGTGTTGCTCCTGAAAAACGACCATCAGTGATAAGCGCGACACTTTCACCAAGTCCCATTCCCATGATAAGTGCAGTAGGTGCTAGCATCTCTTGCATACCCGGTCCGCCTTTTGGGCCTTCATAACGGATAACGACAACGTGGCCAGCTTTTACTTTGTGACCCATAATGCCCGTAATTGCTTCTTGTTGTGAATTAAAACATATTGCAGTGCCTTTAAACTGACGCATACTTGGACTGATACCTGCAGTTTTTACAACTGCACCCTCTTCTGCAAGATTACCAAATAAAATAGAAAGACCACCTACTGGAGAAAAAGCATTTTCGTTTGTATGGATGATGTTAGTGTCTTTAATTTCCGCATCTTTGATGCGCTCTGCTAAAGTTTCACCTGTAATCATCATAACATTTGTACGTAAGACGTCACCACGACGACTAACCTCTTTCATAACAGCATTTACGCCACCCGCACGGTTGATATCGTCCATGTGGACAGTCGTGAGAGAAGGTGAGATTTTAGCAATATGCGCCACTTGTTTACCGATGGTATTGATGTAGGTGATATCAAATTCTACCTCCGCTTCGTTTGCGATAGCAAGTAAGTGAAGAACAGTGTTTGATGAACCACCCATCGCCATATCAATTACAAAAGCGTTATGAATTGCATCAGCGTTGAGAATATTGCGCATATTCCATTTACCATCTTCGTTATTTTTTGCTATCTCGACTATACGTTTAGCTGCAATCTTGACCATCTCGATACGTTCAGGAGTCATCGCCAAAACCGTACCATTTCCAGGAAGAGCAACACCCATCGCTTCACATAACGTGTTCATTGAGTTCGCTGTAAACATACCCGAACAGCTTCCACCGCTTGGACAAGCTTCACACTCTATCTCATAGAGTTCTTCATCACTCATATTGCCCTCAGCGTGTTGACCGACAGCTTCAAAAGCAGTTGCAAGATCGATAGGCGTGCCATCTTTTTTATGTCCAGCCCTCATTGGTCCACCTGAAACAAAAATAGTAGGCACATTGACACGAAGCGCGCCCATAAGCATGCCCGGAACTATCTTGTCACAGTTAGGAATACAGATCATTGCGTCAAGTTTATGAGCATTCATAACAGTTTCAATACTATCAGCAATTAATTCACGTGAAGGAAGTGAATAAAGCATTCCATCGTGTCCCATAGCGATTCCATCATCAACACCGATAGTATTAAACTCAAATGGTACGCCACCAGCCTCACGGATAGCTTCTTTAACGATACGTCCATACTCTTGTAAAAAGAAGTGTCCTGGAATGATATCTATATGAGAATTTGCAACGCCGATAAACGGTTTGTTGAAATCTTCATCTTTAAGCCCTGTTGCACGTAAGAGTGAACGGTGCGGAGTACGGTCAAAGCCTTTTTTTATTGTATCACTGCGCATAAAAATCCTTATTTATATAGTATTATTACTGCGATTATAACACTTTTTTAAATAAAATCGCAAAAACCCCTTTACATCACAAATAAAATTTGCTATACTTCCGGCCCAACAATGATAAAAGTTGGTAATGTATGCGGGAATAGCTCAGTGGTAGAGCACAACCTTGCCAAGGTTGGGGTCGCGAGTTCGAACCTCGTTTCCCGCTCCATTAAAGTAAAAAATAGTATGTATCTGCCCGGATGGCGAAATCGGTAGACGCAAGGGACTTAAAATCCCTCGGTGGTAACACTGTGCCGGTTCAAGTCCGGCTCCGGGCACCATAATAAATTGATAATAAACGAACTGGCGCCATCGCCAAGTGGTAAGGCCGGAGCCTGCAAAGCTTCTATCCCCAGTTCAAATCTGGGTGGCGCCTCCAAATTTATTATTATACTTACAACATCAGTGGATAGGTGGCAGAGCTTGGTCGAATGCACCGGTCTTGAAAACCGGCGAGGGTTATACCTCCGTGGGTTCGAATCCCACCCTGTCCACCATTAGACAGAACAATAATCAGAAAAAAATAGAAGAAACTTGGATAGATGGGTGAGCGGCTGAAACCACATCCCTGCTAAGGATGCGTACTGGTAACGGTACCGAGGGTTCGAACCCCTCTCTGTCCACCACCGACTATAAAATTAACATTCCGAATTAGCTCAGCGGTAGAGTAGGTGACTGTTAATCACTTGGCCACTGGTTCGAATCCAGTATTCGGAGCCATTAAATATAACTATAATTTACTTCACATTGGGGTGTCGCCAAGCGGTAAGGCCTCGGTTTTTGGTACCGATATCAGGGGTTCGAATCCCTTCACCCCATCCAACTTCGACAAACATCGCGGAATAGAGCAGCTCGGTAGCTCGTCGGGCTCATAACCCGAAGGTCATAGGTTCAAATCCTGTTTCCGCAACCAACTTCATAAAAAACTTCAATCATCAGATAAAAAAGACCCAAATCATTCACGTTTTTCCATATAATTAATCTCTTTAAATATCCGCTATAGCTTTTGATATTTGTCCGTTCATATCATTTCCTTATATTTAAACCGTTGGTACAGATCCAAAACTATTTTCAGTTTGATCACTTGATTGAACTAGCCATATGATTAATGGAATAAGTCCAATGATAGTGATAGCAATTAGTTGCCACCATCCACTTCTATTTGTATCGTGTAGTCGACGTGCGGCAACAGCGATACCAGGAACAAATAAGGCTAAGGAAATCAGTGAGTTTATAATAGTCGTACCGAGCACTAGATCAATAACAGATGCCCCAATACTGACTATTATCGTAGCTAAAACATACCACCAATATTCTGCTTTTGAAGCACGTCCATTAAAATTAGCATAATTCTCTAGAACCGCGCGCTTGAATGCATTAACCAAATTCATTTCAAATGGTATAGCATGCTGCGATGATCTTGAATTACCATGAAAACTCGTATTTGTATTAACTGAATCATTATGTAGATTCGTTCCTACGTTTGTCACAATGGCAGCTCCACAAGACGAACAAAACTTAACTTCTGATTGTATTTCAGCTCCACAAGACGAACAGTATGACATTTTTCACCCCATTTATGTTATTTTGATATACAATGTTATCATTATAATCTGAATAATATCTATTATTTATTGTTTTTAAGTTAACAAGGGCACCTCTAAAAACAGCTTTCACAGCCTCCTAAAGTTTTCTATTTTCTTTTTTTAACTTTTCTTGAATCTTCATCTGAGGAAAGTTGAGGGAATCTTTACATTTTCTGTAAAAAAACTCACTCAATTCGCCTCTGTTGGTGTTCTTTTTACATCTTTTGCACTTTCTGTAGTCTTACAAGCTGTTCATATCTAAACAGATTGTATGTAAGATTGAGCAACCCTATGATCGAATCGATTCTCTTTTTACCGATGGCTTTAAGATTCAATCCATTATTCATAGAGTTTGTCATAAATCCAAATACATGTTCTACTCGAGAACGTACTTTTGATTTGAGGGTATTACGTGATTCTTGTTCTATTGTAAGAGGATGATTTCTATACCCTTTTTTGCAATGTCGTAAACTTTGTAATCAACTTGGTTGAAGCATCTGCATTGATATGATTCTTGTATCCGTAATGACGCTCTTTGTTTTTTGTCATCCATCTTGCGTCACAATCTTTTTGAGATAGTTTGGAAGGATTCTCTTCAAATGATTCTGGAGTGTTACCTTGTTTGATTGTTTCATTCTCTTCACGAGTATTACGCTGTCTT
>JBBRBK010000003.1:0-101741 GCA_038205935.1 Campylobacterales bacterium
TCCGCCTATAGTTGCTATCTTCACATTCTCACCAATATGTGCTTGAACTTGATGAAGATACAGCGTCGCTGATGTCGGAGAAACATCACGTCCATCAGTGATAAGGTGTAGTAGCACCTCTTTGCCTTGTGATGAAGCAATATCCGCGATTCCCATAAAATGATCAATATGAGAATGCACGCCACCATCACTCATAAGACCGATAAGATGGATTCGTTTTGATTTTTTGAGTAGATTTTTAAACTCTACATTATCTCCAAAAGTATGTTCATCGAGAGCCAAAGAGATCTTTACAAGATCTTGGTATAACACCCGTCCACTTCCTATGGTCATGTGTCCAACTTCAGAGTTTCCCATCTGTCCATGTGGAAGTCCCACGCTAAGTCCAAAAGTATCTATAAGCGAATGTGGAACGTTTTTAAAGAGTGCATCGTAAGTCGGTTTTTTAGCATTATAAAATGCGTTGTACTCTGTTTTATCAGAATACCCTATACCGTCTGTGATAACTAAAACTGCTTTTTTAGACAATCTATCCCCTTTTTATTTGTTGTTTTAAAAAATATTTTAACAAAAGATTGGGACGATTATACTATAATCTCATTTTAAAATTTATTTAGGAATTTGCCTTGCTTTATTGGATACACCTACATTTTAATATTAATATACTTGGATACATCACCATTCGCGCCGGAATTGCCTTTGTTTTAGGTTTGACTCTCACACTTATTTTAATGCCTCGATTTATCAAATGGGCAAAAGGGAGTTCAAGCGTACAACCTATCAATGAATGGGCACCTGAGGCTCATCAGCAAAAAGGTAAAACGCCGACAATGGGCGGAATGGTCTTTATTTCTGCGACACTATTTGCTTCACTTTTAACCGTTAATCTCACAAATATTTATGTTATCGGTGCATTAGCAACAATTTTAACATTTGCCCTTATCGGTTTCCAAGATGATATGGCAAAGATCAGAAGCAAAGTCAATACAGCAGGTCTCTCTCCAAGAGCTAAACTTTTTGCTCAAATCATCAGCGCTGGAGGGATTGCAACATTTTTATATATCTTTGTAGAGTTTGATACTGATCTTTATCTCCCATTTATGAAAGCGCCAATCGTTGATATGGGCATCTTTTCCATTCTTTTTTGGATTGTTGTTATGGTGGCAACGTCCAATGCGGTCAATCTCACTGATGGACTCGATGGTTTAGCGACTGTTCCTTCCATCGCAGCACTTTCATCCCTTAGTTTCATCGTTTATGCGACAGGTAACGTTATCTTTACAGACTACCTTTTGATCCCGCACTTTAATGTCGGTGAAGTCGTTATCATCTCTTCTGCGCTTATCGGTTCACTTGCGGGATTTTTATGGTATAACTGTCATCCTGCGGAAGTATTTATGGGAGACAGCGGTTCTTTGACGCTTGGCGCATTTATCGCTTATATGGCTATCATCTCTAAAGTAGAAATCCTGCTTTTACTGATCGGGCTTATCTTTGTTATTGAAACGCTTTCGGTTATATTACAAGTTGGAAGTTATAAACTCAGGAAGAAACGTGTTTTTCTTATGGCGCCTATCCATCATCACTTTGAGATGAAAAATTGGGCTGAAAACAAGATCATCGTAAGATTTTGGCTGATTGCAATCATCTCCAATCTTATCGCTATCATCACGCTAAAGATACGTTAAGATGGGTACTACTTCTCTTTTTGGCTATGGCGGCACAACCAAAGCACTTGCTTTACATGCGAAGTGCCCCGAGGGTGCAAAGAACCCTATTTTTTATGATGACAAAGTTATCAAACCTTTTACAGATGAAAATGGTTTCAAAGTCAAACCTTCAAGTGATTTTGATCCGAGGTACTCTTCTTTAGAAATTACCTCTCCGGGTATTCCCCCTTATCATCCCCTGATTCAAAAAGCACAGCATCTTATCAGCGAATATGATTATTTTGCAGATGTGATGCCTTTTTCTGTCTGGATCAGTGGAACAAATGGAAAAACGACAACGACACAAATGATGCAACATCTTCTACGTGAATATGGAAGTATTGAGGGTGGAAATATCGGTGTACCTTTGGCTAAGCTTGACCAGAGCGCGCCTCTTTGGATTTTAGAGACAAGCAGTTTTACACTTCACTATACCAACAAAGCAAAACCAAATTTGTATGTTTTACTGCCGCTCTCGCCTGATCATCTCTCTTGGCACGGCGACATGCAAGGTTATATCGATGATAAGCTAAAACCCATCAAGATGATGAAAGATGGAGAGATTGCCATAGTTCCAAGTGCATACAAAGATATGCTCACATGTAAAGCAAATGTGATCTTTTACGAAGATGAAAATGATCTTGCAAAAACTCTTAACATAGACCTTGAAAGAATCAACTTTAAAGGTGTCTTTTTACTTGATGCACTTTTGGCTGTATGTGTTAAAAAGATCCTTTTCAATAAAACAGATTATGCGGGGATCAACGCTTTTGTTATCGATCCGCATCGCCAAGAAGAGCTCTTTGACTCAAAAGGCAGACTCTGGGTGAACGACACAAAAGCAACTAATCTCGATGCAACCATCGGAGCACTCAAACGTTATAAAGATAAACATATCCATCTTATCCTCGGCGGAGATGATAAAGGTGTCGATCTGACTCAGCTTTTTGAGTTTATGAAACCTTTGCATGTAAGCGCTGGCATAAGCATCTATGCCATCGGCTCAAATCAAGATAAACTCCTCAAGCTTTCCGCTGAGTTTTCTCTTACATGTAAGGGTTGTGAAATCCTCGCAAATGCCATCAGCGAAATAGACAAACTTCTCACAAAAAATGAAGTCGCTCTGCTCTCTCCAGCAGCTGCGAGTCTCGATCAATTCACCTCTTATGCACAGCGTGGAGACATATTTAAACACCTTGTGAAAACTCTCTAATTTTTTAATAGTGATTAATAATTAAACAAGATTAGTTTCTATACAATGAGTCCAAGTAGTATAATATCTCAGCAGATTAAACGCTATATTTACGGAGGTGTCATGTGTTAGAAAAAGAAACTGAGCTTCATAAGAAATTTTGGGAAATTTACTCCAAGCAAGATATTAAGAAAATCAAAGAGTTTCAAACGTATATGGATAAGTTCGCCGTTAACTTCAATCTTTACAAAGATGGAAACTTTATAGAAAGATCTCTCCCTTTTGATGTTATTCCTCGCATCATCTCAAAACAAGAGTTTAACAAAATAGAAAAAGGGCTCCAACAAAGGGTCCAAGCGCTTAACCTCTTTTTAGAAGACCTCTACACTGATGCAAAAATTATCAAAGAGGGAATTATTCCTCAAGAGTTTGTCGAGCAAGCTTCGGGTTATTTGAAAGAATTTAAAGGCTTTTCTCCATCAAAAAAAATACGAACACATATTAATGGAATCGATCTTGTAAAAGACACGGTCAATGATGAATGGGTTATTTTAGAAGATAATCTTAGAGTACCAAGTGGCTCAAGTTATCCACTTTCCATCAGAGATACTTACAGAAAAATCTACCCAGACTTTTTTGAGCAGCTCAAAATCGAACCTATAAAAGAGTATCCAAGCTTTATTGCAGATGCTATGAATTACGTTAGTTGCGGCGGCATCAACGTTGTTTTAACTCCAGGACGTTTTAATTCTGCTTATTATGAACATAGCTATCTTGCAGAAAAAATGAATGCGCAACTTGTCCGCGCGCATGAACTTGTTGTCAAAGATAAAAAACTCTACTTTAAAAACTATAATGGAAAACTTATCCGTGTAGGTTCAGTCTACAGAAGACTTGATGATGATTTTATCGATCCGACATTTTTCAATCCCCAGAGCCTTATAGGTGTTCCTGGAATCGTCGAAGCGTATCTTGCGGGTAATGTTGCGCTGATGAATGCCATTGGAAACGGCGTTGCTGATGATAAAGGGATCTACTATTTCGTTCCAAAAATGATCCAGTACTATCTCGGTGAAGAACCGATTCTTAAAAATGCTCCGACCTACTTGCCATATTTTGCTAAAGATAAAGAGTATATCTTTAACAATATAGAAAAACTGGTTATCAAAGATGTTGCTGAAGCTGGCGGATACGGTGTACTTTTTGGTCATACGATGACAAAAATCCAACTTGATGATCTCAAAAAAATCATAGAAGCTGATCCTAGAAGATTTATAGCTCAAGAGCTTATAGAATTTTATGACGAACAGTGCTATTTGGATCAGAAACTTGTTGCTAGAAAAGCAGATTTTAGAGCTTATGTGGTTATGGGTGAAGATATCAAAGTTTGGCAGTGTGGTCTTACAAGATATGCGCTTGAAGAAGGAAACTATCTCGTCAACTCATCACAAGGTGGCGGTTTTAAAGATACTTGGGTAATGGAGCTATAACATGGGACAAATAATAACAGCAAATGTAGCAACAAGTCTTTACTGGCTTGGAAGGTATATAGAACGTATTGAAAAAACACTTTATCAGGTCATCAAAGCGTATGACAAAGTCATTGATGTCGACAAAGATGCAGGTATAAAGCTTTATGATAATTTTGGTATAGATTTAAAATATGACACGGCTATGGAGTTTTTGGCAGTTGCTCTTACAGGTGAGCATTCTTCCAATATGCTAACTCTCGCAGGCTTTGCAAGAGAAAATGCAATTATCAGCCGTAATCATCTCAACAATGCCTCTTTTGGAGAGATCATCGCCTTGAATGCTCTTTTTCAAAATACTACAAAAGCGCATGTAATTATTGACTATAAAATTATAGACGATGCTCAATCACTTATTAGTGAGATTTGGGGAGAGTTTGCAAAACGCGAACATAAGCAAAATAATGATTATTTTATAAAACTTGGCAAACTTGTCGAAGAAGTTGATTTTTATTTTAGATTTCATGCAGAGGATGAATACTCTGCAATCATCGTGGCGGAGATTCATACTATCTTAGATATTTTATCTGGAAAAACTGCTTCTTCTACAAGCCAATCACAAAAACAGAGTGGCACTTCTATAGATACGATGAGTGCAATATACAAAAAAATAGACACTATTATAATCGAGTAACATGCAAATAACAGAGATTTTTTCTTCACAACTTCCAGTTGGCGAAAAACTGACCATCAAAAAAGGTAGGTTTGAGCCCAAAGAAAGAAAGCCAGATATAAAACGTATCAGTATTGTAAGTGGAACTCACGGTGATGAACTCGAAGGTCAGTATGTCATCTATCTGCTTTCTGCGTGGCTTCGTGAAAATCCAGATGCCATAAACGGTATTATCGATCTTTATCCCGCTGTAAATCCATTGGGAATCGACACGATTACAAGAGGATTTCCTATTTATGAGGTGGATCTCAATCGTGCATTCCCTGGCAGTAAACATGACTATCTTCCAGGTCAACTAGTCCATGCGCTTGCATCGGACGTTGAAGGAAGCGATATTGCTATCGATATTCACTCATCAAATATTTTCTTAAAAGAGATTCCTCAAATCAGAATCAATAAAGAGTTTTCTTTGTCCACTCTTCCACTGGCAAAAAAACTCAATTGTGATTTTATCTGGATTCATGACGCCGTTACCGTACTTGAAGCTACTTTTTCCCATACTATGAATGCAAGAGGAACAAAGACTTTAGTTGTTGAGATGGGAGTCGGAATGACTCTGACTCAAGTTTATGGCAAACAGCTTTTAAGCGGTATTTTAAATCTAATGAAATCCGAGGGAATCATTACATGTAAGGAAGAATTTGAACAAAGAGAACCCTTCTCCTCAGAAGTGGGAAATGTTTTTTATATCAATTCCCCATCAGCTGGTCTTTTTGTACAGTCAATTACCCATTGTGCGATCATAAAAAAAGGCGATATCATCGGAACAATCGTAGATCCTCTAAGTGGAAAGATACACGATACCCTTTACGCCCCAAGTGGTGGTATTTTATTTACTCTTAGAGAGTTTCCTGTTGTATATGAGGGTTCTCTTATAGCTAGAATTTTTGGAGAGAGTCATGAAAACAATTGAAATACTTCGAATAGACTCACTCAATCGTTCGCCACTCATCGTTGAAGGATATCTTTTTGAAGGATCAGATCCAACAGCGCCGAGCGTGGCTGTAGTAGGCGCACTTGAGGGAGAAACTATTTTACCTCTTTATACAGCTTCAAAGCTTGTAGATTTTTTAAGACATAGCTTAGATGATGAAGCGAAAATATTAGGAAATATCTTAGTAATTCCATCTGTCAATCATTACGCTTTAAATATCAATGAGCGTTTTTGGCCGCTTGATAAGACAGACCTCAATATGATGTTTCCGGGATATGGTGAGGGAGAAACGACACAGAGAATTGCTAAAAAACTCTTTGATGCACTTAGAGGCTATACCCATGGGATTGTCTTAGAAACGAGAGAAGGAATCTCTACATGTATGCCCTATATTAGACTTTTTGAGTCAGGTTATGAGGATATAGAGTCTGCTAAAAGTTTTGGATATAGACTCATTCATCATAAAAGTTTAAGACCTACAAATACAGTATCTCTACAATACAACTGGCAGCTTTGGGGGACAAAAGCTTACTCTGTCATTTGTCCAAGTGACACACATATCGACCTCAATACATCCAATGAAATCTTTGATGGAATTGTAAACTTCCTCAGCAAAAACAAAATTATTGAGTATAAAGTTCTCTCAGGTTATGAGTCGACTATTGTAAAAAATAGTGATATTGAGATCATAAAAACTTCCAAAAGCGGAATTTTCATCCCCACGAAAAGAATAGGAGCTACCATCAAAAAAGATGAGATGATAGGTAAAATCATCCACTCTCTTGAGGGAAAAGTAACACATAGAATCTTTTCGCCATGCGATGGACTCATTGCATGCGCATATAGAAACGGTCTTATTTTTGAAAATGCAGTTGCATTTCGTGTTATAAAAAGCGGTTAATTCCGCTTTTATAAGTTGACATTAATACTGGTTTTGACTCTGGCTTTGCGTCTGTACTTGTACAAGTTCTTTTTTCTCTTCTCGCCTAACATCTACCATAACGGAAAGATGACTGCTTCCACTACTCGTAACCACTCCTTTAAGCGGAGAAATATCATGATAGTCCCGTCCGGAGCCCAGTAAAATATGCTGTTCCTGGGGAATGATATTATTTGTCGGATCAAACTCTGCCCAGCCTGCATTTGGAATATACACACTAAACCATGCATGCGAAGCATCTGCTCCAAAGAGTTTCTCTTGTCCCTGTGGCGGGAGTGTTTCTATGTATCCGCTCATATATTTTGCAGGTAAGCCAATACTACGAAGAGCAGAAATCCCAAACTGTGCAAAATCTTGACAAACACCCTTCTTGGACTCAAAAGTTTTCTCAACCGGGGTTGTAACATCACTAAAACCTGAAACAAATTCGAAATCTCTATAAATACGTCCCATCAATTCATTCGTAGCTTCAAAAATATCTCTCTCTTTAGCAAACGATTCCAAGGCATAATCTCTAATGGCTTGAGATTTTCTTGTAATAAGTTTTGATTCGTACAAAAACTGTTTAGCCCTCAAGTCATCACTATGAAATTTTGATAAACGCTCTAACGCATCGCCAAAAGAGATACTTTTTGTCTTTAAGATATTGATCTGCTCTTTTATAATCTCTGGAAATATTTCTACTTTTGATTGTCCTATGACACTCAGTGATTTATGCGGTTCTCGCAATAAAAGATGAATATTAGCATTGCCAAAAGCGTCTAAAAACTCATGAGATTCATATTCTTTTGGCGTAAACTCAATAGAAAAATTTAAAAGTTTTTGATACATGCATTCTTTTGGTTTCAGCCTTGCAATATTATGACTAAAACTCACCATACTTTGATAATTAAAAACTGTTTTATGATAGATGTTATAGATCATGCTTACTCATCATAGTGGGAAAAGTAGGTATTTGAAAATTCATTTGAACACTCCAGATATAAGTCTGAAAGCTTGAGTAGCATTCCATCAAGTTTGGCATAGATTCCCTCATCTTTTTGTATTTCCAGTAGACTCACAAGATCCATTGATTCAAGAAGTTTTTGTGCCTCAGCGATTGGTTTTTCATATGAAGTAAGTTCTGCTTTTGCTTTTGGTAAAAGTTTAAACTCTTTTAGTAACTCAGCTGTCATATAAGCCAAAGATTTTGGAAATTGTGGATTTAAAATCAAAAAATCGACGACATTTTCCAAATTGACGGAACTTCTATAAAAAGCTCTATAAGTATTAAAACTCTCTAATGAATTCAACATTCCCTCTAAGACATCATGACCTATAAATCTATCAAGTTTAAAACAAAGCATCGATCTGGACTTCGAGATCAATAAAAGTGCCGATTCTATATCAAACCCAATATCATAAATAACTAGTCCTTGCTCTTTAAAAATACTCTCTTGAACAAGTTCTTTGTATGCCATAAGATAGATGAGAAAATTATCAAGCTCATCTGCTACCATTAAAGTTGAATCATTTTCTCTACTAATAAACTCATTCCATTCTTTTTGCATCTTATCAAAAAGTTTCGAAGATTCAAAAGCTAAAAGATCTTTGAGGTTTATATTTGTATTAGAGAGCATTGAGACTGTAAACGCAAGAGAACCGCCCCTGTCTTTGTCTTTAATGACAGATGTAATTTCAAGCATTGGAAAAATCACAAGACTCTTTTTGTTTGTAGTATCTAAAAAACCCGGATATGTCATCGTCATATGCGTAAGCGCATTGTGTAGTATTACCTGAGATTCTTGGGAAGTTACAACTTCATATCGATAAAAGTTAGTAATCTTTTTAATTACATGCATAATAAGACGCGTCGTTGTAATCGCACGTGCAAGGTATCTGCCAAGCCAAAAAAGATTTTCAGCTTTTGGTGTTGAGATCTTATCAATAGAGGTTTCAACATATTGAGCATATTTAAAAGAATGCTCCTTAGATATATCATCCTCTTTTCCACCCAATATCCACAAATCCTTACTTGTACCGCCTCGTTGCGAAGAAACGATGAGCGAATCTTTTCCTGCAGCTACCCGAACTAGACCACCATTCATCACGCTATAATCTTCACCTTTTTTTAGACAAAAAGTTCTTACAACGGCATTTCGAGGCTCAATTTTTCCATTTTCATAATGGGGAATTGTTGAAAAAGCAACCTCTTGTTGAGCAACATACTGGTGTGGGCTCTGTAAGAGAAGGCGCCTTAACACTTCACGCTCATTTTCAGACATAGACTTGCCAAAATAGACTTGAATACTTTCCGTTCTATCTATTTTCTTTATGATCAGTTTTTCAAGATTTTCTAGGACAAAATCTAGCTCTTTTTTCTGACCACACCACCATGTAGCAATCTGTGGAAGAATAAGTTTTTCTTTGAAAAAATATTCACATATCTTTGCCATAAACGGGTTAATTCCCGCATTTTCCAAGACAGCACTACCGATTGGATTGATGACACTGAGGTTATTTTGTCTCATTGATTCTACAAGTCCGGCAACACCAAGTCTTGACTCATCGTTAAGCTCTAGAGGATCACAGTATCTGTCATCGACTCTTCTTAAAAGTGTATTGATCTTTTTTAAACCACTCAAACTTTTAAGCCAAAGAGAACCATTTTTACTGAGCAGATCATCCCCTTGAACAAGATCTATTTCCAAAAAAGAGCTTAGATATGCATGTTCAAAATAAGTCTCATTGTGTGGCCCAGGTGTTAAAATGGCCGCTTTTGAAAGATCTCCACCGCTCAGTTCTTCCAGCAGTTTTTTAAAATCTTCGACAAATGTATAGAGCTTCCTTGTCATAATATTAGGATAAAGATCTTTTACAATAGAGTTCATAGTAAGGCGGTTTTCTATGGCGTATCCAAGACCTGATGGCGCTTGTGTTCTGTCATTGATCACCCACATCTTTCCATCAGGCCCTCTTGCCATATCTGTTGCGTAAAAATAGAGGTTGAAGTTTTCTTTGTAGCCAAAGTCGAACACTTCAGGAGCATAACCTTTGTGTCCATAAACAACTTCTGCTGGAATGATATTTTCTTTGATAAGTTTTTGTTCGCCGTAAAGATCTTTTAAGATAAGGTTTAAAAGTTTTGCTCTTTGTTTTAGCCCTTTTCTTATCTCACTCCACTCATCTTCACAAATAACAAATGGAATAGGATCCATACTCCAAGAGCGCTGAGCACTCTTTTCTTGGGTATCATAAATGTTGAAAGTAACACCATTGTCTTCAAGGTGCCAGTCAATATCAGCCTGTTTCTCTTTTAAAAGATCCAAGCCTGCTTTTTCAATATCCTCAATAATATCTTTCCAATATTGTCTGATATTTTTTTTCTCATCGAATACCTCATCTATTGAGGATTCAGACACATAACTATCAAAAATCGGCATCTACTGTTTTGCCCACTTTCTTCTCAAGTCTAAAGTATTTGGATATTCCAGACTTTGTGCAACTTCTTGAAAATAGAAACGTTTTGTTTCTTTACTTTTTTCTTTTGTAACAACAGCACGTTTTGCACCATTTACTTCGATAAGACTTTGTTGCACAACCGCTGAAGAGATATATTCGATCTCGCCTTGAGAGTGATTGAAATCCCAAAAACGGCTTATACGTCTTGATTCTGCTTCATAACTATTTACCGGAAAACTATCATACGTACGTCCACCAGGATGTGAAACATGATAAGTCATCCCGCCGATTGAGCGTTGGTTCCAAGTGTCTACGACATCAAAAACAAGCGGCGTATCTACACCGATAGTCGGATGTAGTGCTGACCATGGCTGCCATGCTTTGTATTTGATACCAGCAACAAACTCGCCTTCCACTCCTGTAAAACTCAGAGGAATCTTCACACCGTTACATGTAAGCACATAACGCTCAGGTACAAAGTGATTTACCTTCACTTGAACACGCTCTAAGGATGAATCAACATAACGCGCTGTCCCTTGAGAAGAGCTTTCTTCGCCTAAAACATGCCAAGGCTCGATAGCCGCGCGAAGTTCAAGATGGAAGTTTTCAACTGTCGCCATTCCATATAATGGAAATCTAAACTCAAAAAATGGATCAAACCAGTCAAGTTGGAATGGATAGCCTTCGTTATTTAAAAACTCGACAATATCTCTGATATCTTCTTTAACATAATGTTCCAAAAGAAATTTGTCATGGAGCTGAGTTCCCCAACGTACAAGTTTATGTTTATATGGTTTTTTCCAGAAAAGCGACACTAAAGTACGCACAAGCAACATCTGCAAAAGTGCCATATGCTGGTGAGGCGGCATATCAAAAGCACGAAGTTCTAAAATCCCTAATCTTCCTGTACTAGAATCTGGAGAATAGAGTTTATCTATACAAAACTCGCTTCTATGCGTATTTCCAGTGATGTCTGTAAGCATATGACGGAAAAGTCTGTCTGTCAACCAAAAAGGCACTTCTTCATTTAAAGGAATCTGAGAAAATGCGATCTCAAGCTCATAAAGGTTTTCTAACCTTCCCTCATCCACGCGAGGCGCTTGAGAAGTCGGCCCAATAAACGCTCCCGAAAATAGATAGGAAAGTCCCGGATGGTGCTGCCAAAAAGTAAGTAAACTTCGAAGCAGATCAGGACGGCGAAGAAGCGCACTGTCTTCAGGTTTTAGTGCTCCGATGGTGACGTGATTTCCTCCACCTGTTCCTGTGTGCTTGCCATCGAGCATAAACTTTTCAGTTCCCAAACGTGATTCTCTTGCATCATCATACAATTGAAAAAGGTTACATGTAAGGTCTTTCCAAGAAGTCGCAGGCTGGATATTAACCTCTATAACTCCTGGATCTGGCGTAACTTTGATACGGTCAATTCTAAGATCGTGTGCTGGCTCATACCCTTCTAAAACTACTTTGATGTCAAGTTTTTTTGCAACCTCTTCGATACAAACCATCAGATCTAAAAACGCTTGAGTATGGTTTAGTGGTGGTAAAAAGATACAAAGTTTTCCATCGCGTATTTCGATATTGAGGGCTGTTCTTACAAAGATCTTATCTTGTGCATCTTTTGTTTTTACCATCTTCTCATATCGAGTGCGTGCATCTTTTCTAAGTTTTTCAAAGCCCGGAACATCGGCAAAAAGATCTGGTTCAAAATGAAGCGGTAGTTCCTCTTTTGGTTTTTGCGCCAAAGAATCCATCGGAAGTCTTAAACCTAAAGGTGAGTTCCCCGGAATTAAAAAGAGTTCTCCACGTCTAAATTCCCATCCAGAACTTACCCATTTTTTTTCACCAAAGTTGAGTGGAAGGACATAACCTATCTCGCTATTGAGCCCTTGAGAAAGTACTTTCGCGATATTTTGACGTTCTAGCGAATCTTTGAGATCTACTTTCATAGCATCCACATCTATAGGCAACTGTGATTCTTTCATAATGTAATAATATGGATCTTCATAGGCTTTTACAACATTTTTAGGACTAATCCCAAGCATCAAAGCAAGCGTATCTATAAACTTAATCGCATCTTTATTTGTGTATGTGTAAGTCTCATTCATATCTGCAAAAAGCGCGGGATCTTTCCAGATTTGCTTGCCATCTTTTCTCCAGATGATAGATGTCTGCCATCTTGGAATCGGCTCTCCTGGATACCATTTTCCTTGCGCATAATGAAGAAGTCCCCCTTTTGTGAATGAGCTTAAAAGTCTACGAGAGAGCTTATCTGCAAGTTCTCTCTTATGTTCTCCATCAGCATCGGTGTTCCACTCGGGAGATTCCATATCATCGATAGAAACGAAAGTCGGCTCACCTCCCATAGAAAGACGAACATCATTTTCTTCTAACTCTTTATCAACCTCAAATCCAAGATTGTAGATAGCATTCCACTGATCTTCGCGGTAAGGTTTTGTTACACGCGGAGATTCGAAAATACGAGTTACTGTGTTTGAATATTCAAACTCAACTTCTGCTTTATCTCCAAGTCCTTCAATCGCGTGAGCACTCTCAAAAGACGGCGTACATGCAAGAGGAATATGCCCCTCACCTGCGAAAAGTCCGCTTGTAGCGTCTAGCCCTATCCAGCCAGCACCGGGAATATAAACCTCCGTCCATGCATGAAGATCTGTAAAATCCTCTTCAGGACCGCTAGCACCATCAAGCGACTTAATATCAGCCTTAAGTTGCACAAGGTAACCCGATACAAAGCGTGCCGCTAGACCTAGATGACGTAAAACTTGAACAAAAAGCCAAGCATAATCGCGACAACTTCCGAGTTTATTGCCAAGGGTGATTTCACAGGTTTGCACACCCGGTTCCATACGGATAGTGTAATTCAAATATTTATAAATTTCTGTATTTAAGTAGACTAAAAAGTCATTGATTGGGCGTTCTTTGAGATCAAGTGTTTTTAAAAACTCTTTTAACTTTTTGCCGTTGTCTGTGATTTCAAGGTAAGGACTAAGCTCTTTTTTGAGCTCATCTTTATACTCAAACGGATAATTGGTTGCATATTCATCCACAAAAAAGTCAAATGGATTGATAGTAATTAAATCTGCGATAATCTCAACATCGATCCCAAATTCTTTGACTTTTTCAGGAAAAACAATGCGTGCAAGATAGTTTCCAAAAGGGTCTTGTTGCCAATTTAAAAAATGCTCTTTTGGCGTAATATTTAATGAATAGCTCTCAATTGGTGTTCTACTATGAGGAGCTGGGCGCAATCTTATGATATGTGGAGACAAAGAAATATATCTATCGTATTTATAGTGAGTCTTGTGCGAAATAACAACTTTCAGTGCCATGGCGTCTCCTAATATATTTTAATTTAATGAACGATTATAACATTAAACACTGAATTTTAAATCTCTCTAAAAGAATAAAATTGTTTCATTTTTATACAATTTTATTCAAAAATTTTATATATAATGCTTCAATTTTAAAATTACAAAGGACGAATATGAAAAAATTCACTCTCTCTGCTTTATTGTTAATGGCTATGATGTTTTTTGGAGCATCATCAGTAAGTGCAGCTGACATGAAATGTGGCGCATCAATGAAATGCGGTGCTTCTATGAAATGTGGCGCGGCTATGAAAAAAGGATGTGACACTAAGGCTTGTCCATATCCAAACTGTGCGGCTAAAAAAGATCCAAAAGCAAAATGTGATTGTAATGCTACAGGAAAAATGAAGTGTGGCGCTAACATGAAGTGTGGCGCAAAAATGAAAGCTGACATGAAATGTGGAGCGAATATGAAAGATGTGCCTGCAAAAAAATGTGGTGCAAATAACTAGTTAAATGCTTACATGTAGTAAAGCTTTTTGCTGCATGTAGTTTCTTCTTCGTGGTAGACTTTTGTATTCCTTTACCAGCCCACCCTATTTTTACTTTGACTTTAAATCTTATTTAACACTTCATCCATTTTTGCATTTAAATAAAACTTTTTTAGAATTATACCGCTACGCTAAGACTACTTCCACTTGATTGTGAATGACTCGTATTATATGCTGAGAGTACATTTTTCATCAATAACGATTGGAGACTATTTGTGCTTGATGTAGTTGATTGTGCTGTCGTACTGCTCGTTGCAGTTGGATCTTGTGATGCACTTGCTCCGCTTTGACTATGGTGATGATGATGGTGATGAACACCGCTACTTTGTGATGATTGTTGCGCGCTATTTTCTAGGGCACTTATCAATTCGCTACTTGTGATATTTCCGTCTCCGTTAGCGTCGAGAGAGTTAAAAACTTTTTCCAGATTTGTAGCACTTGTATCTGTGTTCGCCGTTGCTGGATTTTGAGACAACTGTTGTGCAGCTGTGCTAAACTCAGTTTTGTCTATAGAACCGTCTTTGTTCGTATCTACAGATGTCATAAGCTGATCGGCGAGCTGTTGCATTATAGTGCTAAAACTGCTTGAACTATTAACTGAATCTTGGTTTTGTGTGCTTAGTGTAGCAGAGTTCATCTGAGCTGTACTGTTGACTGTCATGAATTTCTCCTTTTATAAAATCATCTATTCCAGATTGCAATAGACAAATTCTACAAGCAATAATAGTGCCATCCATTTTTGTCCTAATTCATATCTTGTATTTAAAATGCTTTACAAATTTAAGTTACTTTTATTATAATTATCTTTACTATCAAAAGGATGATGTTTGAATCTTAAAACTCAGCTAGAAAACGATGCTCTTGAACTTCCTGAAAACTTTTTTCACCATGTACAAAAATATAAGGAACATCTCTTTAAATGGAACAAGATCCATAATCTCACCGGCGCAAAAGATGAAAAGACTTTGGATGAGTTTATTTATGATGCTGTTTTACCTGTAAAGTTTTTACCACATGTTAAAACGCTGATGGATATTGGAACGGGCGCTGGTTTTCCGGGGATGATTTTAGCTTTTGCACTGCCAAATACGAAAGTCACTCTTGTAGAACCTTTAGCTAAGAGAGCGAGTTTTTTACAGTTCATTAAAGCTGATCTTGGGCTTGATAACGTAGAAGTGAAGATGTGCCGCGTGGAAGAGCTAGAAGATAGTAGCTTCGATATTATCACTTCTCGAGCGGTTACGGAAACAAAAATGCTGTTACAATTAAGTAAACCTTTTCGCCATGATGGCACGATGCTTCTTTTTTACAAAGGCGAAAAAGTTTATGATGAAGTGGATGAGGGTTATGAGCATGAGGTTATCAAAGCGCATAACCGTCACTATCTTCTTATAAAAAATATAGATTAGGAATATGCCATGTTAAAACTTCTTCTCGTCATCGCAGTTGTATGGGGTGTTTACCACTACTTTATCAAGAAAAAACCACTTTCTTCTTCACGTAAAGATTCACAAGAACTTGAAGATAACGATATGGTTCAGTGTTCTACATGTAAGATCTATGTAGAAGTCAACGAAGCGATCCTCTCAAATGGAAAATATTACTGTTCAAAAGAGTGTTTAAGGAATGCAAAATGATATTCATTGGACACAGATTTTTAGCAAGCGAACATTTTTATCATATAGAAAGTATCTATTGTATTTCAAAAACTCCCTCAAATTCCACCATTTATTTAACTTTTGACGAAAATAATCTTGATATCATTGACCATCTGTTTACCCATAATATAAAATTTGCTTTACATGTAAAGAATGTAAAAGAGCTTGTTTATGCCCACGCACTCGGCGCCTTATACATAACTGTAGAAAAAGAATTAGCAAAAAATGCTCAACGTGTTGCAAACGATTATCTTTTTGATGCTAAAATTTTGGCACACATAGATGATGAAGATGAGATCGAAGAACTCGCTCTTAATGGAGTCGATGGTGTTATATTTGCAAAGGGAATAATAAAAATAAGCACATGATAAAATTACTTACACTCTTAACATTTTTACTTCTACTTAGCGGTTGTTCGAAGCAGGTTTTATACCCCGCCAATTATCCAGGAATAACCCCTCAAGATTCAATCCAAACTTCTCAAATAACTCCAAACTCACAAGACCAAATCGCCCAAGATGATCAGAAATCTTCACTTTTAGATAAACTCCACGCAGAATACAAAAAATGGCAAGACACTCCTTACAAATATGGAAGCACAGGACAAAACGGCACTGACTGTTCAGGTTTTGTACAAGCAATCTACAAAGAAGCTTTTGATATGGAAATTCCTAGAGACAGTAGCAATCAAGTGCTTAAAGGAATTGAAGTTTCAAGCTCTGAACTCCAACCGGGAGACTTAGTGTTTTTCAAAATAAATGCCCACCTCAGACATGTGGGAATCTATATTGGAAAAAATAGTTTTATGCATTCAGCTACAAAAGGTGGCGTTATGATTTCAAGTATGGATATGGGATACTGGAAGAAAAGATACTGGACTAGCAGAAGAATGTTGACAGAGGGGACATATACCGCTCAAAACTAAGCTCGTTTCAAAGAGTTGATAGTTACTCTTTGTACTAATATCACTCACAATCTTTCCAATATCAAATTCAATATCTGAAAACTCCCCACATTCTTGACACAGTAAATGCCCATGAGACTCTTTTACAATCTCAAATCTCGATTTTTGCTTTGGAATCTTTATCTCTGTTATTATTGAAGCGTTCATCATAGCATTGATATTTTTATACATCGTTGCAAGTGAAATAGATGCAAATTTTTCTTTTATCTGCAGATACAGATCATCCACATTAATGTGCCCTTTTTGATCCATAAGAGACAATATACCCAATCTTTGTGGCGTGACTTTAAGTCCATGCCCACGTAATAAGTTTTCGTAATTCATGTTGGAATTATAACTTTTAATATTTGAATATTTTGTAAATAAAGAATAATACTTTTATTTATATATAAAAATATCAAATAACAATGAAATAATATTAATGTTTAGATAACATAAAATTCGCTAAAATTTACAAAACACACAAGGAGTTTCAGATGAAACGTTTTACAATCGCTAGTTTATTAATCAGTAGTTCACTTATGGCCGCGATGGGTGCTAATATGCCTTCGTTTAATGATTTTGATACAAACAAAGATGGGAAAATCACTCAACAAGAGTTTGAATCTACGCAACAAGCAAGAATGCAACAAAAGGCAGAATCGGGAAAAATGATGAAAAATGCTGCAAATGCTCCTGCTTTCTCAGATATTGATACAAATGGTGATGGCGCAATCAGCAAAGATGAGTTTGCAAATCATCAAAAAAACAATATGATGAATAAAAGAAATCAAATGGGACAAGGCCAAAATAAATAACTATATCAAAAAGTCTCTATAATAGAAAAATCATTATTTAAGTGATCTTATATTAAACTTCTACAATGGATAAAGATTATCCATAACTTCAAGGAGAAAAAATGAAAATAGCAATAATCAGTACAATCGTTGCCTCAGCGTTAATGGCGGCAACACCTCTAATGCAAGATGCTAAGAAAGCGGGATTGATGCCGATTCCATCAAAGCAAAA
Organism: Campylobacterales bacterium; assembly: GCA_038205935.1. Classification (GTDB taxonomy): domain Bacteria; phylum Campylobacterota; class Campylobacteria; order Campylobacterales; family Sulfurimonadaceae; genus Hydrocurvibacter. Next base: position 17,926 of record JBBRBK010000003.1, read on the forward strand.
AGAACTCAATAAACTTATAGATAATCCTAAAAATCCTATCACTTATGCAAAAGTCGAACTTGGGAAAAAACTTTTCTTTGATACAAGACTTTCAAAAAGTGGACTTATCAGCTGTAATACATGTCACAACCTTGGAACGGGTGGAGTTGATGGACTGCAAGCTGCTGTTGGACATAAATGGTCTCAAAACCCTCACCATTTAAACTCACCGACTGTTTATAATGCAGTATTTTTTAGTTCTCAATTTTGGGATGGCCGTTCACCTGATGTTGAGAACCAAGCGCAAGGACCAATCCAAGCAGCCCCTGAAATGGCAGCAACTCCCGAGCATATCGTTTCAGTTGTAACTTCTATGCCAGCCTATGTAGCAGAGTTTAAAAAAGCGTATGGTGACAAACCGATCACTTTTGAACTTGTAGCTGATACTATCGCTACTTTTGAACGTACTTTAGTAACGCCAGCACCTTATGATAAATTTTTACAAGGTAATGACAAAGCATTAACTCCTGTTCAGAAAAAAGGTTTGAAAACTTTCATTGATCTTGGATGTACTTCTTGTCATACGGGAATCGCTTTAGGTGGAGAGATGCAAGCTTTTGGTGTTGTAGCTCCGTATAAATATGCTCATATTGGAGACTTTAAAGGAAATAAAGATGGAATGGTAAAAGTTCCAACTCTAAGAAATATTACAGAGACTGCTCCATATTTTCATAATGGCGCGGTAGCGACTTTAAAAGAAGCAATACAAGAGATGGGACGTATCCAACTTGGTGCGACTGTAACAGACGAGCAAGCATCTGATATCCAAGAGTTTTTCAAATCACTCGAAGGTAAAAAACCAACTATCGTTTATCCACAACTTCCGGCATGTAGCGCAACTACACCTAAGCCAGACATTAACTAGAGAGATTCTCTCTAGTTTTTACCACTGTTTATCATATTGGAAATAATTCCCTTTTCATCTCTTATATCAGCCACAATAACACCTATGATATGCAATGGTACAAAGTATAAGACTACTTGGTAAATATCTTCATGAAGATCTTTTATATTCTCTGCAGTCTCTTTTAACAGACCTAATTCTTGATAGAAATGGACAACTAATCCGCTTAGGGCCATAAAGAAAAGTGCTGCATAGATAACTATGTATCCTGCACTTACGGCTTTATGATGAAGATCCAACTCTTTAAACTGGAAGCTTTGCTTGCCACTTTGTGTAAAAAATAGGACTATGCGGTAAACCACTAAAAACGCGAGTGCATAGCCCAAATAAATATGCCATTCCCACATTGGTGCACGGATAGCTTTTGCTACATCTTTGGCCTGATCCAGCGTGATAGTGACATCCATCGCTGAAAGCTTATCGAGTATGATCTGTGCATTTGTTTTATAGCTAAGGAAGCTCTTTCGAAGTAAAACTGTACCGATAAGCCCCATGATGACGATTGCGTTTGCCCAATGCCAAATTCTAAAACTTCCACTGTATTTTTTCATACGATACTCCTTTTAATATATTCACGCATCGAAGTCAAAACTTCGTAGCCTATAGTATCACAACTTCGCGCATATATATTTGCATCATCAAAAATACAAATCTCTTCCTCAGCACAGTCAAAATTTACATTGTCCATCGAGATGCGTCCGAGAATTTTGTGTCCTTTTGGTGTTGTAAAATTATTTGAGCCGTTTCGAAGCAGTCCATCGGCGTAGCCGACATCATAATTTCCCACTTGCATATCGGTTTTTGCTTCATAGATTCCGCCATATCCAATACGTTCTCCAGCTTTTAAAATGCGTGATGAAATTTTAGATGCGTGGAGAGAGAGAACAGGTTTTAGAGAATCTACATTCTTGTCTTTATAAAGCGTTTCATTTACATCTAAACACCCATAAATAGCAATTCCTACTCTTACCATATCATGCAAACATTCACCCGCGCGAAAAAGTGCGGCTGAATTTTGAGAATGAAAACGTAGTTTTTGTATCCCTTCTTTTTTAGCAATCTCTTGAGCTTTTTCTTTGAACTTTTTGAAATTTTGTTCCTGCACAAACCACTCTGTGGAAAGCTCATCCGCACTTCTGTGATGGGTAAAAACACCCTCTACATGTAAGCCCTGCTCACGACAAAGTTCAAAGGTTTTTTCCAACTCATCAATACTCACGCCGTTTCTATGCATTCCGCTGTCTGTCTTTATCTCCACTCTTGTATTTTTTGGAAACAATTTGATTGCATTGATGTCGTTTATAGTATAAACAGCATTGGGAATTGGAGTATCGGGAATCTCGGCAAGGACTAAGATGTACTCGAAAAAGTCCTTTACATGTAAGGCTTCTTTGTGAGTTCTCACCACTGCTTTTTTGATGCCGTATTCTTGAGCCATTGAGGCCATCTCTAGAAGTCCGTGACCGTAGGCATTATCTTTTAAGACCACTGCTATTTTATCTTTAGCTGATGTGACTTGTGCAATAATGTCGAGATTTTTAAAAAATGATTTTTTATTGAGGTTAATATGAGCCATAGCGAAATTATATCCGATTGCAAGCAAATAAAATGCTTTCCAGCAGAGTTTGAAAAACAAAGTTTTGTCCAAATTATCTTCCCTCACGAAAAAAGTGACTGGATAGATTACCTTGAAGAAGCAAGAGAAAATTTCGTCAATATTGCTAATGCGATTGCAAAATATGAAAAGTGTCTTGTCGTCTGTGATGACGTGGCTTTGGTAAAGAGCTATTTTAACGACTTCACTAATCTTGAATTTGTACAATTTCAAACAAATGACACTTGGGCAAGAGACTGTAGTGCCATCTCTATCTTGGAAAACGGCGAAAAGAAATTGCTTGATTTTACTTTTACGGGTTGGGGTTCAAAGTTTGATGCGCATCTTGATAATGAGATGAGCCGCGCTTTGGCGAAGCACTATAAAACGCCGATGAAAACCATCGACTTTATCTTAGAAGGTGGAGCGATTGAGAGCAATAACAAAGGGCTTTTACTCACCACTTCTGAATGTGTACTCAACAAAAACCGTAACAATACCTACACAAAAGAACAAACAACTGAGCTTTTAAAAAATGAGCTTGGCGTAAGTGAAGTGCTGTATCTCGATTTCGGTTATCTTGCTGGTGATGACACTGATTCACACATCGATACACTTGCCCGTTTTGTGGATGAGAGAACGATAATGTACCTTACATGTAAGGATGAAAATGATAAGCATTATGAGCAAATATCTAAGATGGAAGCACAGTTAAAAGAGTTTGCCGCACAATATGACTTAGACCTCATCGCACTTCCATTTACGGACGCAGTTTATTATGATGATGAGCGTATTCCTGCAACTTATGCAAACTTTCTTATCATCAACGGCGCGGTCATCGTGCCGACTTACGGAGTTTCACAAGACGCCGAAGCTTTAGAGATTTTTAAAGATTTTTTCAAAGACAGAGATGTCGTCGCAGTTGATTGTTCTGTGCTTATCCGCCAACACGGCTCACTTCACTGCGTGACGATGCAGTTTATCTGACACATCCAAAGATGTGTCGTTTTAAAAAGGATTTAGAACTTCACGTTCACAGCCATATCGACTGATCTTCCCATTCCTTGGATTGGTGTAAGACTTGTTTTAGTGTAATTGACAACATCAACTCCACCTAAAGGCATGGCATATGCAAGGTTAAAGAGGTTCATCACAGCCAAATCAAAACGGATACTTTTGTTTATTTGGTATCCAGCACGTAGATCTACTAAAGTATAAGCTGGAGTCGTTGGTTCTTTACGTAGCGAATCTACGGAATCTTTCGACGCAACAGCTTGCACATCTAGACCTATATTTGCCGCACCTTTGACCTCATCTAAACTCACTTTTGCATGAAAAGGCATCACATGATAAAGTGATCCGCCATCTTTACGCATTCCGCGAGTGTATCCCATCACTGTTTTTACAGTACCTTTACCATACTGAGTGTTATTCCATGTCACTGCGTCACCGGAAAGATCTGCACCATACATGAGTGCGTCATGATTTACAAATCTTAAAAGCTGAATACCTGTATACCCACCTGCTGTTGCTGTGCCAAGACTTTCAATATCTATATAATTCTGAATCATTGTATAGTAAGGTGTCAACTTCACATGCCATGATTTGTCTGCTATGTCATGAAGTGACCAAGTCGCACCAAATGTGTTTGCAACTTCAGGTTTAAGATCAAGATTTCCTACATACCCTGCACCATCACCAAATGTATTGATCATTGCCATATCCATGGCTATTGGACCATTGATCGTTGCTCCATATCCGCCTGCCCAAGTATAAAGTTCATAGAGATCTGGAGAACGAGTTTTTCTAGCAAATCCTGCTTCGATCTCACCCATATCACTATACTCATATTTACCCATCAAAGTAAGATCATAATTTTTAAACTCTTTTTTATGATCTTTTGCATTAAATGCCGCCGCATCTACTGGATCATTAGCAGTGCCATTAGTATTACTGTTATAACCTACAACATCACCAGTATTCATTTTTACAATATCAGTTCTTACACCAATATTTGTAGAAAATCTTTTTGTCCACTGCGCATCATCTTCAAGATAAAATCCAATTCTGTCTCGATGCCCATCATTAATATTTATAAAAGTATTTGGACCCATACCGCCAGATGTTCCAGTCGGTGATGGCCACCAATCATCAAGAGTAAAGAAATCGCCATCACTTCCAAATTTGAGCGTATGCACATCACTCACAGGAAGAGACATTCTAAGGTTATACCCTGTTTCTTTAGACTCCGTATTCATCGGCATATTGCCTGTTCTTTCTGTCAAGATTTTATTCATATAATGTGATGTATTTTGATTATAAAGATCTGCATCAATTGAGAGCGCTCCGATGCGCCCTTTATAACTCACTTCTCTATTTGTAGCGCCATTAGAGAGCATATCCATATACTGGTTTGGAAATCCTTCATAAAAAACATCTGCTTTTGAAATCTTTGCTGAAATCACATTTTCAGAATCTATCTTGTATGCTAAAGAAAGAGATTGTTTTCGCTGATTAAACAGAGTGTCTTTGACAATATTGCCATGTCCATCTCTATAATCTCCCGATTTTTCTGTAAAACCAGAATACCCAATGTTGATCTTATCAGTTGCCGCATTGACATTAATCCCAACACCTGTTGCTGAACCGTTACTATGCTCAAAACCTGTCATATCTCCATAAAAAATATAGCTCTCGCCATTTGTAGCAAATTTAGGCTCTTTTGATTTAACAATGATCGTCCCAGCGATGCTGTCTCCGCCTTGACTTACTGGTGTCAACCCTGCGATCACTTCCATTGTTGCTAGTTCGGAACTATCCACATAAGATAAAGCAGGATTCATGTGATTTGGACAAGCTGAAGTGATAGTCATCCCATCTACTTCCGTTTTGACTCTTGTATCAGCCAAGCCGTGGATCGAAGGAAGTGTTGCAATTCCCCCGTTATAGTTTGTACTCACACCTGGAAGATCTTTGAGTAAAGATGCCGAGTCCCCTGTTACGTTAGTCGCATTTGGTAAAGTGACCATATCTGAAGACGCTGTGCTTAAGCTTGTTGCATCAACGCTAAGTGCAGGTATAACAACAACATCTGAAGCAAGCACAGAGATCGCTGCTAAAGATAAAAAAACAATCTTGTTCATTTTATTCCCTTAAAAAAATATTGCGTATTGTAGAAAAGGAGTGTTACAAAAGTGTTAAATAGATAAAAAAATATGAAACTAATCGCTTACATGTAGACTTTACATGTAAGCGATATTCATCTACGTGTGATAAACTTACTTAACTTATTTGCAACATAAAAAAGGCGAAATTTTGTCAGAAGCTCCAGAACCACTCAACAATCAAAAAAAACGAAACAATATCCTTTTACTTTTAGCCCTTTTCTTTATTCTTTGTGGCGGCGGATATGCCTATTATTATTACACTTATGGGCAGTTTTATGAATCAACCGATAACGCTTATGTGGGGCAAAATATCGTTTATGTCACACCTCAGACCACTGGCAATGTCAATGCGATTTATGTAAGTGAGATGCAAAATGTCCAAGCCGGCGATAAACTCGCACAGCTAGATTCCAGAGATGCACAGCTTGCATTTTCAAGTGCAAAAATGGCTCTTGCCCAGAGCGTACGCCAGATCAAACAGACACAAATGCTCAAAGATGAAGCGAAAAATGCCATCTCTGTTGCACAAGTAAATCTCGATAAAACAAAAGCTGACTTAGAGCGAAACAAATTTTTACTCTCAAAAGGTGCGATTACTGGAGAAAGATTTCAAAATCTTGAATTTGCCAAAGACTCAGCAGATGCAACTCTTCAAATGGCAAACAAAAAACTGCTTTCTCTTGATGCCCTTCTCAAAGACAAAGATATCTCTAAAAATCCAGAAGTACAAAATGCCATCCTTCGTGTACAAAAAACTTATCTTGATCTCAAAAGATGCGATATTTTAGCACCCATGAGCGGTATGATCGCAAAGAAAAATTTGAGTCTTGGAGAAAGTGTTACACCAAATGCGACGATTCTTTCCATCGTTCCCCAACAAGATTTCTGGGTCGATGCTAACTTTAAAGAAACACAGTTGCAACACATCAGAATCGGTCAAAGTGTAGAGCTTATTTCTGATCTTTACGGTAGCGATATGACTTTTCACGGTAAGATCGAAGGGATCGCAGCGGGAACTGGCGCTGTATTTTCTCTTTTGCCTGCACAAAATGCCAGCGGAAACTGGATCAAAATAGTTCAGCGCGTACCTGTAAGAATCACACTTGATCCAAAAGAGATACAAACGCATCCTTTACAAGTCGGCAGTTCCATGAATATCACGGTGAATCTGCATAAACAAGATGGAGGTTTTTTAAAACGTGTCGCTTCTAAAGATGAAAATAATTTAAACTACAAACTTTATGACAATTCAGATAACGAAGCAAAAGCACTTATCAAAGAGATTATCGAGCAAAATTTGTGAATGTTTTCTCACCGCTTCGCACGCCACAGTTAGTTATCATCACTATCTTTTTGGCACTTGCAACCTTTATGCAGGTGCTTGATACGACGATCGCGAATGTCTCCATTCCCGCAATTGCGGGAGAACTTGGTGTAACTTCTACTCAGGGCACTTGGATTATCACCGCTTTTACCGCCTCTAACGCCATCGCGATGCCACTTACCGGCTGGCTTGCAAAACGTTTTGGCGAAGTGAAACTTTTTGCTCTCTCAACACTTCTTTTTGCCCTCACTTCTATGCTCTGTGGTTTTGCTCCAAGCTATCCTTTACTTATTGCCGCGCGTGTTTTACAAGGCGCTGTTGCCGCACCGATGATGCCTCTTTCTCAAAGTCTTTTGCTTGCAAATTATCCTGATCATAAAAAAGGACTTGCTCTTGCTTTTTGGGCAATGACAGCAACCATCGGACCAATTGCGGGTCCTCTTCTTGGAGGTTACATTACGGATAATTTCTCATGGTCTTGGATCTTTTATATCAATGTGCCTATTGGGATTTTAAGCTCATTTATCGTTTGGCAAATGCTCAAAAATCGTGAAACAAAAACATTTAATTTTCCTATCGATTTTATCGGTTTGCTTCTTTTAATAGTCGGCGTTGGTTCGCTTCAAATTATGCTCGACAAAGGCAATGAACTGGACTGGTTTGCATCTCCTGAGATTATCATTCTGACCCTTATTACCATCGTGTGTGTCTCTTTCTTTATCGTCTGGGAACTGTTTGATAAAAATCCCGTTATCGATTTGAGTCTTTTTAAAAACCGCAATTTCACTATCGGAACTATCACTTTGAGTCTTGGATACACCATCTTCTTAGGCGGAGGTGTTGTGTTTCCACTCTGGCTACAAACACAGCTTGGTTATACTGCTTTTTGGGCTGGTTTTGCTTCTGCGTCTGTGGGAATCTTTGCATTTTTGCTTTCACCTATCGTGGGCAATAATCTTCATCGTCTCAATCTTCGAGTTTTAGTCACTATCAGTTTTATCCTCTTTGCTATCAGCTATTTTTGGATGGCAAATTTTACGACCGATATCGATATCATCCATGCTTCACTGCCTAGACTTATTATGGGAGTGGGAATGGCGATGTTCTTTGTACCTCTGACAAGCATTATCATCTCTCAGATCGAACCTTTTAAGATCGCTTCTGCAATGGGAGTTGTCAATTTTCTAAGAATACTCGGCGGGGGTCTTGGAACTTCCATCGCCGTGTCCATGTGGAGTACGCGTGGAGATTATTATCACGCCATTTATAGCGAACAGATAACAAAATTTTCTCATGCCACAGAGCAGTTTATGAACGCCATTTCAAGTGCCTCTCTTCCTCCTCTTCCAGTCATCAACATGATCATCGATCAACAAGCCTCAACTCGAGCAAATGATGATATTCTACTCCTCTCTGGAGCTATTTTCTTAAGCCTTATTGTGTTAATATGGTTTGCAAAACCTCCTTTTATGACCACAAGAGCAAAAAAATAATGCTTACATGTAAGGTTTTTTAAGCCTCTCTCTTGTAAAATTAACCACTCTAACTAAAGGATCTATATTGAACGTACTTCTCAAAGAGTTCCAAAGCAGAAAAAGTGAAATCGAAAGAGCTGTAGAACTGCTTTTTAAAGCAAATATGAAGATTACAGACTGGGATATTCCTGAAGCTGATGATGAGAAGGCTGCTACGATCTTACTTGCAATCATGCAAGAAAAACTTGACGCAATCCGCGAAGATGTAAAATCTGGAAACTATAAAAACTACTAAAAGGAAAAACAATGAGTTCACACAAACACCACGAACATATACAAAGAATTAAAAATGAGGTAGAAAAATCTCCCGAGTTAAGTGAAACAGAAAAATCACAGACAGTCAAACGTCTTGAAGAGTGGGTTACTGAGGATAAAGCTGAGGGGATTCTTTACGAAGAACTTCTAGAAATAACACAAGGAATCAAACCTATTCTTGCAGAACTAGGTCTTATCTAGAACTTTTACTCAAGCCAAACTTTGTAAGATTGGCTTGGTTTCAAATACACTTCAAACAAAATAGACTTCTTACATGTAAGTCTCTCACTCTACGATAAGTCTATGTTTAAAATATTTATTAATCAAGTCCCATTTTTGCAGGATTGAGAATGTTATTAGGATCAAACGCTTTTTTGATTGATTTGAAAAGATTCATCTCTTCATCTGTAAATGCCATATGCATGTAAGGTGCCTTTGCAAGTCCTATACCGTGCTCACCGCTCAAAGTTCCACCCAAGTCGATAGTCGCTTGAAAAACTTCTTCTATGGCTTGGTAGGCGATCTTTACTTGTTCTGGGTCTTTGCCATCAACCATAACGTTCGTATGAACATTGCCATCACCCGTATGACCAAAACATGGAATTTTGACATTATATTTCTTAGCTATTTCATCAAATCTCTCTAAAAGTGCCGGGAGCGCAGAACGCGGAACTGTGACATCTTCGTTGAGTTTTTTACTTCCATAAACACTTAAACTCGGAGAAGCATTACGTCTTGCAAACCATAAATCCGCCGCTTCAGCTTTGGTTGTAGCTATTTTAAAATCGCTACATCCGTTCTCACGAAAAACTCTCTCAATGATTTCAAGTTGAAAATCCAAATCATCTTCCATATTTCCATCAACATCTGTGACTAAAATAGCGCCGGCATCTACTGGAAGTCCTTTATGGAAAGTCTGCTCAACCGCACGGATAGTCAAGTTATCTAAAAACTCCATCGCAACAGGCGTCACACCGCTTGCCATAGTCTTATATACAGCTTCCATCGCCCGATGTACACTATCAAATATACCCATCGCTGTTTTTGTAAGCTTTGGTTTTGAAAGAAGTTTCAAAGTTACTTCCGTTGTTACGGCAAGTGTTCCCTCAGAAGCTATCAAAATACCCGTTATGTTATATCCGGCTACATCTTTAATAGTGCGTTTTCCAGCTTTAATGATATCACCATTTGGAAGCACCGCGCGCATCGCCATCACATAATCTTTCGTTATGCCGTATTTTGCCGCGCGCATTCCGCCTGCGTTTTCACTGACATTGCCACCGATAGTTGAATACTCTTGGCTTGCTGGATCTGGCGGATAAAAAAGACCAACAGCTTCTACTGCGCGTTGGAGTTCCATGTTGATCACTCCGGGCTGAACGATCGCAACCATATTTTGCATATCAATTTCTAAGATTTTATTCATATGCTTTTCAAAAGCCAGAACAATGCCGCCGCTACTTGGAAGAGCTCCACCAGTAAATCCACTGCCAGCACCACGAGGAACGATAACAACCCTATGTTCATTACAGTACTTTAAGATCTCACTTACATCCTCTTCATGACGAGGAAAGATAACTGCATCGGGCTCAAAATGCTCCCTAGTTGCATCATAAGAGTACGCTAAAAGATGTGCTTTATCACTGTAAATATTTTCACTGCCTACTATTTTTGCAAAGTTCTCTAAGTGTTTTTTATCTATCACTTTTCATCCTTTAGTTCAAATTCATTTAAAAGTGAGCTTAGGTTTTGCTCTTTACTTTTGATGAGATTATATAGTTCTTTATTTTTTGGATTGCTTTGAACCAAAAGTTCATAATAATATGGGTCATAAACTTTAAGTTTATCACTTCCCTTACCAAACCAGTTTGCATTGATATTACTCACTCTAGAGTAAAAAGGAAGCTGTAGAGATTCTTGTTTGATAGGAGCATTTGCGATATTAAGGACGCTCATACTTTTACAATCAACCGTAAAAAGATTTTCATGAATATACATGTATAAAAGTCCAACAGCAGAGATTTCACACATTTGTGTAAAATCTTTTTTTAAAGGAGTCGGATGTCCGTTGAGTGACAAAATAGAAGCAAAAAGATCTGGATGTACCCATTCCAAAGTTGGAAGTGCTTTGGTAATACGGTGATATATATCTTCATTAGGCGCGATAAGAAGAGCACGTGAATAACCAAAAGCTAAAATAGCTTCATCTCCTACTTGCACACTCCACTTGCCCGTTGGTAAAGAATCTTGCTTGAGCTCATTAAAATCACTTAAATGAAGAGTCGCCGTTTTAGTCTCTTTGTCAAATTTAGTAACAAGTGCACTTTTTAGAATGTAACTGTGCTCACTATCAATATGTTTTACAATAAAACCACTTATGCCGACATCAATATTGTCTACGTTGATAGTTGCACTCTCTTTGTCTACACTGACGATACTTTTAGAGATTTCTCCTGCAAAACTTGCCACATACAGGGATAAAATAAATACAAAAATTCTTGTCATTAGTACTCTCTTTTTTTACTGAATTGTAGCAAAGTAACCTTAGAACTTTTCTAAGAAGCCTTTTATTAGTCTAGTTTTGCTATTCTTACAAGACATTTTATTTTTAGGCTAATTAATGCTCCGTTTTTTACTCATATTTTTTATTCCACTTACACTTTTTTCCGCCCAGATCAAAAATTTTCGCTGGAGTGATGGCGACACTTATCTTACCTTTTTAGAAAGACTCCATCTTCCAACAAAACCTCTTTACTATAACCTCGATGCAGATGATCAAAAACTAACAGAAGAGATACGTGGCGGAGTCAACTGTCAAATACTAGAAGACCCTAAAAAGCAAGTCCAACAAATACTTATCCCAGTCAATGATGAAATACAAATTCATATCACCAAGAATAAAGAGGATGTTACTTTTGAGGTGATTCCAATCATCAGCGAAACAAAAAGAGAGTCTTTTACCTTGGTGATCGACAGTTCTCCTTACAACGACATCATCAAAGTCACACAATCTACAAAACTAGCAAAAATCTTTGTAGATGCCTTTAAAAATTCTCTAAACTTTAAAAATGTTCACAAAGGCGATAAACTCGTTATGGTATATGATCGCATGTATAGACTCGGACGACCATTTTCTATGCCTGAGCTAGATGTGTGTATGATGGAAATGAGTGGAAAGCAACACTATGTTTACCGCTTTAAAGATGATAGATATTATGATGAAACAGGCGCAGAACTTGAAGCTTTTTTACTTGCAGCGCCTATCAGAAATGGGCGTATCACCTCAGGATTTACTCTAAAAAGATGGCACCCTATCTTGCATAAATTTAGAGCACACCTTGGAGTCGACTATGGCGCTCGTCCGGGAACTCCTATTTTAGCGGCTGGGAACGGGACAGTTGTATTCTGCGGTGTTACGAATGGTTATGGAAATATGACAAAAGTCGCGCATAGCGGTGGCTATATCACGCTCTATGCCCACCAAAAAGCTTTTAAAAGTGGTGTCCATAAAGGAACAAGTGTTAAACAGGGACAAGTTATAGGATTTGTAGGAACTACGGGTCTCTCAACTGGTCCTCACTTGCATTTTGGACTCTACAAAGATGGACGCGCGATCAATCCTCAAAGTGTTGTGAGACTTGCAGCAAGTAGACTGAGTGGTAAAGATAAAAATGCTTTCGACAAAATGAAACGTGGCTTGAATACTCTGGTTAATCAAGAATTAAAACAAGGTACAATGCCAAATAGTTTCCTAAAACTTGAGCCTGTTTGTTACGCAGATGCAAACGGAAAACAAAAAACAAATGCGAAAGCAGCTACAGACACATCAGACGATGATGCTGACAACTAAAATAAAAGGATACAAAAATGACAATATTTAAAAAAGAGATACCTGTTCAAGTTGTTCGACTTTTCGTCGTAGCACTTATTGTTATTGCTCTTGTGGCATTTAAAATGATCAGCTCAAGTATGATCAAAGCTAAAATTGACAAGATGCTTGGTAATGCAAAAGCATACGTTACTTACGGCAGTGCATCTATGGACTTTTTCGGTTTTGATGTGCATGTAAATGACATCAGAATCATGGTTCCAAATGCAAAACCTATCATTGTCGATGAGATGGTTGTAAAATCTCTCGATACAGAGAATGCTGTTCCTCGTTATATGAATGTCAAACTCAAAGGGATTCAAACTGATCTTGCAATGCTAAGATCAAATCCAGAAATGGCGGCTAAACTTGATGTGCTTAACCTCAAGGATGTAAACTCAAATATTACTATCAACTATACATTTGAGAAAGATCAGCAGATGATAGATGTCAAAGATTTGACTCTTAAAGTTGAAAAAGCAGGAACACTTACTTACAAAACAAAACTTTATAATATCGTGGCGATGGAATATTTCCCTATGCAGATCAACCTCGCGCCGCAAACGATCAAATTTGGAGAGACCTCTTTACATTATAAAGATGATTCATTTATGGAACGTTGGACGAAACTTAAAGCACAAGATGCAAACCAGAGTGTTGATGTGTATAAACAAGAGCATTTAAAAACAATGCAGGCAGAGCTAGATACGGCAAAAGCAAACTCTCAAAGCTATGAAGCGCTTATTGATCAAGCGATGATCACATTTATGAAAAATCCTAAAGTATTTGATTTTGCCATTGCACCAAAAGAGCCCGTATCTCTTATGATGCTAGGCACCATCAAATCTCGCGATGATGTTTTAAAAACACTCAACCCAAAAGTATCAGCAGAATAAAAATATGATTCTCCTTTCTAATAAAAGGAGAATCCACTCTCTTAACTAATGACGTCTTCAATCAAATCTGCAGAAGGCTCATAAAAATAATACCCTTGTGAAAAATCGATTCCAATTTTTTTAACCTCTTCATAAATAGCTTCATCAGCAACAAATTCAGCAACTGTTTCAATGCCTATCTTTTGGGAAAAATCATTGATATGCTGAACAAATAATCGAGCATTTGCATCGCTTGAAAGATTTTTAATTAAACTAGCATCTATTTTTAAAATATCAATATTTAATTTCAGTAAATGATCAAAGTTTGAATATCCTGCACCAAAATCATCAATGGCAAAACGGCATCCCAAAGCCTTAAACCGTTCAATAAAGAGATGAACTTCGCTATAGTTATCAATCCCCTCAGTTTCTAATATCTCAAAGATAACTTTTTTCCCGATCTGATACGACTCGATCAATTTTTTCATATAATCTGCAAGCTCTGCATTGAGTAAATCTTCTGTTGAAAGATTGATACTAATAGGAAGCGTACTGTGTTTGAGTTTTTCGAATGTTTTATCAACCATGATTCTCGTAAGCTGTCCATACAATCTTGTTTTTTTGGCAATATCTAAAAAGAATATTGGACTCATCACACTGCCATCTTTCCTGATAATACGGATAAGTGCTTCGTACTTAATTATTTTACGACTTTTGTTATCAACTATGGGCTGAAAAAATGGTACCACTCGAGACTCTTCTATCGCTTCTTTTATCTTCTTATACCTTGAAATATTATTTTCATGATCTGTTTTATTCAATGATTCCATATAAATATTAAGAGGTTTATGTCCCATCTTTGCACGCTTTAATGCGGCTGTTGCGTGTTCTATAATTCGCTCTGCTCCAGAAGCGATACCTACTGTAATACTAAGTGTCATCTCAATACTGTTTACAAAATGCATTTCATGCGCTGTCTCAAGAATCAGGTCATTCATGCTTTTTTTACACTCTATCAACTCTATACCATTTTCAAATAAAACAGCGAATTCATCGCCACTAAGTTTGTATAAAGATATCAATTTATTTGCTTTTATTTTCAAAGAGAGCCAACTTGCGTAAACGCTCAAAACAGCATCTCCAATCATAACACCATAGACGTCATTAATATCATTAAAACGATCCAAATTTATAATGGCGAGGGTAGGATTATCCATCTCCAAAAGCTTATCTCCTAATACGATTCGATTTGGAAGGTTTGTAATGGCATCTGTTGTCAAATGATGTTCAAGCTCTTGATTCTTTTGAAACGAACGCATAGCAAACCCGATATCTCCTGCTAATTCTTCAAGCATAGCTATCTCTTTAGGCTCAAATCCATTCGGGTTCAAAGAGTACAACCCTAGCACACCAAAAGAGCTTTCATGGATACTTGCTCTCAAAGGTAGAGCGATAAAAGATCCAAAGCCATTGCGTTTAGCGATCTCTATCCAAGCATTGCTTGTTTGCAGAGTTTGTATATTTTCTATAATGTAATATTTTCCTGAAGAAAATACTTCAAAAATGGGATCAACTGTTTGGTTTGTCATATCAATATAAAATTCTTGCTCAGAAAAATCATTGCTTGACATGGTATGGACCTCAAGAATTCCTTTGTTTTGCGTTCCTATCCAGCAAAGTCCATATCCTTCATGCATGGCTAGAAGATTTACACTTTGCATCATAAGTTCATCATTGTTTTTTACTGTAATAAGCAATCTATTAATATCAGCAACCGTCCGAAGAATCGCATCTAAATATCTTGTCTCTTCTAGAGCATGTTCCAATGATTCCTGTTTTTCTATCATCGATCTAAAAGAGTCTGTGAGTGTCGAATCAAGCTCAGTAAGTTCGTCAATATAATATAAAGTCTTTTCTTCATTTTTTGTGCGAGCATGACTTATAATCTTTTCCAATGGGGCAACAAGAAATTTTTGCACTAATATAAAGATAAAAATACTTATCAAAGAGAAGATAAGAAAAATACTCACGCCATACGATATGGCAATCTTACTCAGTTCACCATAAACATAATCATCGCTTATCTGTATAAGAAACTCTACATCACGCTTTTTAGCACCTTCAAAATAGTAAAAATCACTTTTGTATTGCAGAGCATGATCTTTCATTAAGCCATCTAAAATGTTCGCAATAGGATAATATTTATCCTCTATTTTTTTTCCTTTTTGAGAGCGTGAAGAAGAAAACTCGATAACTTTTTTATCACGTGAGATAGAAAGAATTTCGATTGCATGATTCGTTGCAGACGTTCGGTCAAGGATGCCCTGAACTCGCTCATCATAACCCGCATCGAGGGCTTGCTTGATGTCACCTTCAAGACGGAAGATATTTTGATGGATATTACTAGAAACTGTACGTAGTTGCATCTCTCTTTGGTAAGAGTAAAGTTCTTTGGAAAATAAAGCGATTACAAGTCCATTTGCAGTGACTATGAGTAATGCAGTTTTACTAAGTTTCAATGCAGCAACCTATTTGTTTCAATATGCTGTGTATGCAGTTGAGTCTCTATATCCGTATGTATTCCGCTATTTAACCATTGAATCTGAGTAGTTGAGTCCATAAATTCTTGATAGCTTTGTCCCTCTAAATATCCACGAATTGTTTCATAATATTCATGTGGATCACGTTTGAATCGATCCAAGGCTTTATTAAAGATAGTTAAAAGTTCTTTGTAATCATCTTCTCTTCCATTCACAAAACGCTCATCCATAAAAAGAGCATCAATCACAGAAAAAGATTTCATAGTGCGGGTTGAAGTAACTGTTACATATCCTTTTTTAACAAACTCTGAGACATATGGATCATAAGAGATCATAATCGTCGGAGAACCTGATGGGCTGACTTTAGTCATCATCTTTTGTGAGCTGTTTTTCAATACAAACTGTAACTTTTCTAAGCCATTTTCCTGAACAAATGCCTTGAAAAAATCTTCATCTAAAGAACTTAATTCTAAATATACAGTAATGGGTTTATGTTCTGCTCGAAGTTCCCCTAAAGAACGATTTGCCAAAATCACATCTGCACCATAAGAACGGTCGATTAAAAAAACGGGTTTAAGACGACTATGGTCTTTAAAGTGCAAAAGTTCATATTGAGTGGCAGTAAAACCTTGAGTGAATCCGCTATCATAGAGCCGACTATTTTCAGATAAATCTACAAGCCAGACAAATTTAAAAGGTGTTTTATCAAGCCATCCCTTTTCTTGGGCATAAATAAAAGGAGTAAATCCAACCCAAGGATTGCTAGAAATTTGGATAGGCTGTTTGTCCAAACGGTTAGAATAAAAAAATCCAACTATTGCAACTACGATGATAAAAAGAACTAAAGATAAAATCGCATAACTTTTTTTCATTTTTATCTTCACCTTTTATTTTTATAAAGTAGATAATTTTAACACATTTCTTTTAAGTTTTATCTTTTTCTATCTTCACTTTTTAAAAAATCCAGTACCTCTTTTGCATCTCCTTCAAATAAACGAGGTAATTCACTTTTTTTAAGCTGATAGTCATACATGGGATCATAATATTCACGAAGTAAAAGCTCTATCCACTCCTTATGTCTCGCATCATCGCCACTCATAAAGCTTTGGGAAAAAAGAGCTTTTATTTTCAAATAACGTTCACTTCCTAAACGTTTTTGTATTCTGTCTAAGCCTGCACCAACATCTTCAGACCACTGAACTCTTCCTCGTTCTTTGAAACTAACGGCATAATCTTTCAAAGCAGAAGTTACATACTCTTCATACGTGATCTCTACACGTTCTTGCAAAGTGGTATGCAAGATAACAAGACTTCCTTGGTTAAAGTTATCAAAGATCGGTTTTGGAATATATAAACCTCCAATATTATGACTTTCATGTTCTATAACTAAGTGCTGATGCCCTCGCGCATTGTGCTGTAAAATCTGATAATACAAGGCATGTTCAAAATCGATTTGTGAGGGCTGAGGAGAGATGAATTTCCCAAAAGAAGAACCTCTGTGTTTTGCGAGTCCTTCAAGGTCTATGGCATTTTCCAGCTTCTGCAATAAAAGCGTTTTTCCAGAACCTGTTCTTCCTCCGATAATGATCGTTTTCGCCTTAGCGGTGATCTCCTCGGATTGCTCTGTTAAAAAACGACGAAAGGCTTTATATCCACCTTTTAGGCGTGGAATAGTGAGGCCAGCTTCATCCAACCAGTTTTGCGTGATACCAGATCTCTGTCCTCCACGGAAGCAATACAGGTATGCATCTGGATTGTCTTGCATGTAGGCTTTCCATTGCGTAAGAAGCACGGCTTGAACTTCTGCATTGACAAGTTTTTCTCCTAGTTTCATAGCAGCTGCATTGCCATTATTTTTGTAACAAATACCGATTTGTCGTCTTTGTTCATCATCTAAAATAGCTATATTTTTAGAGTTTGGAAATGCACCAAGTATAAATTCAACTGGAGCACGAACATCTAGCAGAGGTCTGTTTTTTAGAACAATAGAAAGAAAATCATCTGTCAAAGGAAGACTCATAATACCTCTATTAAGTACTTCGATGGTGCAATTGTTTCGCCTATGGAGTTTAAATCCAAACCATTTTTTGAACATAAGCCGAGGAACTCTGAAACACTCTCTTTTTTTACGACACAAAGCAGTCCGCCTGAGGTCTGCGCGTCACAAAGAATATTTTCTCTATCAGGACTCATAGGACTGAGGTGATGGCCGTAGCTCTCAAAGTTTCTTCGTGTGCCGCCTGGAACACAGCCCATTTCCAAGTATTTTTTGACATTTGGAAGGATGGGAACATCATCAAAACGTACAATTGCCGAGATGCCGCTACTCTCACAGATCTCACTCAAATGTCCTAATAAACCAAAACCAGTCACATCTGTAAGCGCCGTTACTCCTTCAAGTTTGGCGATCTCTGCGCCGATCTTGTTTAAAGTACACATCGCCTCAATTGCGATATTAATATCATCTTTTTCGATCTTGTCCTGTTTTTGTGCAGTCGTTAAGATACCTATTCCAAGTGGTTTTGTTAAGAAAAGTTCACATCCTGCAAGTGCTGTATTGTTTTGCTTCAAATATTTATTTTCAACTAAACCGCTGACTGCTAGACCAAAGATCGGTTCGGGAGAATCAATGCTATGCCCACCAGCAAGAGGAATCCCCGCTTCTTCACAGACTGAGCGTCCACCCTCGATCACTTTTTGAGCGATCTGGGCACTTAACACATTGATAGGCCAACCAAAGATAGCAATCGCCATCAAAGGTTTTCCACCCATCGCATAAATATCACTAATTGCATTCGTTGCGGCAATACGTCCGAAAGTAAAAGGATCATCCACTATGGGCATAAAAAAGTCAGTTGTACTTAGTAATGAGGTTCCATTACCCAAGTCATAGCAAGCCGCATCATCTTTGCTTTCATTTCCTACAAGAAGTGCAGGATAGTGGATTTTGTCTCTTGAACTTTGAAGGATAGTATCTAAAAGTTTTGGGGAGATTTTGCAGCCACATCCGGCGCCATGACTATATTGCGTTAATTTTACATTTTCCATAATTCTACTTTTTTCAAATGATAGCCAAAACTAGAAACTAATGTGATAAAAATGCTATGATTTGCTAAAATCAACTACAGAAGAGTCTAACTATGAAAAATCAAACTATTTCTATTCCCTATTTTAGAGATCTTACACTCAAACACATTGTCTTAGACTACAATGGAACTATCGCAAAAGATGGCATTCTCAAACAGGAAGTCAAAGAACGTCTTCCTCTTTTAACCCAAACGTATCACTTACATGTAATCACATCAGACACTTTTGGAAGTGTTCATGAACAACTCAAAGATTTCGATGTTACCATAAAAGTGCTCAGTACTGATGATCATACCCTTGAAAAAGCAACTTATATCGAAGTGCTTGGAGGTCTTTCTTGCGTGGCAATAGGAAATGGAAATAATGATGTGCAGATGTTAAACGATGCAACCCTCTCGATAGCACTACTAGGCGACGAGGGATGTAGCAGAAAAGCTTTGATGAATAGCGATATCGTATGTACAGAGATAGCAGATGCTCTTGACTTGCTTTTAAATGAAAAGCGTTTGATCGCTACTCTAAGAAAGTAGTTTTGATGTTACTCACTGATCTTATTGGTCCGCTGCAATTATCTATTGGGCCTGTAATTCTTATCTCCGGAGTCGGTTTGATAATACTCAGTCTCACAAATCGTTTGGGACGTATAGTCGATAGAACACGTCAACTTTCCATAGAATACCGCATATCTACAGGTGAAGATCTTGAGCGCATTTTATCCGAACTCAAGATTCTTACAACAAGAGCAAAAGTTATCAGAGGCAGTAATATGCTCGCAGTTATGAGTGTTTTATTTGTTTCACTCATTATCATCAGTTTATTTGGGTCCGCGCTCTACAATCTTGACACGAGTTATCTGCTGATAACACTCTTTACATGTAGCATTATCAGCTTGATTGTGGCCCTCGGACTGTTTATATATGATATAGAACTCTCCTTAGAAGCTCTTTGGATCGAGCTTCCACAAGAACTAAACTAATTAGTTACCAAAAACTGTTTTAAGAAGAGAAGTTGTTTGCGCAACAGGATCTTTTCTTATCTGTGCTTCTTTTGTTGCAATCATTTTAAAAAGTCCCTCAATCGCTTTGCTTGTCACATAATCATCTAACTTTGCATCTTTTTCTGAAGGCAAATATTCATCGGCTCCAAAACTTTTTGCCATGCCCATCAAAGAGTTATTTTCAACAACACCTTTTATGTTTGATGTATATAATCCATTAAACTTATCATAATATTTTGCTACGCTGTTTTGTTGCATACTTTTTACAACGATCGGCTTGATCATCTCTTGTAAAGAGCTGGTCGTATTTTTTTGAAAATACTCCGTAGCCGCATGCTCATCGCCCGCTAAAATAGTTTTGGCGTCTTGCATGTTCATCTTTTCAATAGCTTTCATAAAAATAGAAGTGGTTTTAGGAGCAGCTTCAGTTGCCGCGTCGTTCATGGACTGGATAAGATCATCTGCCACTTTATCTCCGCCGACTTTTCTTATCAAACTTTCCGCTTGTGCAAGCTTGTCTGGCAATGGGATTTTAACGTCTGCATTGTTTAAGTAGCCGTCTTTTTTGCTAAGTGTTTTGACACCAAAATCTACACCAATTTTAAGCGCTTCTTTGAGGCCGTTTGACACAGTAGAATCACTGAGATTCGAGGTCGTTTTTGTAGATGGACTCGGTTGCGTTGCTGTTTGTAATGCGTCACTTGCAAAACCTGAGAGATCAAAACTAAAAGCCATACTAGAGGCTAAAGTTAACGAAGTGAGTACAGAAAATACTTTCATGTGAAGAGTCCTTTTTTATATATGTTAGCCAATTACTATAGAAATAGACTTTAAATTCGTTTTACATGTAAGCAATCGGCTATAATTTTACCAATAAAAAATCTACAAAATCGGGGAAGATCATTGAGGCATAAAATCAAAAATGAGATAAAAGAAAATAAACAATACCTAACTCTTAGTTATCTCATCAGTATTTTAACCATCATTCCCCAAGCAATAGCTTCTGAATCAAATGACTTCGAGCACTTTATATTTCTACTCATTGTCTTGTTTGTCATGATACTCGTTTCGAAATTTAACAAACTTTTATTTGCTTTATTTATTATCTACATGAATGTGACAAATATCATTATCTCACATATTTACATGCATTGGGGATATTGTGATGCGGATATCGGACCGAGGATCGAAGTCTCCGCCGTTTCCCCTGTGTATGAAACTTTAGAATACTTAAAAACTTACATCGATTACAGAGATATATTAGTATTCGTTTATACCTCCTTTGTGCTCTTTCTTCTTTATAAACTCTTAGTCCATTATAAACACTCTTTTAAGATCATAAGATTTTTAGGTTTTATTCTCGGCGCTGCCGTGATCGCGGCACTTTATTACTATTATGATCCTTTAGAATATGAAGAGCCTTTTAATATCCCAAATAAATGTATTACGGCGGAGGGACATAGCCAACTTTATAATGAAAGAACAAAATATCTAGCGAGTCTGCAACAAGAGTTCAAGCAAAACGACCATTCCCTCTATGATAAAATCGTAGTTATTCAAGGAGAATCTGTCAACAAAAATCACATGGCAATCTACAATTATGATGAAAATACAACTCCATTTTTATCCTCTTTAAAAGATCAAAATCAACTTTATGTTTTCAATGCCATCGCTCCGACAAATCAAACACGATACTCTATACCGATTTTACATACAAAAGCAAATGTTCATAATTTTTCAGATGCATTTATTCACTCCAGATCGATTATTGGTGATTTTAAAATGCATAAATATAAAACATATTGGATCTCAAATCAAGGAGAAGCGGGAGAACATGATTCCTCTATCGCTTCTATGGCACAAGAAGCAGATGTCCATCATTTTGAAAATCTGAACTTTATGACCGCACAACCTGATGAAGTGTTGCTCTCTTATATCAACCATCTTCAAAACAGTTCCAAAAAAGAGATGTACCTCATCCATCTTATGGGTTCTCATGCGGATTATGAAAGAAGATATTCCTATAAACAGATTTTATTTAAAGAACCTAGTAGTGTGGCACAAGATTATGACAATACAATTTTTTATACAGACTATATTTTAAAAAGTATCTTTACCTATTTCACAAATACATTTCCAAATCAGAAAATACTCTTTGTCTACATCTCAGATCATGGCGAAGTTGTGAGTGAAAAAGAGCATGGACACGGTTATCTACCACCATTTAAAGATGAATATGATGTCCCTTTTGTCATCTTTAGCAATGTTAAAAATAACAGAATTGATGAACTTTATAAAAACAATAAAAAAGGGGTTTTCAATCTTGAGAATTTAAACTATATGATCGAGTATATAAGCGGGATGAGTGATGAAAATAATATCTCATACTCTAAAGATGTATTTGCTCTAGAACCTAAAAATATTGTTGACTACAATACACTTCCATTTTACGATAAAAAATGATCTTATAAGATCCAAGATGATCACCTATTTTGTGTATTACCAAGTGGATACCAATTTTTGTTATTGTTATTGTCCTCATCTTGTTTAGTGCCGTCCATCAGCTGTTTAATGACTGCTACGTTGTTTATGATCGCGCTTATAGATCCATTTTGAGTCAGATTTGCATCTTTCTTTGGAGTTTGTTTTGCAGTTTGAGGCGTATTTATTGGTTCTAATGGAATCCAATTTTTATCTGCATAGAGGTTACTTATACCAAATAATAAAGAGAGTAAAGAAAGTCTAATTTTCATAAAGATTGGACTCTACTCTTGAATGGCAAGAGTGATATCAGCTACTTTATTTCTGTAATCTGCGTTATTTGGCTCAATTTTGAGTGCCATTTGATAATATTTAGAGGCCTGTTGATACTCTTTTTTCACATTATAAACATTGCCAATATTTGAAAGATAATCTGCATAATTTGGCATCAGTCCATCAGCTTTATTATAATAATTTAAGGCCTCATCATAATTTTCTAAAGTAAAGTATATATCGCCTACCGCATTATGATATCTTGCATTATTTGGTACAAGCTCAATCGCTTTTTTATAGCAGATGAGCGCTTGGTCATACTCTTGCGTTTTGAGATACATATTTCCAATATTTGATTGATAATAAACATCATTTGGTTTGAGATGCAAGATCTTTTTATAGTAGCTAAACGCTTGATGAAAACCTTCAAGCTGATAATAGGCATTGCCTGCATTGAACTGATACAACACATTCCCTGGTTCTAGTTCCGCCGCTTTTTTAAAGTACAAAATAGCTTGCTGATAATCTTTAAGAGAAAAATATCTGTTTCCAAGTTCAAACTGGTGTTTTGCGTTACTCAGTTCAAGTCCTGATGCGATTTGATAACGTTTATCTGCTTCATAGTAGTTTTCAAGTTTTCTGTAAGTGTCACCCATACTGATTTGATTGTATCCGCTGTTTGGCTGTAACTCGACTGCTTTTTTGAACAATGTGAGAGCTTTTGTATATTCTTGAAGTTCATAGTGTATCCAGCCGAGATTGTTTATATATACAGCATTTGATGGCTCAAGGTCCGTGGCTTTGATATAGTATTCCAGAGCTTCACTATAATTTTTCATCACACAATAGGCATGACCGACATTAATATTGACAGCCGCATCATCTGAATTAAATTTTAAGAAGCAATACTTATCAAAAGAAAGTTCTTCTATAATAAAACTCTCTTCATATCTTAAAAGAGCATTTAAATTATATGTTCTTGAGACACGGATCAGTTCTTTCGCTTCTGCACTTTCTAGTTTAATACTAAAGGTGATCCCATCTACTGGTAGATTAAACTCTAACGTTTTGATATCACTGTGAAGCTTAGAAGTAAAATAGAGAAGTTGCGTACTTGGTTCATACTGAGTGATGCTAATGTCACCAATATTGACAGTACCTAAATCCGACATCCTATTTTTATATTTTTCTGCACTCTCAAAAAAACCTTTTTTGATTAATTTATTTGTTAATTTAATCTTATCCATCTTGTTTCTCACTCAACTTTAGCAACAGTAATCCTTGGCACAAAATAAAACTATAGGCCTCTTTTGGGCATTACAGCATTTTTCATACCTATTTTAGCTGAAATCTTTGGTGATTTTGTATTACAGTAATTGAACAAAAGGGGTTTGAGGATTTACTAAGGATGGTTTATGCATTTTTATAAAGATAGATTTATTCTACATGTAAGGAGTAACCACCAGATAGCGTGGCTACTCAGAAAACTTTTACATCTGTTTTCCGATCCCTTTTGTAAGATTTAGCATAAATGCCAATCCTTTTCTTGTGTCTTCATCTTTGAGGAGTTTTAGCATGCCAAAAAGAGATGGTACTTCATTTTTTGCACTCTCACGCTTGGCATAGCGCACTGCATTTTCTGTGACAAAACCAGCTGTTGCCATATTGTCTATAGAATGCACCATCTTCTCAACTATAGGCGTTGTTGTCATCTCAATTTGATCAGATATTACAGCAAGTAAATCTATAAGATTGTCTATTCTTCCTGTCTGTACCAACATCGTCATCTTATTTTCAAGCTCTTGCATTGCTGCTGTTTTTTGTACTTTTACTTCTTCGCTCATCATAATCCTCCTATAACATACCGCGTGCGGCAGCCCAATATAAACTTTTGTTAAAACCTAAACGCACAAAACTGCCAAGTTTACTACAAGGGGTCGGTTTAACATCTTCTTCATAGTCATACCAAAGTGGCATACCACAAGATAGACCCATCTGTGCAATGGCAATAACTTTTCCATCATATGACTCTGTTGGATACCCAAAACGTAACTCTGCTGCGATGTTGTCGACAAGAACGTCTACTTGATTGTGAACAGTTCCCCCCGCTTTTGATACAGATAAATCAACAGTATCACCTAGTGTATAGACATTATCTAAACCTTTGACTTTCAAAGTTTTTTTATCAGTTGGCAACCAACCTTCGTTATCGAGTGCTTGGGATAATCCAGATTTTCGAATGACTTCAACAGCGATAAATGGTGGAGTGGACATCAAGATGTCAAACTCCAGCTCTTCTCCCTCTTCTGAGTAAGCTATTTTTTTCTTAGGATCAACTTTAAAGAGCGTAAAACTTGTCTTGTGTTTTACATTTATACTATCAAAGATAGATGGCAGTACACTAGAAGTCGGAGCTTGCATGAAAAGACCATTCTTTACTGATTGTGATGTTGTTGGATAGGTATATACAATCTCAATATCATCACGTACTCCTCTTTCTGTTAAGAAATCATGTAACATCATTGTCGTCTCAACCGGAGCAATACCACACTGGTGAGGGATATTTGGCGTTTTAGGAAAGTTTACAGTTACTAAAATTCGTCCACTTCTAATCTTTTCAAATTTTTTAGCTAACTTTTTAGCGCCTTCATAGCTATAGAACCAATCACCACCTTCTGTGAGTCCTGGTATTCTGTCTGCTGCAATTTCACAACCTGTTGCTAAGACAAGAAAATCATAGTTATACTTTGTTCCACTTGCGCCTTTTACAAAATTACTTTTTGCATTTATCTCGACGGCTTTATCGACTTTGAAACCTACCTCTAGCATAAGAAGAGAACGCTGATCACGAATGAACTCGTGTCCTGCGGCTTTATGAAAGGCTACATACATCGCCCCTGGACGATACACATGAAGTTTTGAGTCAGAAATCATCATAATTTCTACCTCACCACGGTTAATTTCTGGCATAAGTTTGTTAGCGAGGTTATTAGCAGTCATAGTTCCGCCAGTACCACCACCGACTATAAGGATTTTCTTCATATAGCACTCCTTTAATTTGTATGGAATGATAATAACTGAAGTCTACAAGGTATTAATAAGCTATCAATAAGGTTTTTATAAGGATTTTAAGAGATATTGAGACGGTATCCCAAGCCCTTGAGATTTTCAACAAGCGAGGCATAGAGTTTTTTACGTAGACCTACAACTAGCATTCGTATGGCATCATCAGATACCGGCTCATCATAAAGATTTTGCTCTATCATCTCTAAACCGACAACACCTTGTTTGTTTTTGATCAGTAGTTCTAAGAGTAAAAGCTCTTTTTTTGTAAGCCTAATTGCTTGTAACTCTTTATAGACCATCTTTTTTGTAAAGTCATAATGAAAGCCCTCTCCTAAGTTTGAGATCGTAGGAATAGAGAGAGACTCCGGCATATGTGAAGAAAGAGCGACGAGTAGTTCATCTATATCGATGGGCTTTTTCAGATAAAGATGCACACCTGATTCAACAGCGCGGTTGAGATAAGGTTGTGAGTTAAAAGCAGTCATAACGACACGAAAAGTTTGTGGTGAGATAATGGAGATTTTGTGTAAAAAGCTAAGTCCATCTACTTCAGGCATCTGTATATCAGTCACAATAATATCTGTCGGCTTTTGTATAAACATCTCTAACGCATCCATAGCATTTGTAGCTGAGTAGACCTCTTTAAAGTAGATTTTAAGAATCCGTACGAGCCATTTGAGCGTACTTGGATCATCTTCTGCCACTAATATAGTGTGTATTGATAAACGCTTTTGT
This sequence comes from Campylobacterales bacterium, assembly GCA_038205935.1. GTDB lineage: Bacteria > Campylobacterota > Campylobacteria > Campylobacterales > Sulfurimonadaceae > Hydrocurvibacter. Next base: position 44,666 of record JBBRBK010000003.1, read on the forward strand.
ATCGCTTCCATACTATTTACTCTCCTTGCATCGCAACGTGATACAAAACTTTGTACCTTCATTGTAGTTTTGAACATTAAGGTGGCCTTGCATGTGATGTTCAATAATAATCTTTGACATGTAGAGTCCTATGCCACTTCCATTTTCTCGTGTTGTAAAATAGGGATCAAATATTTTATCCAAACTTTCCTCTTCTATGCCGCCTCCATTATCTGCGATACAGATGTTTAGTTTCTCTCCAGCTGAATATAGAACAATATCTATCATTCCATTTTGTCTGGCTGTTTTGACTATAGCTGTCATTGCATTATGCACTATGTTCATCACTACTTGTTTAAACTCAGTTGGAAATCCCATAACCTCTAGAGATAGTCCCTCCTTAAACTCTATATTTACTTTTATATTATGAGATTTTAGTTGTACATCTATCAAACGCAGGGCATCTTCTATACTATGCAAAACAGAAAAACTCTCTTTTGTTTTAGAGATGCGAAAAAAACCACTAAAATCATCAATAGTTTGAGACATATAGTTGATTTTTTCCATAATCTCACTCTCTACCTCCATCAGAGATTCTTTATCTAAAGTCTCACTTTTACTGATATGTTTGAGGCCTTGGACTATAAGCCCTAAACCATTAAGAGGTTGTCTCCATTGATGCGCGATAGAATCTATCATCTCGCCCATCGCTGCTAAACGTGACTGATGGCACATGATCTCATACTGCTCTGTACGTTTGGCTACTTCCATTTCAACTTGGCGTTTGAGTTCCTCTTGGTATTTTATATCCTGTGTGATATCAGAGGTGATCATCACGATCTCATCACGACTTTTTAAGTAACTAAGAGACATACTTGCATTAATATGTTCTCCTGATTTGGTCACACAAACCTTACGGAAGTTTTGTATGCTTCCATTTTTTATGGCTTTTTGTACCGCAGTTTGAGAGGCCTCAGAATACTCAGGAGCTGAAAGTGAGATACAAGATTCCTTGCGTAACTCTTCCATCGTATATTCCATCATATCTTGAAAGAACTGATTTGCATACAAAAACATCCCATTATGATCGAGAATAGATATACCATTGGCAGCCAAATCAAAAACAGCCTGAAGCTCCTCTTTTTTAGAGAGTAAGTCATAAACACTTTTTTTGAGTTGGGATTCTACACTACTATAACGTGTCACATCCATAAGATAAAGCAGAGAGTTTTTTCCCTCTTCTAGCCTCGTAAAGTTAGCATCATAGTTGTGATTTAAAAATGAAATATTAAGAGAATCAATATCTCCATTGATGAGCGATAAAACCTTCTTATAAATCTTTTTGTCAAACAAGATGGATAAGCTTATTGGTTTTGATAAATCAAAATTTTTTTCAAATAGTTTATGCTGCTGTCCATATACAGCATTTACAAAATGCTCATTATTGAGAGAAAATATCAGAGATTGAGGAAAAGTTTTGAGGATATCGATTGTATTCATTCAATGAGCCTAAATAGTTTAAGATAAAAAATTATATCTGAGACCTCTTAATATAGTAAGACATCTTAGTTTTGAAACTATATGAAATCTCATTATATTTCTATAAGGTTAGTTCTCTATAATTTAAAAACGATAAGTATAGCTTAACGTTTTTAAATTAAGGATTTAATATGCCAAAAAGTATACCTTGGTGGGTTGGTGGAATTGCCATGAGTTTGCTCTTTTACCTTTCGTTTTCAGTTTGGGGAGCAGATCGCCCCATTGGAGCATCTACCGGAATGAGCTACATAGCAAATATGCTTTTTGGGCTTGAACCAGAGAAGTACAAATATGCTGAAATAGTCAAAGAAGGTGGCGCATGGGAGGCTGTGATGCTTGTGGGAGTCTTCTTTGGTGGACTTTTTATGTCTGTGTTTGTGACTAAAACCTTTCATATAAGCTACATCCCTACACTCTGGAAAGAACGAAAAAATAAGTCGGTCAAATCTCGTATGATTTGGAGTTTTATAGCAGGATTTTTACTTGTTTTTGGTGCTCGTTTGGCCGGTGGATGCAATGCCGGACATATTCTCTCAGGCGGTTCTCAAATCGCTGTAAGTGGTATTATATTTGCCGTCGTCGCTTTAGGAACAGGGATAATAACAGGTAGATTTTTCTACAAGAAAAAAGGGTGTAAAGTATGATGGAGAGAATCTCAAATATGTTTGCAACTGTCGCAAATCAAGCGCATGGTTCTGTGTGGCTTGTGCTGTTTATAGGGTTTTGTTTTGGTGCTATCATCCTCTACTCTCGTCTTGATAAGTTTGAAAAGATGGCTGGATTTATGATATTTGAAGACACTTTAGTCCCTCGAATGGCGATGACAACGGTTGCCCTTTCAAGCCTAGGTTTTTATTTTTTAGTGGATGCAGGTTATGCTAGCTATGCCATAAAACCCACTATTCTTAGTGGTCTCATCATCGGTGGCATACTTTTTGGTATGGGCTTAGTTATACTTGGAAAGTGTCCATCTGCGTTTTTCGTTTCAGTATCAGAGGGACGTGTCGATGCGTTTGTAGGCGTTCTTGGCGGTATGGTCGGTGGAGCTGTTTTTACTATAGCTTATCCGTGGATAGAGAAGATAATAGGACCAGATTTAGGAAAGATTAGACTGAGTGACCTCTTTGGCGGCTACGATCTTGCCATAGTTCTTACACTAAGTATCGCTCTTTTAGTCACTGCCTATTTTCTTCCAACTATCAACTATGTTGATCCTGCGGATGAAAAAAAGTAAAGAAGTTGAGTAAAGCTAATTAAATATCAACACAGAACTTATCTATATATCATCTTTTAAGTGACTGAGTAGATTAAATTAGTTTATATTCAAATTTAGATTTCAGTCCTTATAGATAGAATTTTAATAAATTTTAAGGAGATAGAATGAAATTCTACAAAATCATATTGGCAGGAATACTAACAGTTTCTTCAGTTTACGCAACAACAAATGAGACAGTCACACTTGAAGGTAAAAAAGTCACACTTACAGGAAATAAAATAAACGTAGGCGACAAAGCTCCTAGTGTAAAAGTAATCACGAGTGATTTAAAAGAGATTACAGTTGGTGGCAAAACTACAAAAACTCAAGTTTTACTTGTTGTTCCAAGTATAGATACTCCGGTATGTGATATGGAAGCGCGTAGATTCAACACAGAAGCGGCTAATATGAAGAATGTTCAAATTATTGTTATATCGATGGACTTACCTTTTGCTGGAAGTCGTTATTGTGCTGCACATGGGATCAAAAACATCACTGTCGCAAGTGATTTTCAAGCAAAAGAGTTCGGAAAAGCTTATGGTACATTGATTAACAGTACAGTACTAAAAGGTCTTGAAACTCGTACTGTTTTCATTATTAAAGATGGAAAAGTGACTTATAAACAACTTGTTCCTGAAATTACTCATGCTCCAGATTATGAGGCAGTTCTAAAAGCTCTATAGCTTTAGACTGCTCCACCTTTTTAAAATCTACTTTTCACTTTCTAAAAACTTTTTGGCTTATATGGACCGCCTGCCATAATATTTTATAATGCTAATGGAGAACATTTAAAAAATAAAAATGTTATTGGATATAAAAGCGCTGAGTCTTTTGTAGATCATATAAAATCTATTCATTAAAAAATCAACAAGCAAGAGCGAAACCAAAAGTTAATACAGCGTTGAGTTGTTAATGCTTTAAGGGAATAGCTCTATTCTTGAAAATCTCCAGATTATCTTATCGTTCTCAAGCTCCCTCTTTCAAATCATTGGTGTCGTTCCAAAAAATATTTATGATCGAATACCTAATTTTTCAAGAAGGAAGATGACGCTGTAATAAGCAAAAATGGTCATCGAGATAGCAATAAACATACTTGGATAAAATCCAAAACCTTTTTTTATTAAGATTGGAAAAGCTATAAATAGTGTCATTGATGGGACAATGAGCCAAACAACATTGTTTGAAAACTCTACTGCTTTCACACTGCTATTCGTATCTACATACATCCATGTCATGGCCAATATAGAGACCAAAGGAATAGCCGCCAATATAGCACCTGCCAAACTGTTTCGCTTCGCTATCTCAGAGATTAATACAATTAAAAATGTTGTGATAAGCAACTTTGCAATATAGTAAATCAATAGTTCTCCATTTTATTAAATTGACGTACTTTATCTTAGTACACTTAATCAAGAATAAAAAGAAAATCATAAAATAACCTTTTTCATAAAACCCAACTCATCATCATCACAAATCGCGGAAGTCGTTTCACAGCGACATCTGTAAAAACAGACTAAATTCTGCATCATTATCTCCATTTAGCTATAATTTCGCCAATGAAAAACAAACCAAATTTTATCGTCTCATCAAAATATTCTCCAGCGGGAGACCAACCGACAGCCATTAAAGCCTTAAGTGATTCTATCCTTCAAGGCAACCGTTACCAAGCGCTTGAGGGCGTGACAGGAAGCGGTAAAACCTACACTATGGCGAAGGTTATAGAGAATGTGAAGATGCCGACCATCATCATGACTCATAACAAAACTTTAGCGGCTCAGCTCTATAGTGAGTTTCGTAACTTCTTTCCAAACAATCATGTTGAGTATTTTGTAAGTTATTATGATTATTATCAGCCGGAGGCTTACATTCCTCGCCAAGATCTTTTCATAGAAAAAGACAGTGCTATCAATGAAGAATTAGAACGCCTTCGCCTCTCATGTACGGCAAATTTGCTTAGTTATGATGATGTCATCGTTATCGCCTCAGTTTCTGCAAACTATGGTTTGGGTGATCCTGAAGAGTACCTCAAAATGGTGCAAGCCATTACCATCGGCGACTCGATAAGCCAGAAAAAACTGCTACTTCGACTTGTGGAGATGGGTTACACCAGAAATGACAGCTACTTTGACAGCGGACATATCCGTGTGAGCGGCGATGTTATCGATATCTATCCACCCTACTTTGAAGATGAGGCTGTTCGCATAGAGTTTTTTGGCGATGAAGTCGAGGCTATCTATAAATTTAGCGTTCTTGAAAATAAACGTGTCGAGGACTTTAAAAACGTTAATATCTATGCGACAAGTCAGTTTAGCGTTACTCAAGATCGTCTTTCCGTCGCGATCAAACGGATAGAAGATGAACTTGACGAGAGACTCGACTTTCTTTTAAAAGAGGACAGACTCGTTGAAGCACAACGTCTCAAACAGCGTGTAGAGTTTGACTTAGAAATGCTTCAGACTACGGGAATGTGTAAGGGAATCGAGAACTATTCAAGACTTTTGACAGATAAAAAAGCGGGCGAAGCTCCTTTTACACTGCTTGATTATTTTGAGTCAAGACATAAAGAGTATCTTGTCATCGTGGATGAATCACACGTTAGTTTACCGCAGTTTCGTGGGATGTACGCGGGTGATCGAGCCAGAAAAGAGGTACTTGTTGAGTATGGCTTTCGTCTTCCGAGTGCCTTGGACAATCGTCCTCTCAAGCTTGATGAGTACATCGTCAAATCGCCTCATTACCTTTTTGTTTCAGCAACACCATCGGCGTATGAGCTTGAACTTTCCGCTGTAAAAGCAGATCAAATTATCCGTCCCACCGGACTTCTTGATCCGATTATCGAGATCAAACCACTTGATAATCAAGTCGAAGATATCCATGATGAGATCAAAAAGATCACCGCTAAAAATGAACGTGTTCTTATCACTGTTTTGACAAAAAAGATGGCTGAAGCTCTTACTAAATATCTTGCTGATTTGGGTATCAAAATCCAATACATGCACTCTGAAATCGATACTATTGAGCGTAACCAGATCATCCGTTCTTTACGCGTTGGAGAGTTTGACGTACTTGTGGGAATCAACCTTCTTCGTGAGGGTTTAGACTTACCAGAAGTCAGTTTAGTCGCGATCTTGGATGCGGATAAAGAAGGATTTTTACGAAGTGAAACAGCACTTGTCCAGACCATCGGGCGTGCTGCGAGAAACTCAAATGGACGCGTTATTCTTTATGCAAACAAAATCACAGGCTCGATGCAAAGAGCGATGGATAAAACAAAAGACAGACGTGCGCACCAAGAGGAGTTTAACAAGCTCCACGGTATCACGCCGACTACCACCATACGCAAACTCGATGAAAATCTCCGCCTTGAAGATCATGGTGATTTGTATGAAAAACACAAAAAACTTGATAAGATTCCAGCTGGTGAACGCAAAAAGATAATCCAAGATTTGACAGAACGTATGAAAAAAGCAGCGCGTGAACTCGAGTTTGAGGAAGCTGCGCGATTACGCGATGAGATAACAAAGATCAAAAAACTTTAAGGCAAAAGCCTTACATGCAAAGTGCCCTTTGGGCGTAAAGGAAAAAAAATGGAAGATATGTTAACAAATATAACGACTTACGGATATATAGGATTGTTTTTATACTCACTTGGCGGCGGTTTTGTTGCACTAATGGCGGCGGCTGTTTTGTCATACATGGGCAAGATGGATTTGGCAACTTCGATGGCCATTGCATTTACTGCGAATGTCCTCGGTGACAATCTCCTTCTCTATGTAGCACGTAACCAAAAAGCTGAGATGCACGGATACCTCAAAAAACACCGTAGAAAACTTGCTCTTGCGCATATCATGATGAAAAGATACGGCTCTTGGATTATCTTGATTCAAAAGTTTATCTACGGTATCAAAACGCTCATCCCAATCGCAATCGGTCTTACAAAATATGACGTGAAAAAGTTTACTATGTTAAACATCTTGTCAGCAATCCCTTGGACTTTGATTGTAGGTTTTGGAAGCTACTACTTTGGTCACGCAATAGAAAATCTCTATAACATTGTCGTTGCTAAACCATATATCGCCGTTATAGTCGTCGGTGGAATATTTGGATTTTTATGGCTGTATATGTCGATAGCTACGAAGAAAAAAGTGAAGTAGAAGATAACTATTGATTACTTAGGAACAAACAATCCAATTATGTTTAATACAATGGCAATCAAAGCCATAAGCAGGCTCAACTCTGCAGCATTTTTTTTAAAAAAACCTTCCTCTTCACTAATTTGAATCACTGCTGAAGAGAGTAGTTTTCCTCTAAAAAAATACAGAATAGCAAGTGTTACTGTTATTGAAATCCATGCGATTACTACAGATTTATTTAAAGACACATTTTTTGGTAAAACAATCATTATCATACTAGGTATAAATGTAAACAAATACAATATCCATCCAATTGGTGCAGAAAAAAACCAGTTATACCAAAGTTGGTGTGATTTTATAAATGAATATACAATTTCTATGGCACCTGCACACCACGCTTCTGTTTCTGCATACACAGTAACATCTGCAAGACTATTTGTAATTGAACTTGTTCTAACTGAAACACGACGTTCATTTTGAGACATACGAAATGAAAATTTAGTTATACGTCCTTTTAAATGAGCATATTGTTTTAACTCCTCAAAATTGTCAAATTCTAATGTTTCTAATAATAATTTTATTTCGATATTACAATAAATTCTTTCAGAACTATCAAATAATGTAGATAATCTATCCCATAAAACACCAAACTCGTCTATATCAATCAAAAAGGCAGGCAATCTTTTAGTACGCGTGATTTCTCTTTTCATTTTATATCCACTACAAAGATAAATTGTACGTATTATATCCCATTAATTTTTCTATGTCTAACGAAAAGTTTATGCGTCAGTTGCAACATCTGCAGAGCCAAGAAATAGGAAAAGAATGACGTGAAGAAAATGCAACTGTTTGAGAGAACATAGTGAACGAGTTTTGCATTTTTAGGAATGGATTTACTATTTCTTGGGAACTTGACGCAGTCAAGCTCGAAGCCGTTGCAAGAGCTTTTTGGTACTTTTTTGCGAAGAAAAAAGTACATTAAAACCTTTACATGCGAAGTGCCCTTTGGGTGTAAGTTAAAAAAAGAGGAAAGTTCCAAAAGAAAAAATCTTTTGGAACTTTAAAAAAGAAAGATTATATAGAATCGATGATCGCGTTAAGTGTCGCACTTGGGCGCATAGCAGCATTTGCTTTTGCAGCATTTGGATGGTAGTAACCACCAATATCTTGCGCCGTGCCAGCTGTTGCACCTAACTCAGCAATAATTTTAGCTTCGTTATTTTTCAACGATGCAGCAATTGGTGCAAATTTAGCTGCAATTGCAGCATCTTTTGTTTGCTTCGCTAAAGCGTCTGCCCAGTACTGCGCAACAAAGAAGTGACTTGCTCTGTTATCTGGCTCGCCAGCTTTGCGTGAAGGTGATTTGTCATTGTCAAGGTAACCAGCATTTGCAACGTCAAGTGCTTCTGTTACAGCTTCCAATGCCGGAGTATTGTGTTTCTTAGCAATAAATCTGAGTGACTCAGCAAGTGCCAAGAATTCACCAAGTGAATCCCAACGAAGGTGACCCTCTTCTAAAAATTGGTCAACGTGTTTAGGAGCAGATCCGCCCGCACCAGTTTCAAATAGACCGCCACCAGCAAGTAATGGAACGATTGAAAGCATTTTTGCAGATGTTCCAAGTTCTAGAATTGGGAAAAGGTCAGTTAAGTAATCACGTAAAACGTTACCAGTTGCTGAAATAGTGTTTTGTCCCGCTCTTACACGCTTAAGAGAGAATGCCATCGCTTTTTCAGGAGCCATAATATGGTACTCGATTCCAGTTTTATCAAATTCTGGAAGGGTTGCTTTTACTTTTTCGATGATTTTTGCATCGTGAGCACGATTTTCATCTAACCAGAAAATAACAGGCACTTTTTCGATCTCACCACGTTCAACTGCAAGGCGAACCCAGTCTTTGATCGGGATATCTTTTGCACGAGACATTCTCCAAATATCGCCTTTTTCGACAACGAAGCTCATAAGTTCACCGCTTGCATCTGTTACAGTTACAGTACCATTTTCTTCGATTTCAAAAGTTGTTGGGTGAGAACCGTACTCTTCAGCTTTTTGAGCCATCAAACCAACATTTGATACAGAACCCATTGTTGTTACGTCAAACTGACCGTTTTTCTTACAATCTTCAACGATTTCAGAATACATAGTTGCATAACAACGATCTGGAATAGTGATAACACACTCTTGCACTTTTCCAGCTGGATTCCACATTTTACCGCCATCACGTACAACAACTGGAAGTGAAGCATCGATGATAACGTCATTTGAAGCGTGTAAGTTAGTGATCCCTTTATCAGAATCAACCATTGCCATTGCAGGTTGCGCAGCATAAACTGCAGTCATAGCATCGTTAATCTCTTTTTGTTTATCAGCTGGAAGTTTTTCCATTTTTTTGTAAAGATCGCCAAGACCTAAGTTCGGGTTAAAACCGATAGCTTTAAAATCATCTGCAAATTTTGCAAATACATCTTCAAAAAATACACAAACAGCGTGACCAAACATGATAGGATCACTTACTTTCATCATAGTCGCTTTTAAGTGAATAGACCAAAGAATATTTTTCTCTTTTGCTTCTGCAATAGATGAAGCTAGAAAAGAACGTAATGCTTTTGCGCTTAAGAATGTTCCATCAAGAACTTCTTTATCAAAAGCGTTGATTTCTTTTAAAACTTTACCATTTAAAGAGATAGTTACTTTACCATCACCATTTTTGATGATTGATTGCTCATTTGCATAGAAGTCACCCTCAGTCATGTGAGCAACACGAGTTTGCGCACCTTCATTCCATGCACGAAGTTTGTGTGGATTTTTCTTAGCAAAGTTTTTAACTGCAACTGCAGCGCGTCTGTCAGAGTTACCCTCACGTAAAACTGGATTAACAGCAGAACCAAGACATGCAGAAAATCTTTCTTTTAATGCTTTTTCAGCATCAGTTTGAGGATCTTCAGGATAATTAGGGATATCGTATCCTTGTGATTGAAGCTCAGCAATCGCTTCTTTTAACTGAGGAATAGAAGCAGAGATATTTGGAAGCTTGATAATGTTACCTTCGGGTTGTGTTGCCACTTCACCTAAGTATGCAAGTTCATCAGCAATTTTTTGCTCTTGCGTCAAATTGTCAGGAAAGTTAGCGATGATTCTTCCAGCAAGAGAAATATCTCTTGGCTCAACCTCTACGCCAGCTTCTTTAACGAAAGCTTTAACTATTGGTAAAAGTGAATATGTAGCTAAAGCTGGTGCTTCATCTATAACAGACCAGATGATCGTTGGTGTTGATTGTGCCATGGTGACTCCTAAATCAGATTTTTGAAATTGGAGTATCTTAACATAGTTTTATCTCACAACTTTGAAATAGATTTCAATCTTGTAGCAATAAGATAAACATGTGTATAAAAGTAACAAATAGCTATTTATAACTGTTTCATTATTACACACTAATTAAAAATAGCTTCTTACATGTAAGCAAATAAAATAAATAAAAGGGCAGCGATTCCTCCGGAGATAAGAGCATAAGGTAGTTGAGTCTTTACATGTTCTACGATATCGCATTCACTAGCCATGGCAGAGATAATCGTCGTATCGGAGATAGGTGAGCAGTGATCTCCAAAAACGCCTCCAGATATCACAGCGCCCATCACAAGGGGAATATCAGCTCCCATAGCAGCCGCCATCGGCAATGCAATAGGTGTCATAATGCTAAACGTTCCCCAAGAAGTCCCCGTGGAAAAAGAGATTATAGAAGCAAGAATAAAAATAACAAAAGCTAAAAAGTGGACTGATAAAATATGAGAAACAAATGAAGCCAAATAAGCGCCAGTTTTAAGTTCGCTTGTTACGTCACCAATCGCAAATGCAAAAAGTAAAATTGATGCGATTGGTATCATCTTTTTCACACCTATGTATGAAAGATGTAGACTTTTTTTAAGTCCCATCGCACCATCAATTTTATAATAAAAAATCGTTATAAAAGTCGTAGAAAGCATCGTATAAAAGATAGAACTTGAACCACTTCCCTTTAAAATATCACCATTACCGGTAATGGCTAAAAAAATAAAAACAAAAACAATCATCAAAAGGATCGGATAAAACATATGCCCGATTTTTCCTGACTTATTATGCTTATAATGATCGTGAACAATAGTAGCATTTTTCATAGGACCGATCTCAATGTTAAACCATATCATCAAAAATGTCACGACTAGTGCCGCCATCGCGTAGAAATTATATGCAATCGATGAGATCAAAATATCAATTCCATTGCCAACGATGACACCTGCTAAAATCTGTGTAGAGATAAGTCCTAAAAGCAAAGCGCCCCAGCCATTGACAGCTATGAGTGAACATACAGGCGCTGAAGTAGAATCACATACGAAAGCAAGTTTTGCGCGAGAGACCCCAAAGCTGTCTGTAAGTGGTCGACTTACCGTTCCCGCAACAAGCGAAGTGATAGAAGACTCAACAAAGATTACGATACCAATGGCATACGCCAAAAGTAAAGAGCCTCTTGCTGATTTGATGATGGAATGTTTTTTTTGTACAAAATGGATAAATCCACCAATACCACCAGAGTTTTCTATTAACGTGATAATGGAGCCTACAAGAAGAGCAAATCCAAGTGTTTTTAGTATCCAGCCTTGTGAAAGAAGAGTTGTAAAAAGTGAAAAAGTTGCACCAATCATGCTCACAATTGAGAATTCATTGAGGATAAAGAGACCAAGGAGAATGCCACCAAACAGCGATATTAAAACATTACGTGTGTAAAGGGCTAAAGAAATAGCCAATAAAGGAGGCAAGACACTGAAGTAATCTATCTCCGTGCCTTTATAAATGAAATTCTAAAAGAACAACGCCGCTTCGGCCAAAATTCTCTTTAAAGACTTCACACTTTTTCTCATCAATTACTTTAAAACCTAGTTTTTTGTATACTAGAAGAATGTCTGCAGACCCTATATCGACCATTGTATGGACAATTCGATAACCTTTTAGGCTCGCTGTAAGTAAACTTTTTTTGAGCAATTCTCTCACTATAAGCAGATCACTATATCCATCTTTTTCTATAAGAAAATCAAGCATCCAAGTTCGTTTATCTGTTTGAAATGAACAAAGTGAAACCATAGAAGCGTTCTCTTCATACTTTTCACTAGCACCCAACTCTTCAAGCGCTTTACTTAGTAATTCAGAGGTTGCAATTCTAGGCTCATAATTACACAGAGTTCCCACAGCTTCAGCGTCAATATCTGCAATTAAGAAGTTAGAATAATGACAATATGCTTTAATCTCAGAAGTAATCAACTTTTCAAGCATACCTAACATGTGTTCATCATCATTTACTTCAAAAATGAGATCAAATAGACCAATATTTTTTCCGGCTCTCGAACTTTTTAACATACATAAAGCTAAAAATTTTGAATCAGCGGGAATTGCTTTTCTTACTTCAATTTTTTTCATTTGCTACACTTTATATTTTTTAAATCTTGCTAATAGTATCATACTTTATGATAAAAGTTTTCTTAATCTTATTGGCTATGAGTGCCAACCTACTATATGCCCGCCAAGTTGTTTTAGTTGTAAGTGATAATTTCAACACTACAAAAGCAAAAATGTACTGTTTTGAAAACGGAATGATCATATTTCAAAATATTGATGTCAATCTCGGAAGAAATGGTTTAGCGTGGGATATGCTTGATAAAACTTTCTCACATGTAGCAGATCAGCCCATGAAACAAGAAGGAGATGGAAAATCACCAGCAGGTGTTTTTGCACTCACTTCGAGTTTTGGATATGAAGCTCATACTTTTTTACTTCCTTATCATAGCAGTACATCTGAGGATATCTGCGTTGATGATAGTAACTCAACGCTTTACAATTCCCTTGTTACGATGCCATCCGTAAAACCAAATAGTTTTGAATATATGAAACGTGAAGATGGACAGTATGAAATAGGCGTTGTTGTTGATTATAATCCTAAGAAAATCAGAAATAGAGGTTCTTGCATATTTTTACATGTACAAAAAGAGCTCAATCATCCAACAGCTGGATGTACATCTATGGATTATGAAGATCTCTATAAGCTCTTAACCTGGCTTGATATCTCCAAAAAACCTATTTTAGTACAGATTACAAAAGAGTATCTTGATGAAGTCATTAATAAGTTCACAGATATTCCTGACTTTATAAAATGTAATACTAAAAGATAAACGTACTTTTAGTTTTGTAGCGTTATCATATTCAAAATGAAGGAGTTTCTTATGCAAGTCAATGGTTCTAGCAGTAATTCGCTTTCTTATATCAACGAACATAAAAAGAGTGCTGATGCATCTCTTAGTAAAATAGCTTCAGGTAAAAATGAACAGCTTGATGACGCCACCTTGGCGCTTATCGCCTCTTCAATAGGAAATGATATTGGGACACTTTCCCAAGGTTTACAAAATGCAACAGATGCCTCGTCAATGATGCAAATAGCAGATGGCGCACTCCAGAGTCTTTCAAGCAGCGCAAATGATCTGAACACTCTTTCTGTTGCATCTAATAATGCGGCTCTTTCATCAAGTGACAAAGCTACGCTTAGCTCTCAAGCAGATGCCATTAAAGCAAGTATGCAAAATAGTGTCAATAACGCAACTTTTAATGGAGTGAAAATTTTCGGAAATGATATGCAGTTTTCTTTAGGAAATAGTAGTTTATCTGCCAATATTGGGAGCGTGGATACAAGCTCTCTTAATATCTCCTCACAACAAAGTATTACTGATTTTATGAAGTCACTTCAAGATATTCAAAGTACGGTGGGGGCTACAAGTAATTCGCTCAGCAGTTCGACGAGTTCAATATTGACTCAGATAAGTTCACTCTCATCTGCTGCGTCTCAGATGAGTGATGCAAATATTGCCAATGAAGCAAGTAACTTTTCGCAACAGAATATTTTACTGAATGCTTCATTGATGACACAAGCGCATAAAAATAGCATTAATGCAGCGATGGTATCGCAACTTTTAGGATAGGCTCTTAAGCCTCATCCTCGCTACGTAGCATTTTATCTTTTGCTTCGATACCAAGTAAACTCATACCCGTTTTTAAAGAAAGGGCAACTACTTCTAAAATCTTGAGTAGTTTCGCTTCTTCCTCATTTCCGATAATTCTACAATCATAATAAAACTTATGCAGTTTCGCAGCAAGTGATTTGAGATAATCAGTTAGCTTTTGAACTTGTCTTGAGCTAAATGCATCTTCTATGATTTCTGGTAATAAAAGTGCTTCAAATAGCAGTGAATCCGCGTCTGCACTCATATTTTTTAGAGGTGCATTATTTATCTCATCTGCACTCAGGAGACTTTTTTCAGCCATAGTTTTTATGCGTGCATGTGCATACTGGATATAGTAAATAGGGTTTGAACTATCTTGCTTTTTAAACTCTTCAACATCAAATTCTAAAGCGGTATCACTTTTTTTAGAAGCAAATATAAATCGAAGCGCATCCGAACCAACCTCATCTACGATATCGCTCATAAGAATAACGTTACCGGCACGCTTACTCATCTTATATGGTTCGCCATCCTTAAGCAGACTTACCATCTGAGATAAAAGCACTTCAAGTTTTGAGCTGTCATAGCCCAAAAACTCAACAGCAGCTTTTACACGAGGAATATATCCGTGATGATCAGCGCCCCAGATATTGATATAGTGATCATACCCTCTTTCAAACTTTTGGTTATGGTAGATAATATCACCAGCCAAATACGTTGGACGTCCATCTTCACGAACAACAACCCTATCATTATCATCGCCTTTTAAAGAAGATGCAATAAAGATTTTTCCATCTTGATCATAAACGCCCTCAGCCATTTTAGACATCACTCTGTCCCAATCAGCATACAGTGAAGATTCATTGATGAAAGTGTCAAAGTGAATATTTGTAGCAGCTAAAGTATCTACTACCAGCTCCATAACGCTCTCTTTTGCCCAAAGAGCAAGTTCTCTTTGGCGAGAAACATCAGTTAATATCTCAATGCCGAATTTTACAACAGCTTTGGTAGTCAAATCTGTCATATATTCGCCACGGTAAAAGCTCTCTGGCCATTCAACTTCTTGTTTTAAGATAGTTGCCCTACCCTCCAACTGAATGGAAAGTCCAAGAAGATCTATCTGGTTTCCGGCATCATTGACATAATACTCAGCGGTCATATCATAACCAAGATGACGTCCGAGACGTAAAAGTGTATCTCCATAAACAGCTCCGCGAGCGTGACCGATATGAAGTGGGCCAGTAGGGTTTGCACTTACAAACTCTAAAAGTATTTTTTCACTTTTATTAGATTTACCAAACTCTTTTTTATTGTTAAGAACCCAAGAAGCGTATTCATCTAAAAAAGTTTCACTTAAACGGAAATTGATATATCCTTGTACGGATTCAACTGCGCTAAACATATCATCTTGTTCAAATGAAGTACTGAGTTCTTGTGCTATAACCATCGGTGATTTACGGAGTTCTTTTGCCAGAGAAAAGGCAATAGGAGTAGAAAAATGCCCAAAACTTCTGTCTTTGGGCTTTTCTAAAACAACGTCTCGATCAAATCTTTCGCGTAAAAGCGATCCTACCCGTTGTTTCAAGTGTTACGCTTGTTTTGTTGTAGATGTTGAAGTATGTTCTTCTGTAGTTGAAGCTTTTTTATCTATTTCAGTGTTTTTAGGTTGCTCAGATGATGCATGCTCCTCTGGATTTGCCTCTTTCATTTCATCTTTGAAATTCTTGATACCTTTTCCTAAACCTTTAGCAAGCTCTGGAATTTTCTTACCACCAAATAAAATAACAACAACAAGAAGGATAATTAACCATTCTGATCCACTAGGTATGCCCATGAGTTTCCTTTAATAAACAGCATCTCTGCCATTAGAATTTGCAAAAGTATATCTGCGTTTTGCTGTAGTTGCCCTTAGTTTTCCCAATCAATTATAAACTTGTTAATCTTTGAAGTTGGAATTTTTAATCTTGCCGCTTTTGCAATTGTTGTAAGGTGTTTTGCCGCTTTTTCCAGATCATCATTCACAACAAAAAATTCATACTCAGATATGCGCTGAACCTCACGTTTTGCCATTTGTATACGATTTTGTATGATCTCTTCGCTATCTGTTCCACGTAAGCGTAATCTATGTTCAAGCTCTTTTAAACTTGGTGTCGTAATAAATACAGATGTTGTAATATCTCCAAATCTATTTTTAACAGACATATTTCCCTGAACATCAATATCAAATACGACTAACTTTCCAGCCTTAAGTGCTTCTTTTACCGGTTTAACAGACGTACCGTAGTAGTTACCATGCACAAGAGCATATTCTAGGAACTGTTCTGCTTCTATATCTTTTTCGAATTCTTCTATTGATACAAAATAGTAATCAACTCCATCTTTTTCACCTTCACGTATCGTTCTTGTCGTCGTTGAGATTGAAAAATAGTGTGCACCTATAACTTCAGAAACTCTCTTAATCAAAGAACTTTTTCCGGCTCCGCTTGGGCCTGAAAGTACTAAAATCGCTCCACTACTTGTCACTGTTATTTCCAAAAGAGATATTTATACTAACATTCATCCCTTTAAGTGATGCAACCACATCTTCATTACTGAGTGCTTTTAGAAGAGTTTTTAAAGCTTCAATACCATCGGCTGTATTTGCTGATAGTTCTTCTTTAACCTGAGGAACTATCTCTTCACTAAATGTATCTTTAGCTTCATTGAAAATCTCTTCTTCTTCATCGAATATCAATTTATCTTCGCTTATATCTTCAACTTTTTCACCAAGCGCTATCTTTAAAGACTTTTCATCCAAAGTTGCGAACTCATCTAAGTCATCAAAACTTAGATCAATTTCTTGGTCCAAATCATCTTGGCTTAAAGTTCCAAGGGCACTTTCTATTTCATCTTCAAGTGTATCCAAATTAAAATCATCATCCTCAATAGAATCAAATTCGCTATCTTCAAGGATCACTTTATCATCTACGGGAGTTGCTTGTGTTGTTTTAAGTTCGTCAAAATCTAAGTCATCTTCAAAAAGGAGTTTTTCTGGCTTTACACTTTCCATATCTGTTAACATGTCAAGATCATCGAAACTAAAATCATCTTCTAACTCATCTTCAGGGAGAGAATCTTTTTCTTTCACAGCATTGAAATCTTCAAGATTTATCTCATGAGATTCGGCTAAAGATTTATCATTTTCAAATTCAAAATTATCAAGATCAAACTCGTCGTCCAAGTTTAATTCATCATCCTCTTTATCTGACTCTGCCTCGTCCAAAAGATTTTTAACCTCTTGAACCTCATCTTGATCAAGAATTGAGCCTATCTCATCATCGGCAAGATCAAGATTGTCCAAATCAAGATCATCTAAATTTAAATCAAAATCATCTAAATTGAGACCATCGTCTATATCAGAATCAGTCAGAACGTCATGATAAAGATCTTTATTTATATCGAAATCTTCTTCTGTTTCCACATGCTCAAGGCTTACTGGTTCATCTTTCATTTTTAAAACAGCAGTAGAAATTGAACTTAGCAACTCTACGAGATCTGTTGGTAAAAATGGTTTTTTAACTTCATGATCAAACTCATCAACACTTTGCGAACCGCGTGAAAGCATATAAAGAGAACGTTTATAGGAGATCTTTGATTTGAGTTCATCCATCAAGTCTGGAGTATATAAGGCTTCATCGATGATAAGAAGATCATACGAACCACCCAAAATCTCTTCCACATTGTTTACGATTAAAATTTCACTACCCGTTTTTTGTGCACTCAGAGTAACGAGCTTCGTAACAACTGGGTTGTCGTTTAAGAGTAAAATGTTCATAATTGCAGTGTCCTTGGATGATTGAATAGAATTTGACTTATTGTATCAAAAAAATGTTAAAAAAGCTTTTCAAGCCAGTTAAATGCATCTTGCATCTGCCCTTGCAATATCAACATAGAGGATGCTAAAATCGCTATAAGAACTGCAAAAGAGATAATAATCTTAATTGGAAATCCAATAACCAAAAGGTTAAACTGTGGCATTGTTTTCATGAGCATCCCAAAGATAATATCAGCCATCCATGAAAGTGCAATAATAGGAAAAGCAATAGTAAAGCCTACGACAAACATATTTGCCGAAGCTTGTATCATATATGTAAAAAGAGATTTCGTCATAACAAAGCCACCAAGAGGAATATGGCTTAAAGAACTGTCAATAAATAAAAGCATCCAATGGTGAAGATTTAAAGAAAAAAGTACCATAAGCGCTATTAAAGATAAAAATTGGTTAATAATCGGCATAGAAATACCATTTTGCGGATCGATGGCACTTGCCATTGAAAAACCCATAGCAAAAGAGATAAGACCTCCAGCAAACGTAATCACATTAAAAGCCAGCTGTAAGACCACGCCGATAACAAGTCCAAACATTATTTCGCTAACTATCGCTATGATGATATTGGGGAGATTTATTGCGAATGTAATAGGTTGCATAGAGGAGTAGAAAACAATTGTAAACAAAAAAGCCATGGCACTTTTTAGAACCATAGGAATACTTTGGTGAGAGAAAATTGGAACAGCTATAAAAAGTGAACCAAATCTAAAAAAAAGAAGTAAGAAACCAACAACATTTGTATCGGTAAATATTGTTGCATAATTCATTATTTTACCTGAACGAGCTCTTTATTCTCTAAATGATAGATCTTATCACATCGATGTGCAAGAGCTTCATCATGAGTTACAAGAACTAGGGCAGCCCCGTTTTGTGTGATATATTCATCAAATATATTCATCACTTCACGTGCTGTCTTATTATCAAGATTTCCTGTCGGTTCATCTGCAAAGATGATGCGCGGTTTTTTTGTCAAAACTCTGGCGATAGAAACGCGTTGTTGCTGTCCGCCTGAGAGTTCGCTCACCTTTTGATGCATCACTTCAGCGATTCCAAGTCTTTTTAAGAGTTCATTATCGATCTCTTCGCGACTAAGCATCGATGCAACTTCAAGATTTTCCATTGCGCTAAATCCACGAAAGAGATAATGAGACTGGAAGATGATACCAAGATCATTACTTCTAAGATGTACCAACTCTTTCTCAGTTAAAGAGTTTAAATCTTTGCCTAAAATCTCTACACTTCCCTTTTTAGGTTTGAGTAGTGTTGAGAGTATATGTAAAAAAGTTGATTTTCCGCTTCCACTTACTCCGGTAATTGCGATTTTATCTCCTGCGCTTACATGTAAGGAGATATCCGAAAAAAGATCATATTCAAATGAGTGTGATATTAAAGTTGCATTTAGTAAATTCATGGAGCGGATTATAACAAAGTGAAGATAAAAGAAAGGGAATAAGAACTAAAAAGGATGGATAAGGGAAAACCCTTATGCCATTTGTGCTGCGACTTCTGCTGCGAAATCGTCAACTTTTTTCTCTAAACCTTCACCTACTTCAAGACGGAAAAATGCAGAGATTGTAGCCGTTCCACCAGCTGCTTTACCAGCCGCTTCAACAGCTTGTGCTACTGTAAATTTATCATCAAGAACATAGTTTTGATCTAAAAGTGCTAACTCTTTATCTAAGCTAGAGTTATCATCGATAAAACGAGCAAGTTGACCAGGAACGATTTTGTCCCAGATCTGCTCAGGTTTACCTTGTGATTTCAACTCAGCTTTGATAGCCGCTTCAGCCTCAGCTAAAACTTCTGGAGTCATTTGTGACATAGAGATATATTGAGGTATATTTTTCAAAGGCTTTTTCAAACGAGCAAGCTCTTCGTTCTCTTTTTTGATCACTTCAATACGTCCAATAGTTTCACTTTGAACGAAATCTGCATCAAAATCTTTGTAGCTAAGAGTTGTTGGCTTCATCGCAGATGCATGCATTGCAACGCTTTTAGCGATATCACTCATAGCTTTTGCAGTTTTTTCACTGTCACACTCAATAGCAACGATAACGCCAATACGAGTATTTGAGTGAACATAACCGTTTACGATAGTATTAGCATTACCAGTTAAAGTAGCCATACGACGTAATTCGATTTTTTCACCGATTTTTGCTACTGATTCATCAAATACAAGTGCAAATGATTTACCATCTAGCTCAGTCTCGCGAAGAGCTGTAACAGTGTCACAGTTTTCTGTAAACGCTTGTGTTACTGACGCAGAAACAAGGTTTTTAAAACCATCATTTTTAGCAACAAAGTCAGTTTCAGAGTTCACTTCAACTAAAGTAGCTTTTGAAAAATCATCAGCTATTTTAAGACCAATTGAACCCTCAGCAGCAATGCGATCAGCTTTGTTAGCTGATTTAGCGATACCACGTTCACGAAGAAATTCAACTGCTTTATCAAAATCACCATCATTTTCTGTTAGTGCTTTTTTACAATCCATCATTGGTGCATCAGTCGCTGAACGCAACTCTTTTACCATTGCTGCTGTGATTTCTGCCATAATTATGCTTCCTCTGTTGCTGTTTCTTCTGCTTCTACTGCAGCTGTCATCTCTTCTTCAACATCAGTAGTTGAACCACCGTTTGCCAATGCTTTACCTTCATTGATAGCCTCAGCCATTTCATTACAGAAAAGTTGGATAGAACGGATAGCATCATCATTCCCAGGGATTGGGTAAGTGATAAGATCCGGATCACAGTTTGTATCAAGTGGAGCAACGATAGGAATGTTCAAACAACGTGCTTCAAGAACCGCGATATGCTCTTTTGCAGCATCCATAACAAATAACATGTCAGGAAGTTTTTTCATATTACGGATACCACCAAAATAATCAGCAAGTTTCTCTTTTTGACGAGAAAGCATTAATGCTTCTTTTTTAGTTAATAGTCCCATTTGACCATTGTCTTCCATTTGCTCGATAGCTTCTAACTTACGGATTGATTTTTGGATAGTATCAAAGTTTGTAAGCATACCACCTAACCAACGGTTTTCAACGTATGGCATACCACATTTGATTGCAGCTTCTTTTACAGTGTTACGAGCTTGTTTTTTTGTTCCAACGAAAAGAACAGTTTTGCCCTCAGCAGCAGCATCAACAACGATTTGGTATGTATTACGGAAATAACGTAATGTTTTTTGTAAATCGATAATATGGATGTTTTTACGCACACCGAAGATATATTTTTTCATCTTTGGATTCCAACGACGAGTTTGGTGTCCGAAGTGTACACCACATTCTAATAGGTCTTTCATAGTTACCATTTAAGGTCCTTTAAAGGCTTTATGAGCCAGAAATTTTGTCAGTTCACTTGGGTATTACCAGACATCTTTTCCTATTATTTCAGGAAGGATGCACCAACGTTTTGGCATATACTTGCAATGTTTTTCTCTTGTTTAAAGAAAAGAAAATCGTGGAATTATATATGAACTTAGTTTAAAAACGGCTGTTTTAATATTAAGTTTGTACTCATTATAAGACAATCGAATCTATGATAAAGGATTTTAAATTACTTTTTATAATATATTAGTTATTATGCACGCACAATAAATGTAATAAAAATGTGATAAGGGGATTTTAATGATTAAAAAGACACTACTAGTTTCTTTAGCAGCAGCAACTCTACTTGTAAACAATGCAAATGCATCGACAATGCTTGAGCGCTTTGATGCTATGGAAAAAGAGATGAACGCGCTCAAAGCAGAGATCGCAGATCTCAAAGCAAAAGAGGCTACTTCTCCCTCAACTGCGAAAGCTTCCAAAATGGTAAGCGCAATAGATGATGACGATGACAAACCTGTCGTTAAAAAAGCGTCTTCTTCAGACGATGATGATGAAGAAGATGAAAAAGATGCCAAACCTTCAAAAAGTACAAAAAGTCCTACGAGTAAACTTGAAAGTAAAATTGCTGACATGCAAGATGATATCGATGATCTTAATAAAAAGACAAACGGAAATCACCTGAAGTTCAATGTGGATTTTAGAACTGCTATTGAAAATATTGGTTACAAAATGGCAGATGGTTCAACAAAAGGAAATGATGCTTATATGACGAACAGACTCTGGCTCGGAATGAGTTGGGCTGCAACAGATCATATAAGTTTTACTGGTCAACTAGCATACAACAAAGCTTATGGTGCGAGAAGCGGTGCAAATGCAACCAACTCTGGCTATGAAAATTTCGACTGGATTACAAATGAAAATGCTTACGATGATACATTAAGAGTGCGTTCTGCATACTTTTTCTATAAAAACAATACATTTTTAGGCCTCAATACGCCTTGGACATTTAGTTTAGGTCGCCGTCCTTCCACAAATGGTCACTTAGTAAATCTACGTGATAATGATCCTGAATCTTCACCGATGGGACATGCTATCAATGTTGAGTTTGATGGTCTCAGTTCAAAATTTGGACTAGAAAGAGTTACAGGCGTTCCTGGGATGTATGTGAAGTTTTGTGCTGGGCGTGGTGGAACAAATGCGCTTCCTAGATTTAACACTAGTACACCATACGCAAAAGATGTCAATAGTACCAATGATATCGATTTAGCTGGACTAATCTTCGTTCCATATGACAATGGACACTATAAAGTGCAAAGTGAGGTTTATTATGCAAATAATCTTATAGATGCAAAAAGTTCTATTGACCCAAGCTTTAAAACTGTCGGTGGGCTTTACAGTGCAACAGCAAACTTTGTTATTAATGGTATCGGCAACGACTTGGGTGAATTCTGGGATAATACGACTTTCTTTATCAGTGGCGCAGTTTCTCAAACAAACCCTAATGGTGGACAAAGTATGCTTGGAAGTACTGACGCAAAAACGGGTTACTCTGAATGGGTTGGCGTACAGTTTCCATCACTTATCAGTAGAGAGGGAAGATGGGGCGTGGAATATAACCACGGTTCAAAATACTGGAGAAGTATCACTTATGGCGAAGACACAAATATCGGTTCAAAACTTGCAGCTCGCGGGAATGCATATGAAGCGTATTTTACTGAGCCTTTAGTTGATAATGTTCTTTCGTTCCAACTTCGTTATACATATATAAACTATGACTATACTGGAAGTAATGGATTCTTTGGAGATACAACAGGTACACCTTATACAATGAGTGAAGCTATCGCAGGTGGTAAGGGAAGTCAAGCTGTCAAAGAAGCTCAAGATATTCGCGCTTATCTAAGATACAAATTCTAAAAACTCAGTACATGTAAGCATTTAAAGCTTACATGCGAAGTGCCCTTTGGGGATAAAACACTTCGATCTAAAAATTAAGCTCTTAACTCTTTTAATTTTTCTTTGACTTCATCTACATGTAAAGTCTCAATAGTTTCACCATCTTTTTTACGTTTGACACGTACTTTTACATTGTTCCAAGCAGCGGCAATCCTACCTTCAGGTGAGATAATATAAGTCGTTCGCACTATTCCCATATACTCTTTTCCATAGTTTTTCTTCATCTGCCAGACACCATAGTCTTGCATCATTTTTGTTTCTTCATCGCTCAAAAGTGTAATATCAAGATCATACTTTTCTATAAATTTTTGATGTTTCACCGTGGAGTCTGCACTTACACCTAAAACTATGGCATCAAGATCTGAGAAATCTACTACAGCATCTGTAAAATCGCAAGCCTCAGTCGTACATCCCGGAGTGTTATCTTTTGGATAAAAATACAAAATTATCCATTTGCCTTTGATATCTCGCAAACAGATCTCCACATCATCTTGATTTGGAAGACAAAATTCTGGCGCATTACTTCCTATTTCTAACATATTATTTCTCCTCTATTTTCTTTCTTTTCTTAAAAATATATCCCACTATCAAAGCCACCATTGCTATGACAACAATAAATGTGATCTCTTTGAGATAGACTTCTATAAGTGCTTGATTTTTTCCAATGAAATATCCAAGTGCGATTAATATAACACTCCAAACACCCGCTCCTGCTCCCGTATAGATCAAAAAGAGCTTAAGATTCATCTTTGAGAGACCCGCAGGAATGGAGATAAGCTGGCGTATTCCAGGAATAAGTCTACCTGTAAAAGTAGAAATATGCCCATGATTTTCGAAAAAATTATCCATTTTCACCAACGAATTTTGGCTTATAAAAAAATATTTTCCAAATCTATTTAAAAATCTTCTTCCAACAAACATTGCAAGATAGTAGTTTATCAAAGCACCAAAAAGTGAACCAAAGATCGCTGCGATAAAAACAAGAGGCAGACTCATCTTCCCATCTGCAATCAACATTCCAGCAGGAATAAGCACTATCTCACTTGGAAAAGGGATAAAAGAACTCTCAACGCACATAAGTAAAAAGATTCCTAAATATCCCCAATCAAAAACCGTTGCTAAAAGCCACTGAGAAAACTCTGCTAACATTAATTTCCTTCTACATTTTGCTCAAAGAGTTTGATCATCTCAGATGCGACATCTTTGTGCGAATTTTCTAAAAGTCTTTTGCTTTTACTGTGCAAAGGAGCATCTAAAACTGCCAATAGTTTTTCGCTCAAATTTTTACTCTCGCGCTCACACCAACCAAGATCGTGTTTGAGTATAAACTGTGCATTATGAAACTGATGATCGCCAGCAGCGTGAGGATAGGGAACAAAAAAAGTCGGTACACCGTTTGCACAAAGCTCCCAAAGCGTACTCGCACCCGCACGGCTCACGGCCAAATCAGCTCGAGCAATCAGTGATGCCACCTCTTTTGTAAATGAATACAGTTCTACTTCAATGCCTAGCTTTGCATATTCGGCTTTGACTCTTTCATAATCACGTTCACCACATTGATGAATGATATGAATATTTTTTTCTTTTAAAATCGGGCTTACATGTAAGGCAAGATCGTTGATCGCTTTAGCGCCTTGAGAACCGCCAAGAAAGATGATTGTCTTTAACTCATCTCGTACTCTTGCTGTTTGAAAAAATTGCTCTTTTACTGGATAACCTTGAATCTCGCAGTCCTTTTCATACGCTGAGATAAAAAGTTTTGCACGTGAACGTAACACGGAATTGAGCTTTCCTATAACAGCATTTTGCTCATGAATAAAAAGCGGGATTCCTGTAAAAATAGACGCAAAAGAAGCTGGTGCAGCGGAGAATCCACCAACGCTGATAACAGCTTGAATCTTATGCTTTTTTAAAAGTTCGCGTGATTTTAAAAAAGCATTGAAGATTTTATAGAGTGCTTTTATTTTCCCTACTTTGCTTTGATTGACGACACCTGTTGTTTCTAAAAAATAAACATGAGAAAAACTGCTGTGCTCGCCAAACCACATTCTGTCTTGTCCATTTGTAGAACCTATAAATATCACTTCATGACCGCGCTCGACTGCCGCAGTACAAAGTGCATCGGCGATGGAAAGATGTCCGCCTGTACCGCCGCCAGTGATACAAAATCTCATTCATCTACCCCTTTTTGAGGTATGTCTATTCTTTTCTCATCCAAATCCACTTTTTTTGAAGCCATCAGTACCATTCCGACTCCTATTGCAGCAGCGATAATGGAAGAACCTCCATAACTTAAAAAAGGAACGGAAATCCCTTTAATCGGTGTAAGTCCACTGATACCATAAGCATTTATCAAAAATGCGAATGCCAAAAGAAGTGCGACACCAAGACTAAAAAGATAATAGACAGAGTCTCTTGAACGGTTAGCGATCTTGAAAATACGCTGTAAAATCCCTAAAAAAAGAAGACTCACCACTGCCAAACCGATAAATCCAAGTTCTTCTGAGATGCCTGCTAAGATAAAATCCGTATGAACCTCACTTAAAAATCCCATCTTAAATGTTCCATCACCCAAACCTGTACCGAAGATGCCACCATTATGAATCGCATTGAGTGAGTGACCTATCTGGTATGGTTCAGTTGCTGATGGAACTCTTAAATGTGAAGCTACGGATTCTGGAAAGAGTTGTAAAATAGAGTTTTGTGCGATTGACCACCAAGATATGATACGCGAAATTCTATGTTCTGCCGTCATAATAAAAAAGACAAAGAAGCTAAGAGTACTAAAGAGTAAAATAGTGAAAAATTTCATACTACTTCCCGCAAAGATAAGCATAAATAAAAGTGTAAGCCCAAGTACGACAACTTGTCCTAAGTCGTTTTGTAAAAATGCGATAATAAACATAACGGCAATAAAAACAATAGCATATGGAAAGAATCGTAAGAATTCTTCTTTTACGCCCATGCCTCCATGATGGCCAAGCTTTCTTGAAAAGCTCCATGCTAAAAAGTAGACAAATCCGATCTTGAAAAACTCAACCGGCGCTAAAGAAAATCCCACGATTTTAATCCATCGCTTTGCACCACCGACCTCAGAAACAAGACTTGCCGGTAAAAATGGCATGATGATCATCAAAAACATGGAGATGACAAACAAACTCAGACCCAATCTATGTAGCCAAATATCGGGATCAAGTTGAGCCAAATACCACATGATAAAAATCGAAAGGATTCCAAAAAATGCCTGACGAAGGAGAAAGTGAAACTCACCAACATCGAAAAGGATCACTGTATATGATGTAAGCGAATAGGACATAAAAATGCCTATTACGATCATTACTGAAGTTAAAACGAAAAGTCTTCTATCTGCCATGGATACTCTATCTTAGTTGATTTATTTTGAGCACGAATTCAACCTCGGCTTTTGAGAGGTGTAACTCTTTGGAAATAGTATCGATATCGATACCCTGTTTAAAAAGCGAAGTGATCTTGCCATCATCATTGCCATGTACCGATGAGGGCATAGATATCTGACGGATACCGCCCTCAAGATTTGAAAGTCTGTTATCTACTGCAGATGCGAGATCAGAAAGGTTTTGTTCTGTCATGATGAGTTTTTTTGACAGCGGATTGATAAGATCATATACACTTCTCTCTATTTCCCCATATATCTCCTCATCATCCATGTCTCTATGCATATCTTTGGAAGTCGCACTATTTTGCATCTCATAAAGTTTTTTCTCTAACACATAAATCTGACGATTGACATCTTCAACCGCTGTTGCAATAGAACGTATATGTCTTGTGAGCTCTGCATCTTTTGTAAAAATGTAATACAAAATATAGAGCAAAACAGCTCCGATGGCGATAAAGATGATCTCTGTTGCTGTCAATTTTCACCCTCTTTCATGCAAATATTTTGTCTAAAATAATAAAAAAGAAGAAGACAATTCCAAGATAGCCATTGACTGTAAAAAAAGCTCTGTCAATTTTAGTGAAATCTTTTCTTACAAGATAATGTTCATAAGAGAGCATCAAAAAGCTAAAGACTACCGCTAATACAGCAAACAGCCCAAGTCCTGCGACTGCTACAAACAGAGTCCAAAAAAGTATGGTCAGAAAATGAAAGAAAGCAGATATTTTTAATGTTGCAGTTGCTCCATATTTTGATGGAATAGAAAAAAGACCATTCTTTTTATCAAAATCGATATCCTGCAAAGAGTACAAAAGATCAAATCCTGCCACCCAAAACATAACGCCAAGGCTCAGTAAAAGTGACCACGCAGGAATACTCGCCTGTACTGCCACAACACCCGCAAGAGGTGCTAAACCAAGAGAGATACCAAGCACAAGATGTGCTCCCTCACTAAATCTTTTAAAATAAGAGTAACTTCCAAGAATAAATAAAATCGGAAACGAGAGGAAAAAAGCAATCCCGTTGATAATATACGCAACACCAATAAAAGCTAAAGCATTGACAGCAGTAAAAATAAAAATAGAGGTCGCATCCAGTCTACCATCGACACTCGGACGACTTGCAGTGCGAGGGTTTAAAGAATCAAACTCTCTATCTGCCCAGCGGTTAAGTCCCATCGCAAAGTTTCTTGCAGTCACAGCCGCCAAAGCTCCAAGGATTAAAAGTTTAAATCCAAACCAACCGTTTGCAGCTACAACCATAGCAATAAAGATAAAAGGCAGTGAGAAAATCGAGTGCTGAAACATCACGAGTTCGTTAAAATCTTTAAGTTTTTGTATATATCTTCGCAATAAATATCCAATAAAATTCTATTTCTCTTATTTTAGCAAAATAACCTTTTAACTGATATAATTTTGTTATGAAACAACTTGCTATTATCGGTCCGACCGCATCTGGAAAAAGTGATCTCGCACTTAAAATCGCCGAGAAATATAACGCATATATACTCTCCATAGATTCGCTTAGTATCTATAAAGAGATCAATATTGCATCTGCAAAACCCTCTCATGAAGAACTCTTACATGTAAAGCATTTTGGCATTAATGAGATCACTCCAGATGAAAGTTTTAGCGTAGAGATATTTATTGATATCTATAAAAATGCAAAAAAAATAGCTGAAGATGCAGGTAAAAATCTCGTTATCGTTGGAGGAAGTACTTTTTATCTCAAATCCCTGCTTCAAGGTCTTTCAGAGATACCAAAAATCAGTGAAGAAGTAAAAGCAGAAGTGGATAAGATGCTCTTACATGTAAGCGACTGTCATGCGCTTCTTCATAATATCGATAGTGAATATATGAAAAATATAGATTCTAATGATCGATATAGAATAGAAAAAATGCTGTTAATTTACAAAGCTTCAGGGCTTTCTCCATCTGAGTGGTTTGCTTCGCATCCTCCAAAACCTGTTATAAAGAATTTAGATATTTATAATATTGATGTTAGTAGAGAGATTCTTAGAGAGCGAATAGATAAAAGATCTCAGAAAATTGTGCAAATGGGGATTATTGATGAAGTGGCTTTCTTGGAACATAAATATACGCGAGAACCAAACAGTATGAAATCGATCGGGATCTTAGAGGTTTTAGAGTATCTTGATGGATATGTCAATAAAGAGAAGATGCTTGAAAATATCTCAATGCACACAGCGCAGTTGGCAAAAAGGCAACAGACTTTTAACCGTACTCAGTTTAAAGATGTTATCTCCGCCCCGCTTGAAGAGCTTGAGATGATGATAAGTTCTAAGTTTTAGAGTTTCATCGCATCAGCGGCTAGTTTTGCCCATGGAGATTCTTTAGATGCCTCTACAGATTTTTTAAACTGCGCTTTTGCCTCACTGTTTTTCCCTTTTTTCTGTAACAACGATCCAAGAAGATATTTTTGTCTTGCTCTCTGTTCTTTACTTAAGGCTCTTTTGTCAAGAGAATAAAGAATATCTAATGCTTTTGTACTATTACCTTTATTCATATATGCCTGATAAGTCGCAAACTCAGCATAAGGTGACTGCGTATAGGTAGATGTTTTTCTTTGAAGATTCATCACCTTCTCGCCATAAGTTATGATGATATTATCATCTTTCATACGAGCTCCAAGTCCCATCATCTGCGTATATCGTTCAATATCTTTAAAGTTCTCTCCAAAAGCATCCACAACTTTTGTCATCATAGAGATCATTTTATTGTCATCATTCACTCGCTGATATGCATCAAAGAGTGTTCTATAAATATCTATATAAGGACTTTTTTTATCTTTGCCAATAAGCGTAATTACATCATTACCCATTTTAATGGCATTGTTATAATCTCCTGTTTGAAAATTCACATGGGCATATCGATACATCCATTTGATTCGTTGAGTCAATATCTTAGTGTTAATATTTGCTGCAGCCATATTTTTTGCCAAGGTTAGCTGTGGTATCTTCATATAACAGTTATAGAGGTCATCATCAAAGTCGCTTGCAAGTTTTATGTTGTATTCACTCGATATACTCACAACCTCACTACACTTGCCCTCTTTGAGCTTGGATTTGATGAGTGCGCTCGCAGATTGATTGATCATATCATCCACATTTGGATATATTTTTTTATCAAGTGCTTTTAATGGTGTTTTGAGCGCTAGCACCTCAGTATATTTTTGTCCTTGCAGTAACAATTGTGCTTTTTTATAAAGCGCTTTTTGCCCTATAGAATCATTCTTATAGTTTTGAATTAACTTATCATAATTTGCTAAATTGGCACTTATATTTCCATCATTCACATCAAAAAATAAAGAATCTTTGGTCGTCTTTACTTCATCTATAAAGGTTCCATGAGGAAACTCTTTGATATATCTGTTGAGCAACTTCATTGCCTCAGCCTTCTCTGCTGTTTTTGCAAGCCACACACCGCTATTTTTAAGAAGTTGTTCGTAATTTGCATCTTTTTTCGTAACTGGGGCTAAGAGAATCTGCGATATTTTCGATGCTTCTAAGAACATCCCTTTCTCGGCAAGTGCTGATGCAAATTTTAATGAATCATCCGTATCTTTTAGAAAGTATGCAGGATCTGCTTGAAGTATCTTATCAACATAATTCTGTGCTTTTTTTGCAGATGTTCCATTGAGATAGTAATTGGCTATTTTTTGGGATGCGGTTGCTGCTGTATCTATATCATTTGTCTCATTCAAAGCCCTTTGATAATATTCTATACCCTTTTTAGAATCGCCTGCTTCTAAGAGCTGATCTCCTTTATAGATCAACCCTTTTTTTGAAAATACAGAATCACTATGTTCAGAAAAAAGTCTGTCATAAAAATAATCGGCGTCACTCTTTTGATGTTGTTGACTATATCCCATCGCTGTCAGTGAAAGAACTTCGGGAACATTTTCATCTGATGCATAACTACGCAAGTATACTTTTGAAAGAGCAGTAACTTCATCATATTTTTTTAGTTTTGAAAGGGCTTTAATCTTGTAATAGAGCAGTTCACTCATAAAGATAGAATCCGGGAAGGATTTTACAATCTCATCTATTGCTTGAACAGTTGCAGCATAATCTTTGCTCTCAAAACTTTTTTTAGCTTTTAAATATCCGCTGACGTCGCCAGCTTGTCTTATATGTACAGGCTTGCCAGCAATATCTAAACTTCCGACATAAAGTGGCTCATATTTTGGAAATGTAACAGGGAGATTCAAGTTTTTTTCTGAACTTTTTTTATCTGCTAAAAGTGTAAATTTTTCTTTGTAACCTATCATAACCCACGATTTGGACAAGCGCACTTTTGACTGAAAAAATGTATCCTCGCTTGCAACATTTACAACATCGGGGAGAAGTTTCATTTTATGAACAGGTGTTATTATAAGAAAAAAAGTTCCCTTCTTCACCTCACTAATAACCTTAAAAAAATCATCATTCAGTGGCTTTAAGGACTGATCAGGCTTTTTTGAAAAAGCACAAATAACTTTTGTAATATTATTAAAATCATCAACTTGTGGTTCACAGATGAAAGGAGAACTTGCTTTTACATGTAAGAGAGTATATTTACTGAAGTTCTCTTTGCCAGCTTGAAAACTAATTTCAAGGGCATTAAGATATAAAGGTGTAAGAAAGAGCAGCAACCATTTTAACACTATATTACTACTCCCTTTTATTCTAACTATTAATATCCGCTATTATATACAAATGCCGTAATAAACTCAATCAACGAATTTAGAACAACTGAAGCAAACACAGTACCAATGACCGCGATACCTATAATAGTGCGTAGAGCAACAGAACTATTCATTGTATACACTTTATTGTCAATATCTATTTCAGGTTCTTTCATAAACATATAGATGATGAGTTTTAAATAATAATACGCTGCAATCGCAGAGTTGAGTGCCATAATCAATGCTAAAATAATATATCCAGAAGAAACGGCTGCAGAGATCATATAAATTTTACCCCAAAAGAGTGCAAATGGTGGCAACCCTGCAAGACTTAACATAAATAGAGCCATAATTGTTGCAGAGATAGGCGCCACTTTAATAAGACCCGCAAATTTATTATATGAATGATCTGAACTTTGTCCTGCTGCTAAATTTTTCTGACGTGAAATCCAAAGCATACTAAATGCTCCAAGATTTGTAAATGTAAACAAAATCCAGTATAAAAAGAGTGCTGAGTTCGCTTGAGTAGTACCAATCAAAACAGCTGCCATAACAAAACCTGCATGAGAGATAGAACTATATGCAAGCATACGTTTTACATCGCTTTGAACAAGTGCCCAGATATTTGCAGCTGTCATTGTCACAACAACAATCACATAAAGCACGACGTTGAGCCATACTACACCACTATGAATTAAGAATTCAAATAGTCGCATAATTACAACAAACCCAGCTATCTTTGGTACGATAGACATATAGCCTGCCATTGATGCACTTGCGCCCTCGTAAACATCAGGTGCCCAAGTGTGAAATGGAACAAGAGAAACTTTAAAGCCTAAAGCTGCAAGTAAAAATACAACACCAACTAAAATAAATGGAAGATTTGCAAACTCATCTGCATTAAATACAGCAGCCATCTGATGAATCTCTACAGAACCAGTAAGTGCATATAACACCATAGATCCAAAAGCAAAGAAACCAGCAGCTAAAGCACCCATTGTAAAGTACTTTACAGCTGCTTCAAAAGATTTACTTCTGTTATGAAGAGCGATGAGCGTATAAAGCGCCAACGAAGCCATTTCAAGCCCAATGAAAATAAGAATAAGATTATCTGTCGCAACCATAAACTGAAAACCAGAAATCATAAACAAGAAAAGCGCAAAAAATTCAGGATATGAAAATTCATGGAAACGTTTTGACGTAAGCGCAAGCGGTATAAACAAGATAGAAGCGCCAACAATAATAAACTGCCCCAGAAGTGCTAATCCATCAATAAGCATCATATCAAAATAACCGAGAATAGTTCCATTCGTAGAAAAATCGATAGAAAAATCTATCAATGACCCAAAGTCAAGCATGACAAATAATAAACTGAGCATAACATACATAGATTTGCTCTGATCTTTTTTAAACAGATCCAAGACTAGGATAAAAAGTGCTCCTATGATAGGAATAAGCATAGGTACAAGCGTCGCGATATTGAGCGACTCTAAAGAAATATTTACATGACTTAGCATTATTTTACCTCCGCTTCTGGTGTTTGCATCGCAACTTTATTTTCAAGTGAAGGTATACGACTTTTACCCTCTGGTGTTATTGCTTTTTCGTGCATCAGCATAACAACTGATTTGACACTGTTATTGATCGGATCTAAAATTGGTTTTGGATAAATTCCAAGCCAAACAGCGATGATCGTTAAAGGGATGAGTGCCAATAACTCTCTTGAATTAATATCTGGAAGTTTTCTGTTTGCTTCATTTGTTACTTCGCCAAAAAACATCTTTTTAAATGAACTAAGCATATAGATCGCACCAACGATAATCGCTATTCCTGCTAAAAGTGTTGCGATATGTGATTGATTATAAAAACCAAGTAAACTCAAAAATTCTCCAACAAAGTTAACAAGCAGAGGCAAGCCCACTGAAGCCATCATCATAATTCCAAATATAGTCGCATAGCGAGGCATCACTGAAGCCAAACCACCAAACTCACTCATCATTTTTGTATGACGTCTGTCATAGATGACACCAACAAGAAAGAAGAGCGCACCTGAAACGATACCGTGACCGATCATTAAAAATACAGAACCTGTGATTCCCTCAACATTTAGAGCAAATGTACCAAGGATGATAACACCCATATGTGAAATAGAAGAATATGCAACAACTTGTTTGATATCTTCTTGAGCATATGCAACCATTGCTGTATAGATAATCATAATGATCGCAATCCCAGCAATCGGAAACATAAAAAATGCTGCAGCATCAGGGAACATCGGAAGCGAAAAACGGATAAATGCGTATGTACCCATTTTAAGAAGGACCGCTGCAAGGATTACAGAACCAATAGTTGGTGCTTGACCGTGTGCATATGGTAACCAAGTGTGAAATGGAAACATAGGAACTTTGATCGCAAAACCGATAAAAAATGCTGCAAATAACCACAACTGATAGTTTAAAGGAAGTATCAAACGATACCACTCTAAAATTGAAAAACTCCAAACACCAGTTGCTTGGTTGTATAAAAATGCCATAAAAAGCATACCAACAAGCATAACAAGTGAACCTGTAAATGTATATAAGAAAAACTTTACAGAAGCATATATACGTAATGGTCCACCCCAAGCACCGATAATATAGAGCATCGGAACTAGAGAAAGTTCCCAAAACACATAAAACAAGATAGCATCAAGAGCAGCAAATACTCCAACCATCGTCATTTGTAAAAAGAGAAGAGTGATAACTAAGTTCTTTATCTTTTTCATATCACCAAGAGAAGCGATACCAATCATCGTAAAGAATGAAGCCATAATGATGATGAAAAGAGATATTCCATCTATGCCGACAAGGTAATTAATACCAAACGCCGGAACAACAGATATATTCTCCATAAACTGCATGCCAGAAACATTTGTATCAAATGCAAACCACAAATACAAAGAGATTACAAACTCTATAACAGCGACAGCAACGCCGAACGCTTTTGCACTATCTTTATGAACAACAAAGCCCATAATAGCTGCAATAGCGGGAAAAAATATTAATAATGACAATATATGATCTAACATCGATTAAGCTCCTAAACCTGATAATACAGCTGAAATTTCATCTGCATATCTCACTGCTAATCCAAAAGCAACCGCTAAAGATAACAGTATAACTGTGCCAGCAACCATCCATCTAAGCATACTTGAAAGATTCCCGTTTTGCATATCGCGAGTATTTTCACCCGCTTTATAAATCCCATTAGCGATACAGTCAACAGTTGCATCAACAACTTTGAGATCCACTTTTTTCCAAAACACAGTCGAGAGTTCTCTATATGGTTTTGTAATATATTCTTCATAAAAATATGGAATATAGTATTGGTTTATCAATACTTTATATACAAAACGTTTTTCAAATTCTTTGTCTTCACCCTTAAAGTTGATATATTTCTTATAAGCAAAAAATATAGCAAGGATGATAAAAAGCTGAGTCCCAATGATCATGGTCCATTCTGTCACTTCAGAATGAATATGATACTCAGTATTTGGAAGAATTTTTGTCACCATCTCAAAGTATGTTGATTTAAATGAACCTGCAATGACAGCTAAGATTGCAAGTGGACTCATCGCAATAAGTACAAACTTATATGCTTCATGCGGATGAAAACCAAATACTTTATATCTCTCTTCACCATGAAAGATAAGAGCAACTAAACGGAAAGAGTAAAACGCTGTCATACCCGCTGTAAGTAAAAGTACAGTGTAGATCACATAGTGATGTTCAACAAAACCAACCTCTAAAATCGCATCTTTAGAAAAGAATCCAGCCAATGGATATATACCAGCAAGTGCCACAGAAGCAAGTGTCATCATGATAAATGTCCACTTCATGCTTTTTCTTAGTCCACCCATTTTAAATGGATCAAGTTCACCATCCATCGCATGCATAACATTTCCAGCACCTAAGAATAAAAGTGCTTTAAAAAATGCGTGAGCCATCAAGTGAAACAGTGCAACCCAGTAAGCGCCAAGACCAGCAGCCACAAACATATATCCAAGTTGTGAAAGTGTTGAATACGCGATAATACGTTTCATGTCACGGTTCACAAGAGCCATAGTCGCAGCAAACATTGCAACGAAAGCTCCTAAACTTGCGATAAAGAGTCCCATTTCAGGAATCATATGATAAAGTGGATTTGCACGAACAACAAGATAAACTCCGGCAGTAACCATTGTCGCAGCATGAATAAGTGCAGAAACAGGAGTTGGACCTTCCATCGCATCGGCAAGCCAAGTGTGTAGAGGAAACTGAGCAGATTTACCCATTGCGCCTATAAATAAAAATACGCCTATATACATAAGTGTTATATTATCAAGTGTTGGCATAACAGCAAACGCTTTGTCATATTGAAGTGATCCTGTATTCCAGTAAATCAAGAAGATACCGATAAGCATCCCAAGGTCAGCAATACGGTTCATAATGAAAGCTTCATTTGCCGCCCAAGTAGCGCTCTCTTTGTGGTACCAAAAACCAATCAGTAACCAAGAACAAAGACCAACACCCTCCCATCCAATGAAAAGACCTGCAAAGTTATCACTCATAACTAAAACCATCATCGAGAAAACAAATGCTGATAGGTAAGAGAAGAAACGATTAAATCCTTTATCGTGATCCATATAACCTATAGAGTATACATGTACAACTGTTGAAACCGTAGTCACGACCATCATCATAGTAACACTGACTTGATCCACTACAAAACCAAAAGGGATATAAAGATTCCCCGCAGCCATCCACTCCATCATCTCTACATGTACAGTTTGCCCGTTGAGCACATATCCAAGCAAAACTGCGCTGGAAAGAAACGATGCAAAAAGTAAAGAAGAGTTTACAACTCCTGTAAGCAATGTTTTTGGAGAAGCTCCAAAAAGACCTGCAAATAGTGCGCCAACAAGCGGTGAAAACAGTGCTATATATAAGTATAATTCCATTCTTTTATCCTCTCATTGATGACATAGCGTCAAGATTAATATTGCCATTACGTTTGTACCAGACTATTAATAGACCAAGTCCTACAGCAACTTCAGACGCAGCGATAGCTATGATAAAAAATGCAAACATCTGTCCTGTAAGGTCATTGTAATAATGTGATATAGCTGCAAAACCAATATTTACAGCATTAAGTAAAATCTCTGTAGCAAAAAAGAGCATCAAAAGATTTTTACGTCTCATCACACCAAGTAAGCCTATTGAAAATAAAACTGTTGAGAGTACGAGATAATGTGTTAAACCAATTTCCATCATAGTAGCACCTTTCTTGTAGCTTCTTCAGCTATCACAATCTCTTCTTCACCCATAAGTGTTAATGATCTATCCATTTTCTTGCCTGCTAAAACGATTCCTGCCACCATAGCAACAAGTAACATAACGGCTGCAAGTTCAAAAGGTACAAGATATTTCGTAAACAAAACCATACCAACAGACTGAGAGTTTGTTGCTCCAGCAATGAGCGGAGCAGTTACTTGAATCTTTGTACTCACAATTGGAGCAACGAAGATAAGGACGACAAAAACTGCAGATAAAATAGAAAGTCCAGCAGTAATAAGTGATGATCCACTTCTCTCTTTAATCTCTCTTGTTGTATCAAAAAACATCATACCAAATGCATAAAGGGCCATAACGGCGCCTGTATAAACGATAATCTGAACAACTCCTAAGAAATCAGCACCTAACATGAAAAAGAATGCTGATATGAAAATCATTCCCGCTGCCAATGCAGTTAGTGCAAACAGTGCCTGTTTTGTTGTTACAGTGATGTAAAACATAACAACTGTTAATATTGAAAACAGATAAAAAGCGATTGCTTCAAACATTTATACTCCTTAATATGCGAGAGGTGTCTTTTTGACACGCTCATCTTCATGTGGTGTGATAGCACCGAAACCTTCAAACTCTTGTTGCTGACCAGCTTTTAGCATATCGATTGGTGTTAACATATCTTCATACATAACAAAGTGTGCTCTTTGTTCACTTGCATTTTCATATCTTCCACCATGAGTGATTGCTAGCTCAGGACAGACCTCTGCACAGTAACCACAAAAGATACAACGTCCAAGATTAATGCTGTATTCACTAACCTCTTTACGAGAGTTTTCATCAATTTTTGTTTCCATACGGATACAATCAGAAATACAGATCTTTTCACAAAGTCCACATCCAATACATCTCTCAGTCCCAGATTCCCAGAGACGTTTCATCTCATGCACTGCGCGGTAACGTGGGCCTATAGGCATCTTCTCTTTTGGATACTGAACTGTATGAATATCAAATTTGATCATCTCACGAAGTACAATCCAAAGACCAACAAAAAGTTCGCCTTGAAAAGTACGTTTTACAACGCGTTTGAATTTTCCCCAACCATCAGTAGGATAATCTTCAATGTCAACTAAGAAATATTCTTCACCTACGTTTCTGTTTTTAAACTGTTCTATATTACTCATAATCGCCCCTTAAAACATCATCACAAAGCCGGTAACGACTACGTTTACTACAGCTAATGGCATAAGCACTTTCCAACATAGCCACATCAATTGATCTGGTCTAACATCTGGCCAAGCAGCTCTTGTCCACAAGAAGAAGAAAAAGAAAAATGAAACCTTACCAATAAGTGCTAAAGCACCGAGTAAGCCACCATCTCCAAATCCGCCAAGAAATACTAATGCTATAACAAACGAGATGAAGAACATATTTGCATATTCCCCAATAAAGAAAAGACCCCATCTCATACCTGAATACTCAGTACCAAAACCATCGATGATCTCATGGTCGTTTGCGATCAAGTGAAACGGTGTACGCCCAGTTTCAGCAAAAGCCGCGATCCAAAAAAGGATAAATGCAAGCGGTTGGCTCCACACTAACCAATGAGTGATGCCTCCAACTTGGTAGTTGTTAAAGTCGATCAGTGAAAGTGAACCTACCATCATAATCGGCGCAAGAAGTGATAAACCAGTGACAACTTCGTATGAAATAAAAATCGCCGATGTACGCGCTGCTGAGATAAGAGAAAACTTATTTGCAGAAGCCATACCACCAAGAAGTAGACCATAAAGACCAATAGCCATAACAGCCAGTACATACAGTAAACCTATTTCAGTATCAGCGACAATCGGATGAACTGTGTAACCAAACACAGTAAACTGAGGCCAAAACGGAATCGCAGCAGCTGCCATAAAAGCTGTTGCTGCAGTGATTATAGGTGCAAACTTAAATATCGGAGCTACTACATTTTGAGGGATAATATCCTCTTTAGTAAATAGCTTGATACCATCTGCCGCAACTTGCAAAAGTCCATACGGTCCAACACTCATCGGCCCTAAACGGCGTTGCATAAATGCAAGTACCTTACGCTCAAAATATGTTCCTAGTCCCGCCAAAGCAGAAAAAATCAACATAATCACAACGATTTTTAGAACCGTTTCAATTAAATATGCCATATCCATACTTACACCCCTTGTATTGTAGCTGTACTAAAGCGGTAACCGCTAAAGAGAGCCTGCGAATTTAGATTTGAATCAAAAGTCGGAAGAGTCGCTATCTCTCCTTCTATTTTGTTGTCACTGACGATTTTTGTGATCAACTCACCGTTTTGTGTTTTCACTTTTACAGTGTCACCCTCGTTGAGGTTACTTGTTTTGAGGTAAGATTCACTCATATAAATCCCAACTTCTTCTTTGAGATTCTCTGAAACATGAGTAAATTCACTAAACTGGCGAACCGGATTTGCTAGGTATATGATACTGCCATCTAGCTTAGTATCGAGAATCTCTTCGACTGACTCATCAGTAGACATTTCATTACTAATGATATCAAGCACATAACCTCTTACTTCTGTACCATCATTTTCATAACGGTTTGGAAGGTTGTCAAAAAGTTCTGCTTTGAAACCTTTACATGGTGGCAGTTTAGCGGTGTAATCTATTGTCAATTTAGTACTAAGACCAAGAGCATTTGCTATATCATTAAGCTCATAGCCTTTATATCCGACTGCTGCATTTGTAGGATTTACACGCTTATCGATACTAGTTAATGTTCCCTCTTGCTGATTGATCGCCGGCATATCAAGATCGCCATTACCAAGTGCGCTTAGAGTAAAATCACCTTTTGTGTTATAACCGACTGTATAACTTCCTTTTGCATCATCAAGCTCACAGATGAGTGAAACGCCAAGCGTATTTGTAAGACTTGGAATCATTACAAGTTTAAATGCACTGTATTTTTCTAAAAGTGCTACTAAACGAGCTAGATTTTTAGCATTTGGATGTGTGTAAAGATCCGGTCCGACAATAAGAGAGAAACTCTCTTTTTTCGCTAAAAATTTTTCTAGACTTTCACTAAAGTTTTGAGGTGCATCAACAATCTCTAAAAGAGCATTTTCATCGACTTGAACCTCTTTAGAGATTTTTTTAGGAACCATAGAAGTTTTTTCCTCTTCTACTTCTTCCTCTTCGCCTGTTTCTTCATTCACTTTTTTAACTTTAACGATCTCAGTTACTTTTTCTTTGATCGTTTCTTCAATTGTTACAGTTTTTTCTGAATGAAATGTTGCAATGTATTCAACTACCGAAGCAGGAAGTTTTGATTTGTCAGCGAAAAGATCAAGTAAAAGATATAAAACTGCTTCTTCAGTCAGTGGAGCGTGAGCAATACTCATCACATTTTTGCCTATTCCATCAATGATAGGATCTTTTAGAGGATGAAAATAAAGTCCCGCACCTTTGTTCATACTGATTGCATTGTTAAATGCATATCTTGCATTTGGATTGTCAGTTTTGAGAGCTGTTCCTACAGAAATGACAAAATCAGCCCCGTGTGTCTGCGGCAAATCACTTCCATATAAAGATGTTCCACTTATCTCACTATAGTTTTTCAAAAATGTCTGAAATGCTTTTGCTTCCACGTTTACAAGTTTGTAACCAAACTTCTCTTTCAATGACTGAAGGATAAAAGCTTCTTCATTTGTGATTGTAGAAGTAAACGCTAAAGTATCCGCTTTTTTGAACGCTTCTACTGCTTTTGCAAATGCCACTTCATCTTTAGCTTCGACTTTATTGTCATAATCAAATCCATAACGTCCAGCGCCACAAAGTGATACATAATTCCATTCGTTCATAACACGATAAATTTTACCATCAGAATTTTCAATACTTGTATGTTTAACATCATAAGTGATCTGACATCCCGCGCTACAGTGTCCACAAGTCGCAGGAACTTGTTTTAATTCCCAAGCATTTGATTTGTATATAAAATGTGTATCTACAAGCGCACCAACCGGACAAACAGCCGCACATTCGCCGCATGATGTACAGTCAAGCATCTCTTCGCCGCTTGTAAGTCCAATAATAGATTTGTTCAGCTTATTCCACATTGCATACGCATCTTTTGGCATATTCTCTTTATGCTCGTTATCGATAGCATCGGCATTACGAGAAACGGTTTTTAAGGCATTGTCGCCAATCATGTCCTTACAGACAGTCACACATCTCTCACAAACAATACAAAGGCCAGGGTTATAATGGATATGTCCCCAATCTTTATCTTTTCTGCCCACATCCTTAATAGCGTAGCTCTGAGAATCTACTCCCATCTCTAAGGTATAATTTTGAAGCTCACACTCTCCTGATTGGTCACAAACTCCACATTCTAGGGGATGATTTACATCATAAACTTCCATAATCGCGCGACGTTCTGTCTCGATATTTTCTGTCGAAGTCGTGATATTCATACCATCTTTAGCTTTGGCATTACATGCATACACTTGTTTGCCATCAGCTTCAACAAGACAAAGACGACAAGCCAAAGTTGGACTACAACGTGTGAGATAACAAATAGCAGGGATAAAGATATCATTTGCACGAGCGGCATTTAATATAAATTCCCCCTCCTCTGTTTGTATTTCGCGGCCATCTATATTTATAGTAATATTACTCATGGTTCACTCTCATAATTTTAGATTTTTGAAATCTGTAACTGTTGATACTTTCGTCTAAATCAAAAGTAGGATTTAACGCGATTGTACCCTTTAAAGATTTATCCTGCTTGAAAGTACGGATGAATGTTTTATCTGCAAAACTTATTTCAACTCTATCTCCATCACTTACCCGTGCTGCTGCTGCAAACTGTGCAGAACCTCTTAGCGTTGTATCACGCTCAAGTTGTTTTGTGATATTTGTATATGCATTAAACTGTAGCACAGGATTGACGTTATAGATAATCGTTCCATTAAATTCTGGAAGAGAATCTAGTTCATCCAATGATCCATCCATTACCACTTCTACTTCATCTAGTAAATAGCCTCTGATATCTTCACCTAAAGGTGTAAGAAAGTTTTCAAGTGAATCAAATTCAACCGCTTTAAAGCCGTTCTCAACTGGAAGTTCTTTAGTGAAATCTATAGTATCTTTCTTGCCTATGCCAAAAACTTTTGCAAGATCAAGAAGTTCATACCCACCAAATGCTAAGGCCGAGTTTGTAGGAATAACACGATTGTCGATGCTTACAAATGTTCCCTCTTGTTGATTGAGTGCGGGAGCAGCTAAATCTGCTTCTCTAAGACTTGAAATAACAAAACTTCCCTTGTCGTTATAACCAACAACATTTTCCAGAGTATTATCATCATTATCAAGCTTACATGTAAGGCTTACCCCGAGCGTATTGACATCGCGTGGCACAACAACAACAGAAATATCCGTGTATTTTTCTATAACCGCTGCAAGTTTTGCAATATTTTGAGCCTCTTTATGTGCGATAAGATCATTGCCTATCACTAAAACTCTATTTTTTGTTCTTGTTAGAGATTTCATCATTAAAGTGAATTCTTCTTCACCGATGTTAGTTTCAGCACTTAAATATCCATCATCTAAATCATCAAAAAATGCTTTTTCTTCATCACTAAGTTCTACATTTTCAAGTAAATATTTAGCAAGAAGAGCCATCACACCCTCTTCTGTTCCCACTTCGTATTTTAAAAATTGTGTAATGGTATTTTGCATCAAAACATCTTCTATTGGATGTGCATAAATAATTTTAGCGCCATTATGTTTTGCAGCCGTTGTGATTGCATATCTTACAGCTGGATTATCTGTTGCTATCATTGAACCTATGACGATCACGGCATCAGCTTGTTTTACAGCCTCAAGTGTCGCACTGTAATGTTTTTTACCACTGATACTTGCATACGCATCCATAAACACGCCGAATTTTCTTGCATCTTCATTATAAAGCTTGATACCAAGTTTTTCTTTTAATCTTTGTAAAATCAAAGCCTCTTCATTTGTGATCATTGAGCTAAAACGAACGGCTTTTGCATTTTTGAGTGCTTCAACTGCGCTTGCAAATGCAGCCTCATCTTTTGAAGCTTTATTATCAAAATCAAATCCAAATCTTCCAGCACCACAAAGTGAAGTAAACTCAAAATTGTTTTTCACTCTGTAAATAGCATCATCTTTAGACGAGATTCCTGTATGTCTTGTTTCATATTCAAGTGAACAACCGCCTGAACAATGTGCGCATGTAGCTGGAACGCGTGTCAATTCCCAAGCATTTGCACTGTATTTAAAACCATTGCTTACAAGTGCGCCAACAGGACAAACTGCGATACACTCACCACAAAACGTACAGTCAAGTGTATCTGAGTTTTTAGGAATAACTTTTGATTTGTACCCACCAAACTGAAGGTCTATGGCATCATCTCCTATGACTTCATTGCAAACATGAACACATTTCTCACACAAGATACAAAGAGCTGGATCATAGTTTATCAGACCCCAATTCTCAATTTGGCGATGTTGATCACGAGCTGAAAAATTCTGCTGTGCAACATCAAATTCTAAAGTCTTATTTTGAAGATCACACTCACCAGATTTGTCGCAAACTCCACATTCTAAAGGATGATTGACATCATAAAGTTTCATAATATTTGTGCGTTCTTGCTCTAAAACATCGCTATTTGTTGTTATTACAATTCCGTTTGTTGGAGGAGTATTACACGAAAGAACAAGTCCATCAACTCCAGCAGCTTCTACCACACACATGCGACAAGATGCACAAGGCGTTGTTTTAGAGATATAACACATCGTAGGGATATAGATTCCCTCACGGCGTGCCACCGTTAAAATCGTTTCACCTTTTTTAGCAGTTACGGCTTTGCCATCAATGGTAAAGTTTATTAATTTACTCATAGAATCTCCTTAAACTGCTGTCATAGCGATATAGTAACAACGCATACATCTGTCTGCTTCACTCATTGCTTCTTCTTGCGTAAAGCCCAAGTTCACCTCTTTGTTGTTTGTTTTACGATCATCAACATCAAGTTTTAGACTTACTTCTCGAGGTAATCCCGGAAGCCAGCCTGTTACTTTCTCTTTTTTATCATATACACGAAGTTTGCGTAAGTGATCTTCCATGATCTCATCATCTGTGCGAGTTACTTCACCTGTCTGCACATATCTTGCCATAACAGAAGATGCACGTTTTGCCTGACCAACCGCATTTACAATCGTCATCGGACCATATTCACAGTCTCCTGAAGCAAAAATTCCCTTGCGAGATGTCATATAATCTTTACCGTTTGTCTTGATAGTCGCCCATGAAGTCATCTCTATCTCCCATTCTGATGGAAGAAGTTTTAAATCTGCACTCTGGCTTACTGCCGGAACAAGATAATCAGCTTCGATTTCATACGAAGCACCTTCAATTTTTACAAGCTGAGCACGTCCGCCGTTAGGATCAGCAACAAGTTCATATTTATCAATAAGAAGAGATTTTAAGATATTATCCTCATCTCTCATCTCAGCGACTGCTGAGTGAAATAGAAATTCTACACCCTCTTCAACAGCTTCATGGTACTCATCATACGTTGTATTACCAATGATAGTTTTTTCATCTCGACGGTAAATCATATAAACTTTTTTAGCATTTGCACGGATTGAACAGCGAACAACGTCCATAGAAGTAAAACCGCCACCAACACAAACAACTGTTTTTCCAGTTAAATCCACATAATCAGTCGTTAAAAGATTTTCTTCTTGTTCTTCTTTAGTTATTGTATATCCATACTTTTCAAAGAGATTTACTTTATCAAGGAAATCGATTGCTCCCCAATATCCGTGAATCTCAGCTCTTTCATTATCGCAATAAACTTTTTTAGAGATTCTCGTTCCAGTTGCAACCATAATCCCATCATAGTCTTTTTCAAATTGACGCATCATATCTGCTGTAACTTTTGAATTAACAATAAAGTTAACGCCAAGATCTTTCACACAATCGATATCTTTATTATATTTATCAATTGGCATACGGTATTCAGGAA
This sequence comes from Campylobacterales bacterium, assembly GCA_038205935.1. Lineage (GTDB taxonomy): Bacteria > Campylobacterota > Campylobacteria > Campylobacterales > Sulfurimonadaceae > Hydrocurvibacter. Next base: position 89,194 of record JBBRBK010000003.1, read on the forward strand.
CACCCACAGCTACTTCACCACCAAGGACAGGAAGCTCTTCATAAACATCTACTTCAATACCCTCAAGTGCAAGGTAATATGCAGTAGTAAGTCCTGCAGGTCCAGCTCCAATAACAGCGACTTTTTTACCGATACTTGATTTTTGAACTTCAGGATGAAAAAATCCAAACCCGTGATCTGTTTCATAGTCAGCACCCAAACGTTTGAGTTCCATAATAGAGATAGGCTCATCAAGGTTTGTACGGCGACATGCATCTTCGCATGGATGCGGACAAACACGTCCACATGTATGCGCTAGTGGCATAGTTTGGCGTGTTGCCATGAGTGAATCATCAAAACGAAGATCTCTTACACCTTCGATATATCCGGGAATGTCTACATGTGCGGGACAAGCATCAGTACAAGGAGCTGTAATTTTTGCAATGTAATTGATTGTTGCATCATAATGTTTCGATGGTTTTTTTTCATTAATACAAACTAAAAACTCTGCTTCAAAATGGGTCATAATATCCAAAATAGGGTTTGGAACTGTTTTCCCGATCTCACATTTTGAAGTGATCTGCATACTTTTACTGATCTCTTTTAAGTGATCCATATCAGAGACTTCACCCTCACCGCGAGCGATCTTATCAAGCATATCATAAAGGATTCTTCCGCCCCAGCGTCCAGGAGCACAACGTCCGCATGCTTCTGAGTAGACTTGGTACTGCGCTGCATATTCAGTTGCAAGACGGATAACATCAACATCTTTATTGAATATTGCCAGACCATCCCAACCAATGAAAGCTTTTGACTCTCTATGATCGTCGTACTGTGCTGGCAAGTTATATGCTGATTCTTCCCACTGATCTTCAGGTTTGTTTATGTTGTTGATAAATTCACCATTCCAAGTGGAAAAATAGACTTTGCTCACAATAACTTCCTAACTTTTTTTTACTACGATAGTCCAGTCGACTTCGTTAAATTTCAATGAGTTTACAAGCTCACATCCTGATTCTTTTACGAGATCAGCAGAACGCTGAATCGGAGTAAAATCACCAATCTCAAATAAAAATATCGCGACTTCTTTTGTCGGATGAGAACTTAGAAGCTCTTTCATTCTAGGTTCAAAACCATCTTTTAGATGACGTAAATCATAACGTAACATAGTGCAAATCCTTATCTATCTACTTCACCAAATACGATGTTCGTCGTACCGATAATTGAAACAACGTCTGGAATATAGTGTCCAGGAAGTAAGTCTGTTAAAATACCCGTGTGCCAAAAAGATGGAGCACGAAGTTTTAAACGGTATGGGTATGGACCGCCTTGTGAATTTATATAAAATCCAAGTTCACCTTTTGGTGATTCAGTTGGGATATAAACTTCACCCACTGGAGGACGCATACCTTGAGTTACAAGCACAAAATGCTGCATCAAAGAGTAGTTTTGCGTCATAATATCTATCTTTGGAGCTGAGATATATTTTGGTGCATGTGCCATCAAATCTGTTTGATTATTTTTTATTGTTTCTTCATACATATCCGCTACTTGATAAAGAATATGAGCCGATTGTCTCATCTCTTCCATGTAGATACGGTAACGAGCAAAGTTATCACCCTTGTCAGAAACTGGAACTTTAAACTCTACTTCGCTGTAAAGCTCATACGGTTCCTCTTTACGGATATCCCAAGCTACACCGCTCGCGCGAAGCATTGGACCCGTACATCCCCATGAAAGTGCCATCTCTTTAGAGACAACACCCACATCTTCCATTCTCATTCTCCAGATACGGTTTGTATCTAAAAGATCTTCATAGTCTTTAATATTTGCAGGTAATTTATCTAAGAATCTTCTCATATCCACTATAAAATTATCTGGAAGATCAAGAGGAACACCACCGATACGGATAGCCGCATGCGTCAAACGTGCTCCACAATAATCTTCAATCAAGTCCATCAAGTATTCACGTTCACGAAATGCATATAAGAATACTGTCATAGCACCAATATCAAGTGCCGTTGTAGCTAACCAGAAAAGGTGAGACATCAATCTATTGATCTCTAAAAGTAGCATACGGATAACTTTAGCACGACGAGGTACTTCAAGACCTATGAGTTTTTCAACAGCAAGTGCAAAACCGTAGTTGTTTGAGCTTGAAGCGATATAATCCATACGGTCAGTTGTTGGCATAAACTCATTATAAATCATATTTTCAGCCATCTTCTCCATACCACGGTGAAGATATCCTATATCTGGATGCGCTTTAGTGATCATCTCTTGTTGGAGGTGAAGCATCAAACGAAGTTGACCGTGAGCTGATGGGTGTTGCGGCCCAAAATTTAGAATCATCTCATTATCGTCACGATCAAACGTAATATTTTCAAAAAATGGTCTTAGTCTGTTTTGATGTTGCATAAGTCTACCTGTTCCTATCTGTAATAATTACTGATTTTTCTTCATCAAATCTGTCAATCATAAACACGCCGCCCTCTTCTTGATAAGCAAGAGGAGTTTTAGGCTCATTTCCTGTGATTTTTGTGCCCTTAGGAACTTCATGTCCTAAACGTCCAAAACGCTCACTGTCGTAACGGTCAACACGCGCAGTATCACGGATTTCAGGCCCTATAATATCACGAGCTTCTTTGCCGTAGATTTTATCTACTTCATACCATGCCGCAAACTCATCACCCTCAAGTGGATACGTTTTAAGGAGTGGATGACCTTCCCAGTCATATGGCATCAAGATACGTTTTAAAAATGGATGATTATTGACTTCAATCCCAAACATATCATACATCTCACGCTCAGACCAGTCAGCTGATCGGAAAAGTTTTTCTACACTGTTGATGGCTTCGTCTTTACCTATAAAACATTTGATACGGATACGTTTTCTTTTGCCCATTGAAAGCATCTGATAAAAGATCTCAAACTGTCCGCTTTTAGCTACCCAGTCGATTGCGCTCATCTCTGAAAGCTGAGTATAATCAAGTTCTTCTTTTACAAGTTTGATGACATCGACGTTATCTTTTGCATTGATATAAACAACCATCTGCTCAACTTGGATATATGCTTCAAGCACTTCAAATTTCGCTTTAATCGCTTCTAAATCAGCGGCAAAAACTTCATCACTTGAAACATCTTGCTTTGGTACTTGAGGAGAAACATAAAACCTGTCTGTATAGTACGCTTTTGCTTGTACATCATCTTTTGGTGTATAGGCTCTCATTACATCAACCTCTTAGTTTTTTGAGATTTAATCGCTTTCTCAGAACGAATTTTTTTCTGTAAAAGCATAACACCATACTGAAGTGTTTCAGGGCGAGGTGCACAGCCTGGAAGATATAAATCAACTGGGATAATTCTGTCAACACCTTGAACAGTTGCATATGTGTTAAACATACCGCCTGTATTTGCACATGAACCCATCGAAATAACCCATCTAGGTTCAGTCATTTGATCATATAAACGTTTAATGAATTCAGCATGTTTCTTTGTTAAAGTTCCAGCAACGATCATAACATCTGCTTGGCGAGGAGATGCTCTAAATATCGTACCATAACGGTCAAAGTCATAACGAGATGCGCCAGAGGCCATCATCTCGATACCACAACATGCAAGACCGTAAGTGAGTGCCCAAATAGAGTTTGAACGACCCCAGTTTACAACTTTGTCTATCGTAGTAAGAGCTACTGGAAGACCAGCATTTTGCGTATAATTTACTTTATGTTGTGCCATTCTAAGGCTCCTTTTTTCCATGCATATACAAAACCAATTGCAAGCAACAAGATAAACGTCAGCATCTCGACGAATCCGAACCAACCAAGATATTTAAAATCCACTGCCCAAGGGAACATGAAGACGATCTCAACATCAAAAAGTATAAAGAGTAATGCAAAAAGATAAAACTGCGGAGACAGTCTATTTGGCTGTTTTGTGATCTCAGGTCCACACTCGTAGACAGAGAGTTTTATCTTTTCCGTATCTTTTGCCGCCATCGCACGGCTTACGAGTCTTGCGATAGTCGTTGTAGAAAAAAATGCACCAAACGTGAGTGCGAATAGTACAAATACCCCAAAATATGTATTTGCAGTGTGAATATGCTCCATACATCCTACCTTCGTTTATTTTTTGTTATCAAACACTGTGAAGAGTTTACATTATATTACGTAAAATTACACTAAAGCGTTGAAAAAACAGTTGAGTGAACTATATCAAAAAGAGTATTAAAGCAAGAGGAGTTTAGGGTAACAAGCAGTAACAGTGTCACGAAGAGAAACACTATAATCTCAGATAAGAGTATTAAGTGTAATTTCGTAACAAATTATAGAAAAAATAATTTATTTCGTTAAAAATCCGACAGATTTCTCACTATCAAAATTTCCCTCTTTTTCTTTTTGAATATGAGAGATAAAATCATCCAAACTAAAGAGTGGTTCTTGCTTGATCGCCACACTATAGGCAGTATTTTTGATAATAAGATTGATCTGTCCACCTGTTAGGGAATATGATGCAAGTTTTTCAACATCAAAATCTTTTTCATATGGTGCATCCTTTGGAAGCATTTTTTTCCATAATTCAAGACGCTGTTTCTCATTTGGTTTTTTAAACTCAATTTTATAATTAAAGCGCCTTGAAAAGGCAACATCAATATTTTCCAAGAGATTTGTCGTAGCGATTAAAATCCCTTTAAATTTTTCTATCTGCTCTAAAAAGATGTTTTGCATCTGATTGTGCATCTGTTCTGCTCCGCCACCAGGACCGCTTGAACGCGCACTTAAAAACTGATCTGCTTCATTAAGCAGTAAAACCGGCTCAGTCTTCGTTTGCAATGTCAGTTCATAATAGGTATCAAAGATTTTACGGACATTTTTTTCACTCTCACCGACATACATGGAAAGGATTTTTGAACAGTCAAAACTTAGCACTTGACGTTTAAGAGATTTTGCCAAAGAGTGCGCTGTCATCGTCTTTCCTGTTCCCGGAGCTCCGTAAAAAATGATGCGTGCATCAATGCCGCTTTTCTTATCTTTAATGCCCCAAGCAACAAGGCGTGCGACGACCTCTTTATCCACTTGACGCATCAGATTGTCAAGTGTATCTCGTGTCTTTGGATGTAAAACCACATCATTCAAATTAGTCTCAGGGTCGATAAGTTCAAAAATATCTTGATCTTTTATCAGCATATCGAGTTTGAGCTTTGTCACTTTTTTCTTTTTTTGTGGATGGATGATCGATTGCAGTATCTCATCTGTGATATAAAAAGATCTTGAAATCCCGCCAAAAGGGTTCAGCATCTCTTCATAATCGATGATATCTTCTCCAATGAGTTTCGAGCCATCTTCCAAAAGTGAGCGATTTTTTATGCGGTCATAATCATCAAAAGAGATCAAATCAATAAGCGCATTCATCTCTCGAAGAGAAGTATCTGTCGCATTATATTCTTCACGAAGAAGCGCCAAAAAGATCACTTCCTCTTTTTTCTCGAGTTTTTTTTGCTTTATGAATTTATCTAAAACAATATCTTCCGCAGTTTCTTTAATTCTCTCAGCTATTCTTGATTCAAGAAGGTTGACCTTGTTTTGAATACGGTCGATTCCAAGAGAATGTTCATGCACATTATGACGAATAGCACTCATCTTTTGATACATCTCAATTCTAAAAAACTGATCTTGTAAGTACTCCAAATGATCTCCGTAAGGCTTCACATCTGGAAGAGAAAGTTCTAAACTTCCCTCTTCTAAAAGTCTTAAAAAAGATGAAGTAAGTCCAACTACTCCGTTTAAAAGTTCTAGATTTATCACTTCGCTGATCTTTACCGGCGTAAATGTTCGCTGATTGATCCAGCCGAGTTCCAAAAGCACTTTGATATCTGTTAAATGGTCGAGATAAATATAATCATCTGCACCGTAAAGATCTTGTAAAACTTCCAAAACAAGCATATCTTCATTGCCTTGAAGAAACTTTTTTACTAATTGTTGGAGTATCTTAACTTCTGCTTCACTACACTTGAGTTGTGAAAAAAGCTCACTCTTGATGACATCTTCGTGCTCTATAAAATTTATTACGTTTTTCAAATTTCTCCCTGTCTTATACGCTCTTTTAAAACGCGTTTAAGTACCTTTCCTGTTGCTGTTTTTGGTAAATCATCTACAAAATGAACTACTTTTGGTATCTTAAAGTTTGCCAAAGTTTGCTTCAAATCACTTTTGACTTTTGCCTGTGTGATGTTTATTCTATCGACATCTTCTACAAGTTCTATAAATGCTACTGGAATTTCACCGCTGTTTATATCTGGTTTAGAAACCACTGCGCAAAGTTTAACATAAGAAAGTTTCATTAGCTCTTCTTCTATCTGTCGTGGATAGATATTTATCCCTTTTGAGATAATGAGATCTTTAATACGATCTACGATGTACACAAAACCATCTTCATCCATCTTTCCCAGATCGCCTGTTTTAAGCCAGCCGTTGATGATTGTCTCGTCAGTAGCTTGTGGATTGTTCAGATATCCTTGCATCACACAATCTCCATAGACTATGATCTCTCCCACATCTCCATAAGGAACTTCGACCATCTCATGATCTACGATTTTCACTTCATATCCGGGGATTGCGCGTCCCACAGAGTAGATTCTTTGCGCCGTTATGGAGTTTACACACACCGCAGGTGAGCACTCGCTCAGACCATATCCCTCTAGCATTTTTGCACGTTTGAATACTTTTGTATATCTGTTTAACGTTTCTTCGCTCAAAGCCGAAGCACCTGAGATAAATACTCTTATCGAATTAAACCACAAAAAGTACCATGGTAGTTTTGCCCGAATAAGTGCATTATAAATATCAGGAACACCTAAAAATATCGTGACACGCTTGAGCAATGTCTGCTTGATGATATTGCTAAATGGTAAAAGCTTTCTAATGATAACAATGGATGCATCTGCGAAAACAGGCAAGATCATCATCACAGTAAACGTAAAAGCATGAAACATCGGAAGATACAAAATAAATCTATCTTTTTGGCGTATATCAAAAATCTCCATGACTCCTACGAGATTTGAGAAGATATTTCTGTAACTAAGCATCGCACCTTTAGGATGTCCAGTTGTTCCAGAAGTATAAAATATGACGGCAAGATCATCAAGGTCTCGGCTTACCCCCACAGGGCACTTCGCATGTAAAGTACTCTGCGGGTTTAAAGTGCTGTGTTCTTTTTCAAGATAAAGCAGATTATTGTTATCTTGTGAGGGAACTTCATCTATCCAGATAGTTTTTTCTACTTTTGTATGAGCACCCATATTCTGTGTTTCATTTGCAAAATCTATAGAAGTAATAAGTATTTTTGCTTCACAGTCACCTAAAACATAGGAAATTTCATCCCGTTTTAACATATTATTTATCGGGACGACGACTCCGCCGAGTTTGCCTATGGCAAAAACAGCGATCAAAAATTCCAATGAATTGGGTAAAATCAGTGCTGCTTTTTCGTTTTCTTTAAGTCCGCAAAGCTCTAAAAATCTTGCAAAAGAATCAATCTTTTCCAATAACTCTTTATTGCTTACTTTCTCATTATCAATAAAAACAACTTTTTTCTTTGGATTGGAAGCGGCATTTGCCACTGCCATTTCATAGAAATTTTTATATGGATAATTTAAAGCCATTAAAATTTGTATTCCGTTCCAAGACTTACAAGGTATGCGCGAGAATTTGTAAACTCTCCATTTAATGTACTGTTTGCCACAGCTCTATCATCTTTGAAAGAAACATAATGAAGCGTCGGAACTATAAAGTTTTCAGTTTTTGAACTTGTGTCTGTTGGCGTTGTTCCAGTTGTTCCTTTAAAATCCATCGCCGAAAGCCCAATATAAGTCAAATCGACTTCTATCGCTCCGCTTTTGTTCTCGCTAAAAACCATATTTGCAGGATTGTAGTACGATGCATCTGCACCGTTTGCGTTTGCTACATAGGCATTTGAAAGTGCCACTGCGTTGAGTGAGCTTTCAGGTATTTTGTATCCACCTGCCATCACAGCAGTGGTTCCAACCAACAAGAATAAAGCTATGTTTTTCATTTATATATCTTCCCCAAGATTTTCATTTCCAAGCATTCTATATAAAAAAAACTTAATCTACAAAAGAATACAAAAGCTTAATCTCATCCGCCCAGATGGTCTCATCTATCGTTTCTAGTATAAGTGGAATATCATCCATGCGCTCATCATTCATGATAAATCTAAAAGCATCAAGCCCGATTTTTCCCTTTCCAAGAGATTCATGACGGTCTACATGTGAGCCAAGATCTGGCTTGGAATCATTGATATGCATCCCTTTAAGATACCCAAATCCCACGATATTTTCAAACTGCGCCATAGTGATATCATAAGCCTCGCGCGTTCTTATGTCGTATCCTGCGGTAAACATATGACAAGTATCGATGCACACGCCCACACGGCTTTTATCTTCAACTTTATCGATGATCTGCGCTAGATGTTCAAACTTCCAGCCAAGATTGCTTCCCTGTCCTGCGGTGTTTTCAAGGACAAGTGTAACACCTGAAGTTTTATCCAGCGTGATATTCATAGCCTCAGAAATGCGCGCCATACACTCATCTTCGCTGATCTGCTTGAGATGACTTCCCGGATGAAAATTGAGTCTGTCAAGTCCTAAAAGGGAACATCTTTGTACCTCATCTAAAAAAGCTTCCATCGATTTTTCACGTTTTTCATCTTCAGGATGTCCCAGATTTATGAGATATGAATCGTGCGGTAACACATGACGAGGCAAAATTCCGCTACCATGTAAGGCTTCTTTAAAGCTATCAATCGTTTTCGTATCAAGCGGCTTTGCGTCCCATCTTTTTTGATTTTTTGTAAAGAGGGCAAATGCTTTTGCTCCGATACTTTGTGCATTAAGAACAGCATTTGTAACCCCGCCGCTCGCAGATGTATGTGCGCCTACATATTTCATAATATTCCTTTATATTTTTAACTTGAAAATTATTTTGACGGAGAGGAGATTTTCAATAAAATACCATTTTTACTGTCTTTAAATCTGATGCTCTGATGATTGACTTCATAGTCAATATTGACATCCTCATCTTTGATCTTTTGCCCAAATCCGTCATACATTTTTTTTAGATTTTTTCCATCATAGATAGGATGTCCGAGGATCACATTTTCTAAAATATCTGAGGGATAATTGCTATTGAGATATTTCTTATTAAACACACTTTTAAGCATACAGCCATCATCAACACAAATGAAATTATTTATCTCTATGCTTTTGACAACATTTCCCATCTCATAAAGCTCGATTTTGAGCGAATTTCCGTGACCTCGGATATATCCAAGATCGCCGTATTTGATCTGCGGAGATTTTATCACGATGATCTTTGACTCATTCATCTCGTAGTTTTTAACACTACATCCGCTAAAAAGAAAAATCGCTGAGAGAAGAAGAGTAAATAGTATGTTTTTCATCATTAACCCATTGGATAAAGTATTTCACTGTGTACTTTATCGCATGCTTTTAAAACCTCATCACTCAAAACAAGATCCATCGCAGCTAAACTTGCATCGAGTTGTTGTGACGAAGTTGCACCGATAATCGTCGAAGCCACAAAATCAAACTGTTTCGTCCATGCAATGGCCATGGTGACGGGATCAAGTCCTGCATCTGCGGCGATTTTGAGATATTTTTGTGTGGAAGCCAAAGTTCTATCATTCATAAATCTTTGCGCCATCAGTCGATTACGAGGATTTGTAGAGTGGACATACTCAAAAAATCTTCCCTCTGCGTTTTGTGCTTGATTGTACTTTCCGCTTAAAACTCCACCTGCAAGTGGAGAATATGGAAGAAGTGAGATCTTCTCAGCACGTGCGAGAGTAGAAAGCTCATCCAAAAATCTTCTGTTTAAAAGTGAGAAGTTGTTTTGGATCGATTCAAAACGGGAAAGTTTCTCATGTTTTGAACTCATCAAAGCTTTACATGTACCGTATGCCGTGTCGTTAGAAGTGCCTATGTAGCGTACTTTTCCACTTTGCACAAGTGAGTCAAAAGCACGAAGAGATTCTTCAATAGGCACAATAGTATCGGGCCAGTGCATCTGATACAAATCGATATAGTCCGTGCCAAGACGCTTTAGTGAGCCTTCAATAGCACGCTCGATATGAAATCTGTCGATGGCTGTGAGTCCATGGCGGATAGGCGGAACAAACCAGCCGTTTGCAGCACCAGCGACTTTCGAAGCTAAGATGATGCTATCGCGCGGTTTGGTTTTTAGCCAACGTCCTACCATCTCTTCGGTGATACCGCTACTCTCTTTTGTAGGCGGTACAGGATAAAGCTCCGCCGTGTCGTAAAAGTTTACGCCCGCATCATACGCTTTGTCCAAGATCTTAAAAGCTTCTTTTTCATCGCATTGCGAGCCAAAAGTCATAGTTCCCATACAGATAGGACTCACACGAAGCCCCGTTTTACCGATGTATCTATAGTTCATTTCACATCTTTTTAGTTGATATTTTTCGTGATTATATCGATATTTTTTTGTTTAATAGCAAAATATAAAAATATACTTTATGTAAAAAAGTTTCCCATAAAAGTAATCAAATATCTATAGAAATTGAGTTTAGTATTGAAAAACTCTTTATGTTATGTAAGCCCTTCTTTTAAAAACATTTTGATATAATCAATCTAGTAAAATTCACATAAATCTCAGTCTTGACGATATTACAAAACTTTATAACTTATAAAGTTAACCTTTTGTAAAGCTAGGTTGAGAGTATAATTAGAAAAGGTAAAGATTAAAAAACTGTTGAGCCCTAATTTTTGGTGCTTTTTTATTTTAACTTTAAAGGGGTGTGTTATGAAACTTACAAATATTTTTTCGAGGGTTTTGGCTATTTTTTGGTTTATGATAATGTTTATCTTTCTTATCCCTGCAACATCAGAGGCTGGGATCAACATTACATCTACTACGCTCAATGGCTCATCAAGTGTTTCAGTTGCTCCTAATGCCACCATCAGTGCGGTCGTAAATGTTACTATAAATAGCACAAATTGGCACTCTACTTCGTGGAAAATTGGCACAGGGACTACAACTTGCGTTAATCATACTGATCATAACGGTAATAGTAACTATAGTGAAACATTTGACATTACAGCTCCAAGCCCATCTGGTATATATTCCGTAACATTTGTAGCTTCTTCAAAGAATGATTGTAGTGCTGGAACAATCGATAGCTCGACGATGAACAATGCTATCACAGTGATTAGTCCTAAAATCAATATCCAAGGAAATAGTACAACTATTCCCAATGGTGACACCACACCAAGCACAACTGATAATACTGATTTTGGAACTGTAGCAGTTGGAAGTAGTGTTAGTAAAACTTTTACGATTCAAAACACAGGAACTGCGGCGCTCAGCCTGACTGGAACTCCTATTGTTACAGCTACTGGTGTTTTTTCGGTCACAACTCAGCCCACCTCTCCTGTCGCAGCAAGTGGGTCGACAACTTTTACTATCAAATATACTCCTACTACATCAGGAACAAACAGCAATACTATCTCAATAGCAAGTAATGATACAACAAACTCTCCTTATACTTTTAATATTCAAGGAACAGGGATCGCACCAACTTTTTCAATCACAGACCAAAACATAACAGAAGGAAGCACCGGATATCACCTTGTTCAGGTTCCAGTACACATCAGCAATCCTCAAACGGGAACATATACAGTCAACTATACTACTACCGATGGAACTGCAGTGCATTCCACTACAACTACACCAGGTGATTATAATGCAACATCTGGAACACTGACATTTACAAGTCCGTATGCTGACCAAAATATTTCAGTATGGATCAATGGAGATACGATTCCTGAAAATGATGAAAATTTTTCTATCACACTTTCTAATCCTATAGCTAATACTACAATCTCTAGGCCAGTTGCAACAATGACTATCATTGATGATGATAATATGGGTTACTGTGAGAGAAATGGTTTATCTAATGGGTTTCATATAGCAAACCCTTTTAATGATGTTAATAGATCTATCGAAATCTACTGCTACAACAATAAAGACTATATTGCCTTGCCTATTAAAAATAACTCTAATAACTTTGTCTTTAATAACAATACACTTGCAAGTACAAACTATTATACTGAAGCCAGTACACACGCATCAAGTTTTGATGCGATTGAGATAAATGCTTATACCTTAAAAGTAAAAGCAAACTCGACAACACAACTACTTCCACAAACCATATCAGGAACTGGAATTACCACTTTTAATACCATGGGTTCATCTTTTAGTAATATCAATCTAACAGCTACACCCTTTGCAATTGATTGGGATAATACTACCATTACAAACTGTACACAAGCAAAACTCAGAACAGCATATTATGGGCAGGATGTAAAAATAAATTCGCTTAATTATGACAGTAAAGCCATTTGTAACATCACCAAAATGCAATTGAAACTTCTTGATGATTACCACTACGTGACATACAACGGTAGTGAGGTTTTACAGCCTACATGTAAGACTATGGCTGAAGCTGTT